>CAZPTI010000067.1:0-18907 GCA_964588925.1 uncultured Anaerolineales bacterium | reverse complement strand
TCAGAGTCTCTGAGCGCTCTGTGACCTCTGTGGCAAAGACAACTTCCGGCGTGCGCAGCAGCGAGTAGCAGACGGGGCGGAAGTAGCGGGGCCAGAAGGTGGCGGCTTCGGGGTTGAATGACTCGAAGTTGGTGTAGAGGGCGGTGAGGCCGAGGCGCGCGTAGTGGTCGAGCGCGGCGGCGAGCATGGCGGGCGCGGCGCGCTGGCCGCGGTAGGCGGGGCGGACGTAGAGGCCGTCGCAGAAGGCGGCTGTGTCCGATTCGAGCACCGCGACCGCGTCGAACTCCTCGCCGGTGAAGCGCATGAAGCCGACGGGTTCGTCGCCGGAGAGCGCGAGCCAGATCGAGTTTTTGGGCTTTGCGAGGAAGGCGCGGAAGAAGTCGGGGCCGTCGTCGGCGGCGGGGGCCATGTGGACGGGGGGCGCGGCGTAGTGACGGACGTGCGCGGCGTCGAGGCCGGCGATGGATGGCGCGTCGGCGGGGGCGGCCGGCCGGATGGTGAGCGGGGTGACGACGGGCGCGGGAAGGGGGGCCACGGGCCGCGCGGCGTCGACCACCAACAGGCCGAAGCCGTTCCAGAACCAGGTTTCGCGCGCGCTTTCGTCGGTGGCGAGGAGGCTGATGGCGTGGACCTGGTTGCCCGCCGCGGCCCACTCCGTGGCGGCTGCGCGGTAGAGCGCGCGGTACACTTCCGTCGCGCGGCCGGGGAGGGTGGCGTGACCCCATTCGGGGACGTAGGCGCCGCGGCGGCCGGAGCGGCGGAAGTTGGTCGACTGCCACCAGCAGAGGTAGCCTGCGAGGGTGGCGCCGTCGAACGCGGCGAGCGCGCGGCCGGTCATCTGCGCGAGGCGCGCGACGGTGGCGGCGGGGTCGGTGAAGGCGGCGGGCAGTTCGGGGATGGCGGCGCGGAGCTGCGCGTAGTTGGCGGCGAAGAGGGTGGCTGCGGCGGCGTAGTGCGCGGGTTGCAGGGGTTTGATGGTGAGCATGCGTTTTCCTCAATGAAAGACCCGACGGGGCGCCGCTTCGCGGCGTTGGAAAACCCGTCGGGTCGCGCGTGGGGTCAGGCGCGCTTGCGGCCCAGGCGATAGACAGTGGCCCACAGCCCGCCGGCCGCGACGAAGAGCGCGGCGAGGTAGAGCGGGACGTTGGGCGTGATGGGCGTGGCGGTGAAGGAGCGGGCGGAGACGGCGTTTGGCACGTTGACGCGCGGGGTCAGCGGGCCGTGGAGCGTGGCCTTGCCGCTGAGGTCGATGTCTTCGAGCCAGTAGACCGCGTTCGGGTCGATGGCGGTCGCGTCGGTGTATTCGTAGGCCGCGCCGGCCGCGCCGCCGACCGTCTGCGCGGGGATGAAGGCGAGGAGCGCGCGCTCGGAGGTTTCGGTCGCGGAGCGGTAGACCTTGAAGCCGGCGTTGTCGGTTTCGGAGACGGTTTCCCAGGTGACGCGGACGCTGGCGCCGTGGCGGGTGGCGGCGAAACTGGCGAGGGTGACGGCGAGGGGGCTGATTCTGAAACTGCCGGTGCGCGTGCCGTTGGTCACGGGCTGGCTGTTGCATGAGTTGCCGCTGAAGTTGTTTAGCTCCCAGTAGTAAGTGGTTGACGCGGCAAGGGGCGCAGCGAGGCAGGTGAATGATGTGGCGGTGTTCTTGGTGCAGAGCGTGTAGTTGCCCGTGGGTGGATTGGTGGCGCTCCACCGGATACAGACGCCGTTGCCCGCGCCGTCCGTCGTCACATTGAAGGTGGCGACCCACTGACTGTTGTTGTTGTTGGGGTTGGTGAACGTGATGGAGACAGCGGTAATGGCCGCGTAGGCGACGAGCGCGGTGGCTGCGAGGAGCAACACAACTGCGGTGAGCAGCATGAGAAGTCGTTTCCGAGACATCTGGTTCCTCCTTCTCCGGCCGGACCGGTCAGAAAGGCGCGCCAACGTGAGCAGCGAACAGGGCGGCTGGTTGCATTGTACATTGCGGGCGCGCGCGCGTCAAGAGTGATTTTTGGCGGCGAAACCGCCCGGATTCGCCGCGGCCTCGTTACGGCTTCGGTGTGGGCAGCGGCTTGAAGCCGGGGGGCGCGGGGGGGCATTTGCCGTTGCTTTTGCCGAGGTCGGCGAGGGGTTTGGCGGTGAACATTTCGCCGAGACGTTTGTTGAGGCTGGCTTTGTCCTTGATGACGAGGACTGCGGCGCCGCCCTTTGTGGTGTAGGGCTTGATGACGTCGGGCGCGAGGGACGCGCCGGTGACTTTGGCGGCGTCGAGCTCGAGGCCGAAGCGGGCGAGGCGCAGGACGTCGAGCACGCTGAGGTCGGTCTTGAACGCGCCGCCGAGCGCGGTCCAGAGCTGCGGGATTTTGCCGACGATGTCGAGGTTTTTGGCGCGGTTGCGGAGCGCCCAGATGAGCTGCTGCTGGCGCGCGGCGCGGCCGAAGTCGGTGGTGAGGTAGCGGTAGGTGGCGAACTTGCGCGCGTCTTCGCCGGTGAGCCTGACCTCGCCGGCGGGCAGGCTCCAGTTGAGCATTTTGTTCGGGTTTTTGGGGTCGGGCGTCTGCTCGTAGAGGGGGCAGTCGAGCCTGACGGTGACGCCGCCGAGCGCGTCGACGAGCCGGGCGAGGCCGTCCATCTTGATGAGGACGACGTGCTGGATGGGGACGCCGAGGGCTTTTTCCGCGGTGGCTTTGGCGAGCGCGGGGGAGCCGCCTTTGTACTTGGTGTAGTCGCCGAGGAAGTAGGCGGAGTTGATGCGATCCATGCCCCAGCCGGGGATGTCGACCCAGAGGTCGCGCGGGATGGAGAGGACGCCGACCTGGCCGGTGGCGTGGTCGATGGCGATGAGCATGATGGAATCGGTATGCATCATCCAGGGGCCGGGGCGGACGTCGGCGCCGAGGACGAGGAAGTTTTCGGTGCGCTGGAGGCGCTTTGGGTCGGGGGTGGCGGTTGCGGCGGGTGTGGGCGTTTCGGCCGCAGCGATGGGTGTGAGAATCGCGCTGAACAGCAGCGTTAGCAGCGCGAGGATGAGCATGATGCGGCGGATGCTGGTTGGCTGAGACATGGTGTTGGTTCCTCAAGAGAAGGTGCGGCGGGTAGTATAACGCAGGTGGGCGGAATCGTCGCAATGGGTGAGACGCGGCCATCTCGAATAAGCGAATGATGATCGAATAAGCGAATTGCGCGCGCCGGAGATTCGTTTATTCGACCATCGTTCGCTTATTCGAGATGGCCGCGCCTCATCCTCGCGCTTCCGTTGTCTACGCGTTCACTTTACTTGCGTTATAATGCGCAGACTCCAGCCGCGCTGATTTCGTTCCCAGGATTTGCCCTCATGTTGATGTACCAGATTGCGATTGCGATTTTGCTGCTGATTATTATCGTCCTGTCGGTGGCCGTCGTCACCCTGTGGCGGAGGACGCGGGAGGTGGTGTATGGCGTGGACGAGGTGGCGGAGGACGCGGTTAAGGCGCTGTATCACCTCGGGCGGGATGGCGCGAGCGTGCCGTCGCGGGATTTGATCCGCGCGGCGGATTTGCAGCCGGGGCGGTATGCGGTGATCGCGGCGGAGCTGGAGCGGCGGAAGTGGGCGGAGCTGGAGGGGGATGGGATCAAAATAACGCCGGCGGGCGAGCGGCGGGCGCTGGAGCTGATCCGCGCGCACCGGCTGTGGGAGCGGTACCTGGCGGACAAGGAGGGGCTGCCGCTGACGGCCTTGCACGAGGAGGCGATGCGGCGGGAGCACCTGTCGACGCCGGAGCAGGTGGAGGCGCTGGATCGGGAGCTGGGGCGGCCGAGGTTTGATCCGCACGGCGACCCGATTCCGACGGCGACGGGCGAGCTGCCGTCGAAGGAGGAGGGGACGGACCTGCTGCGGTGGCCGCTGCACCGGGTGGGGCGCGTGACGCATGTGGAGGACGAGCCGCCGTCGCTGTTTGCGCAACTGGCCGCGATCGGGCTGACGCCGGGCGCGCAGGTCGAGGTGGACGAGCGGATGCCGGGGCGGGTGCTGGTGTGGTCGGGGCGGCAGCGGCTGACGCTGGCGCCGGCCGCGGCGGAGCGGGTGTTTGTGGTGGCGGCGGCGGCTGAGAGCAGCCCGCTGTCGGAGATCGAGATCGGGCAGGCGGGCCGGGTGCTGACGGTCGGCGAGGGGGTCGGGCTGGCGGCGCGGCTGGCGGGGACGGGGCTGGTGGCGGGCGCGGAGGTGGCTGCGGTGGGCGCGGAGCCGCTGGGCGAGCCGGTGCGCTACCGGGTGAACGGCCAGCAGTTCAGCCTGAGCCGGGCTGAGGCGAACCAGATCAGCCTGGACGCGGGGACGATCCGCGAGATTCAGTTGCCGTCGGTGGGGTGGCTGCGGGAGGAGTGGGAGCGGGTCAAGGCGATGTTCGCGCGCTACGGCAGCGTGACGGTGCTGCGGCGGGCGCTCGTATTCTTCGGGCCGGCGTTCGTGATCAGCGTGGGCTACATGGATCCGGGCAACTGGGGCACGGACATTGAGGCGGGCGCGAGTTACGGCTATTCGCTGCTGTGGGTGGTGCTGATCGCCAATTTGATGGCGATTTTGCTGCAAACGCTGTCGGCCAAGCTGGGGATCGCGACGGGGCGGACGCTGCCGGAGGTGTGCCGCGACCGGTATCCGAAGTGGGCGTCGTACACGCTGTGGGTGACGGCGGAGCTGGCCGCGATTGCGACGGACCTGGCGGAGTTTCTGGGTGGGGCGGTGGGCTTTTACCTGCTGTTCGGGATTCCGTTGTTCCCGGCCGCGCTGCTGACAGGGGTGGTGATTTCGCTGATTTTGTTCCTGGAACGGTGGGGCGTGCGGAAGGTGGAGATTGTGATCATCGGCCTGATCGCGGTGATCGGGTTCGGCTATATGGCGGAGATTATCCTGTCGAAGCCGCCGTTCGGGCCGATTGCGCAGGGGCTGCTGGTTCCGACGATGCCGATTGGCGCGCTGCTGGTGGCGGTGGGGATTGTGGGCGCGACGGTGATGCCGCATAACCTGTACCTGCACAGCGCGGTGATCCAGACGCGGGTGCGGCCGAGCGATTCGCTGCAACGGAAGCGGCAGGTGTACCGGATGGCGCAGGTGGATTCGTTTATCGCGCTGAACGGGGCGTTTCTGGTGAACTCGGCGATTTTGATTATGGCCGCGGCGTCGTTCAGCGGGGGGCGGCTGGCGGACCCGTCGCTGGAGACGGCGCATAATACGCTGGTGCCGCTGCTGGGGCCGGCGGCGGGGGTGGCGTTTGCCTTAGCCTTGCTGGCGTCGGGCCTGGCGTCGTCGACGACCGCGACGATGGCGGGGCAGGTGATCATGGACGGGTTTACGACGCATAAGATCAACGTGTGGGTGCGGCGGATGATTACGATGGTGCCGAGCCTGATTATTATCGGGCTGGGGATCGATCCGCTGCGGATTTTGGTGCTGTCGCAGGTGAGTTTGTCGTTTCAACTGCCGTTTGCGGTGGTGCCGTTGATTTTGTTTACGTCGAATCCGCAGGTGATGGGGCCGTTCGTGAATGGGCGGTGGACGAAGGTGGCGGCGTGGGGGGCGGCGGGGGTGATTGTGGGGCTGAATGTGGTGTTGTTGTGGCAGACGGTGTTTGCGGGGGTGGTGGTGGGGCATTGAGGGGCGCGCGTGTGGGGTGTGCGTGTTTTGGAACGCAGAGGCGCGGAGCGCGGGGGAGGCGCGGAGAGGCGCGCCAACTGCGCTGGCGTGATGAAATCCTGTCAGGCCTTTGGTTGCGCTACTCAGTGCGGGCGTATGGTTGGGCGGAGCGGGCGCGACGCGACGCGGGCGCGGATGGTTGAAGGAGGACTTTTGCGGGGATGCCCAGGCCGTCGGCGAGCGCGCGAATCATGGTGAGGCTGAGGCGGCGCTTGCGGTTGAGGACCTCGGATACTTTGCTCTGGCTGCCGATGTGGGGGACGAGGTCTTTGGGCTTTAACCCGGCCTGCTCCATGCGGAAGAGGATTGCGTCGACCGGGCCGGGCGGGTCGATGGGATAGTGCGCCTTCTCGTACTGCTCGATGAGCAGGCCCCATAGTTCGAGCGCGTCTTCGTCGGGCGAGCCGGGTTCGGCGTCCATGAGCGCGTTCGTGTGCCCTAGCGCGGCCTCATACTCGGCTTCACTAAATGGTCTCCGCATCTATCTGGTCGTAGGTTTCATGCGTCCCAACGAAGCGGATGAAGATAAAGCCCGTGTTGCTATATTGCCAGATCAAATGGCAGGTCGCTGATGTCACGCAGGCGTTTGCCCTGAACGAGGTTCGCCAGCTGGGCGATGTTGTCGACGCTGCCCTGCTCGGCAACCGCCTCGATTAACTCGTAGAGCGCGAAGTGATACATGCAGTCAATGTCGCCTGTGCCCAGAGCGATAGAAGCGATGCGCCACGGGGTTGGTTCGGCGGTGACAACGGCAATGTGAGGGAGCGCGCCCTTGCGATTACGGATCAGGTTAAGGGCTTCCGTGCGCGAGTTCTGGCTGCGGTCGCTGCGAATCGTCCATTTGCAGGAAATGCTTGCGTGAAGGGTCATAATTGGCCGAGAGTGATTGACCTCACGAAGCGGGGTTAGCTTCGCTTCTGGACCTGTTTCGGTCACGACTTCGCCAGCGCCGTTGATCGTTGTTTCAGGCACGGGCCACTTCCCAATCACAACGTCGGGCGTAATGATGTAGTCCCCGCCGAGGGCGGTTTCCAGTTCGGGGTTATTCTGGATAAGTTTCGCTACTGTCGCCAAATGCGCGAACTGCTCAAATTGAGAGATGTCTCTATGCGTGAAGTATTGCCACTTGCCGGGCCTGAGGTGTTCTAGCAAGCCGAAGGCCGCTTCCAGAAAGTCGCGCGTGATTTGCTCAAAATTGGCTCCTGCCGTCTGCCCCTTCAGAAGTTCAGAGTTGGAAGCGTAGTTGATTCGATTCACGATGCCCCAGGCAATGGCTATGCTACTGGTATTGCCAGCATCGGCAAAGTTCGGATAGTCTACTCCCCTCTTATTTTTTGAGACCCGAATGATCTTTGAGCACAGTTCCTCATGGTATTTCTTTCGCAGTTCGGCGATGGACATGGGATGACCTTTCGATCGCGCGAGATCAGGGTTTGTAGAAGCCGATAACGTACTCGACGTGCATGCGCTGCTGTATCTGCGAATCGCGGTTGATCTTTATGCCAGCGGGCATCATGCGGCGGTCCCGGTCCAGGTGGCGTTCGCCAATCAACGGGACTTCAAAGCCGAGCTGGCGACCGATGGCCGCAAGGCATTCGTGAGTCTCCGTGTCTCGGCCGCGCATAACCGAGCTGCCAACGACGACAACGGCACAACGGTCTGCGCGCAAAACTCGACGCATTTCCCGCAGGACCCGTGTCATTTCAGAGTAGTAGCGATGGAGGACGCGCGCCTTCTGTCGGTCTTTGGCCTGGAGTTCGCGTACGATCGCTTCCGCGTACGGCGGCAGTGGTTCCAGCGCGTTTTCATTGACGATTTCCCCGCCGATATACTCTTTGCGTTTCTGCGATAGCGCCTCAATGGAGTGCCCCAGCCAGACGAGCGAAAACTTGTGCGCGCGCATGTAGTCGATCGCATTAGACGCATACGGCGGCGACGTAACAATCAAGTCGACCGAGCCATCTTCGAGGGGCATTTGCTCGGCGCTGGAACCGAACCGGATATCGGGCCGGGGCGCGTTGGGGTGTGTCGGCGGCAGGGATTTCAAGTTGCTCTTGTATCGGCGTTCAAACTCATCCAACGGGGAGCGCAGAATTTTCGTGAAGACACGTGTGTTTCCGTCGTCTTCGTTGAGCGCATCCATCCCGAAGATGACCTCGCCGGTGCGGTTGATAATGACCTTTGGCTTATGCGGCCGAGTGTGCGCAAGGTCAAGCGCCAGCGAGACGCCGCCTGATTTTGTGATAATGATGGCGGACAGGGCAAGCTCGAAGAAAGCCCGTATTGCCTCGTCATCAAGCGTTTCAATTTGCTGCTTCAAGGCTAGCAGTTCGACTTGAGCATCCAGGTCAAACCACTCGTCAATAAACCGCATGGTTAGCGGATCGACTGCGCGCCACGCGTTTAGCTGCTCCACAACTTCCGCGCGGTGGGTGTAGGCCTTGACTCTGGCGGCCGATACGATGCGGCGCCCCGTCGCCGCAACGGTGTCGTAGTCGAGTGGCGTCACTTTGACGCGCGTGATTCGCGCCGCGAGCGGATCAATATCAAACCCGACGGCGCGTCGCCCGGCGCCCACGGCTTCAACAACCGTTGTGCCCGAGCCCATCATCGGATCAAGGACTGTGTCGCCGGGCTCCGTAAGGCCGACAATGAACTTTCTCGGCAACTGCGGCGGGAACTTCGCGGGAAACGCATGGAAGTTGTGCGCGCCATAACCGCTGCCCTGGTCATGGAAGTCCAGATCGGAGGATAGCAACTCAATCAGGCGACGCCGCTGCGATACCGTGACGGACGCGGGGGTCTCACTGTCTGGTTCGCTATTCAAGAGCGGGAGTTGTAGTGTCATGGCCGCCTTTCAGTGATGTGGCCGTAGCCAACACCGTTATTATAGTCGTCTTCCGGTCACTTGCGAAACGGATGCCGGCGCAACTCGTTCGTAAAGACCGGACCGATTAGCGGCTCTTAAATTGTTTTTTCAAAAATTGGGGTATTGACAACTCTTATCTTTTCCCCTTATACTTCTCCCACAACTCCTACTTGAGCAGTCGACTTTTTCTATGAAGTTATCTAAACGCGGTGAGTATGGCCTGCGCGCGATGGTGGATCTGGCGTCACAGCCTCCGGGGGTGGTGGCGCCGATGAAGGAGATCGCGCAGCGCGAGCAGATCCCGGTGAAGTTCCTGGAGCAGATTTTGCTGACTTTGCGGAACGCGGGGCTGCTGCGGAGCCGGATGGGCGTGGGCGGCGGGTATTCGCTGGCGAAGGCGCCGTCGGAGATTACGCTGGGGCAGATTATCCGCATTCTGGATGGGCCGCTGGCGCCGATTCGCTGCGTGAGCCAGAGCGCGTATGAAAAGTGCGCCTGTCCCGACGAGAAGACGTGCGGGCTGCGGCTGGTGATGTTCGACGTGCGGAACGCGATTTCGGAGATTCTGGATCGGACGACGCTGGCGGATGTGGCGCGCCGCGTGGAGCACGCGCGGCTGACGTAGCGAACGGTTGCGCGGTTGGCGCACGAGCGCTGAAGCGCTTACTACGAACCTCCCTTTCCTAACCTTATCCTTCGCTGCTACGGGTCGCGTGGGGGACGCACCGGCCGGGCGTCCGCTCTGCGGCCCTTACGCTATACCCGATTCTCCTAGTAGTTCTGTAGGAGATGTAGAAAAAGGAGAAGGGACCATGTTTTCACCTCTGGCCGCGCGGCGTCCCGTCGTCGCGCTCCTCGTTGTTCTCGCGCTGCTGTTGCCGCTGGTGGCGGCGTGCGCCGGGCCGCAGGCGGCGTCGGCGCCTGGTGACGACGGCGCGGCGACGGCTACTCCTGTGCCCCACACGACTGTGGCCGCGCCTGCGGGCAGTGGCGGCAACTCCAACTTGAAGGGCACGATCACGGCGTCGGGCGCGTTTGCGCTGTATCCGATGGTGGTCAAGTGGGGCGAGGAGTTTAGCAAGGCCAACCCCGGCGCGCAGTTCGACATCTCGGCGGGCGGCGCGGGCAAGGGCATGGCGGACGCGCTGGCGGGCGCGGTCGACATCGGCATGGTGTCGCGCGACATCACGAAGGAGGAGGAAGGGAAGGGCGCGTGGTGGGTTGCGGTGACGAAGGACGCGGTGCTGCCGATGGTCAACGCGCAAAACCCGGTGCTGGCGGACCTGCTGGCGAAGGGCGTGACGAAGGAGCAGTTCGAGAAGATCTGGATTACGGGCGAGATTACCACGTGGGGGCAGTTGGTCGGCAAGCCGGAGGTCACGGATGCGATCAACGTCTACACCCGCTCGGATGCGGCGGGCGCGCCGGAGACGTGGGCGAAGTACCTGGGGAAGAAGCAGGAGAACCTGAAGGGCATCGCGGTGTTCGGCGATCCGGGCCTGCTGGATGCGGTCATTAAGGACAAGCTGGGGATCGGGTTCAACAACCTGGCGTACGCGTTCGATAACGCGACCGGGCAGCTCGTGCCGGGCGCGGTGGCGATCCCGGTGGACGCGAACGGGGATGGGACGGCGGACGATTCGGAGCGGCTGGAGACGAAGCGGGAGGCGGTGGACGCGGTGGCGACGGGGAAGTATCCTTCGCCGCCGGCGCGCGCGCTGAACCTGGTGACGAAGGATGCGCCGTCGCCGCTGGTGGCCGCGTTCGTGAAGTGGGTGCTGACGGACGGGCAGAAGTATGTGGATGAGGCGGGGTATGTGACGCTGCCGGCGGATGTGTTGCAGGCGGGGTTGGGGAAGGTGAAGTAGGGGCGGGTGCGGCGCGCACCATATTGCGCGCCGCACCTTGCGCGAACCGGGCGCTGAAGCGCCTACTACGAACCGTAAGGATGCAGGCGCATGGTGGAATCCATCTCGGAGGCCCCGCCGATGGCAGGGGCTAAGCCGCGGCCGGGGCGGTGGCGGCGGTTGAGGGACCGCTTCACGAGCCGGGCGCTGGTCGTGATCGCGCTGCTGCCGCTGGCCCTGCTGTTGCTGATGGCGGGCGGGCTGGCGTGGCGGGCCGCGCCGCTGCTGGGGCATCAGACGGTGGGGGAGCTGCTGGGCGGGCAGGTGTGGAGCCCGTTGCAGGGGTTGTTCGGCTTTTTGCCCTTTATCATGGGCACGCTGTGGGTGACGACGGTGGCGATGGTCATTGCGCTGCCGCCGTCCTTGCTGATGGCGATTTACCTGGCCGAGTACGCGCGGCCGGCGACGCGGAACGTCATCAAGCCCAGCCTGGACGTGCTGGCGGCGATTCCGTCGGTGGTGTACGGGGTGTGGGGGCTGGTGGCGATTGTGCCGCTGGTCGGGAGGGTCGCGCCGGCGGTGTCGGATGCGCTCGGCTTTATCCCCCTGTTTCGGTCGGATAATCCGACGGGGTATGGCATCCTGGCGGGCGGCATCGTGCTGGCGGTGATGGTGTCGCCGGTGATCAGCGCGATCACGTATGAGGTGTTGACTGCGGCGCCCGGCGGGCTGCGGGAGGCGTCGCTGAGCCTGGGGAGCACAAGGTGGCAGACGATCAAGCACGTGGTGCTGCGCAAGGCTGCGCCGGGCGTGATTGCGGCGGTGGTGCTCGGCTTTTCGCGGGCGTTCGGCGAGACGATGGCCGTGCTGATGGTGGTGGGGAACGTGGCGAAGCTGCCGGGGTCGCTGTTTGATCCGGCGTACCCGCTGACCGCGCTCATCGCCAACAACTACGGGGAGATGATGTCGATTCCGCTGTACGATGCGGCGTTGCTGGGGGGCGCGCTGATTTTGCTGGCGGTCGTGGTGCTGTTCAACCTGGCCGCCGCGCTCATCCTGCGGCGGGTGAAGCGGGAGGTGGCGGCATGAGCGACGGTCTGGAGCGAACATCGCGAAGGCGGCGCATGGCGCGCATCGAGGAGCGGGTCATCAAGGCGCTGATGCTGCTGTCGTTTTTGCTGGTCGGCGGGAGCCTGGTGCTGATCGTCGGCACCGTTGTGGTGCGGGGGCTGCCGGGGCTGACGTGGGAGATGCTGACGCAGACGCCGAAGGGCGGGTTTTACATGGGCAAGGAGGGGGGCATCCTGAACGCGATCCTGGGGTCGCTGGCGCTGGCGTTCGGGGGGACGCTGCTGGCGCTGCTGCTGGCCCTGCCGCTGGCGTTGTTCCTGAACAGTTTCGCGCGGAAGGGCGGGTTTGCGGACGCGATCCGCATGAGCCTGGACGTGATGTGGGGGGTGCCGTCGATCGTGTACGGCGCGTTCGGGTTTACGATCATGCTGCTGGTGGGCGCGCGGGCGTCCTTGCTGGCGGGAATTGTCGTGCTGGCCTTGCTGGAGCTGCCGATCCTGGTGCGCGCCGTTGACGAGGTGATGCAGTTGATCCCGCGGGAGCTGCCGGAGAGCGCGCTGGCGCTGGGCGCGACGCGGTCGGAGGTGGCGTTCGGCGTGATTGCGAGGCAGGCGCTGCCGGGGATCGTGACGGCGATCCTGCTGGCGTTCGGGCGGGGGATCGGGGATGCGGCGTCGGTGCTGTTCACCGCGGGATATACGGACCGGCTGCCGACGTCGTTGCTGCGGCCGGTGGCGAGCCTGCCGCTGGCGGTGTTTTTCCAGTTGGGCACGCCGTTCCCGGCGGTGCAGCAGCGCGCGTATACGGCGGCGCTGGTGCTGACAGCGATTATTCTGGTGGTGAGCCTGGGGTCGCGGTGGCTGGCCGCGCGGCTGGGGCGGAATGTGGTGAAGTAGGGCGCTGAGGGATGGGGCACGGGCGTGAGGGTGCGCGGCCATCTCGAATAAGCGAATGCGCCTGCGGGCGGGGTCGAATAAACGAATGGGGCTCGCCGCAACTCGTTTTTTCGCGCCTCTCGCTTATTCGAGATGGCCGCGCCGACGCCTCTGCGCCTCTTATCGGAAGGAGACGCATCGAATGGAGCATCCGCATATTCGCGTCGAGAAGCTTGACGTGCGGTATAAGGCGTTTCACGCGCTGAAGGGCGTGAGCGTGGACATCCCGCGGAACAGGATTACGGTGATTATGGGGCCGTCGGGGTGCGGGAAGACGACCTTGCTGAAGAGCATTAACCGGCTGCACGACCTGACGGAGGGCGCGCAGTTGAGCGGGCGCGTGCTGCTGGACGGGGAGGACGTGTACCGGCCGGGGGTGGACGTGGGGGAGGTGCGGAAGCGGGCGGGGCTGCTGGCGCAGCGGCCGTTTCCGCTGCCGATGTCGATTTATGACAATGTGGCGTACGGGCGGCGGCTGCACGGGATCAAGGACGGGCGGAAGGAAGATGAGGCGGTGCAGCACTATCTCGAACTGGCGGGGCTGTGGGGCGAGGTGAAGGACCGGCTGAAGGGGCCGGCCGCGAAGCTGTCGGTGGGGCAGCAGCAGCGGCTGTGCCTGGCGCGCGGGCTGGCGGTGGAGCCGGAGGTGATCCTGGGGGACGAGCCGACGAGCGCGCTGGACCCGATTTCGGCGCAGCATATCGAGGCGCGGCTGCTGGAGCTGAAGGGACAGTATACGGTGGTGCTGGTGACGCATATGCTGCGGCAGGCGAAGCGGCTGGCGGATTATGTGATTTTTATGTACCTGGGGGAACTGGTGGAGGCGGGGCCGGCGGGGGAGGTGTTCGGGAATCCGCGGGAGGAGCGGACGCGGGCGTATCTGGCGGGGGCGTTTTAGGGGCGCGCGAGAGAAACCCGACGGGTCTCCGCGGACCCGTCGGGTTTTTGCTCCTTAGCGGAAGATCACCGGCATGTAGACCGGCCGCATGTCGGGGTTGGGGGCGGCGGTGAGGCCGGCGGTCAGCGGCGTGGTCATGGTGAGCGGTTTATCGGGCGGGGCCGCGGCGAGCGCGGCGGCGGCTTCGCTCCGGGGCTCAGATGGCGACGTGTAGAGCAGTGTGTAGGTCGCGTCGTCTACTGCGATGGCCTCCACCAGGTGGGCGCCGGGGAGGATGACCGGGAACCAGAGGGCCTTGAGCGAGGCAGGACCCTCGGTGGCGTAGTCGGGCGCGCGGCTGTGGCCGGGGAGCCACGCGTACAGGTCGGCCTGGCCTGCGGTGGCGAGCAGGTTGATGACGTGCTGGCCTTCCTCGACGGGGAAGCGGTACTGGCGGCGTTGGCCCGCGGGGAGGTTGTCTTCGATAAGGCGGTTGGCCGTGGCGAGGCTCTCCTCGTCGAGGCGGGAGACGTTGCCTGCGGCGTCCGAGGCCCACGCGCCGAGGTAGTGAACGCCGGCGCCTGGCGCGAGGGGCCAGAGCAGGGAGGGCGCGTAGGGGAGCCAGCCGCTCTCGCCCGCCATGATCCAGGCGCCGGTCGCGGGATCGAGCACCCATTCGCGCACGAACATGCGCCGCGCGTCGTTCCCGGCATTGATTGCGAGATGGACCCGCTCGCCCGCGGAGAGTTGCTCGGCCGCGGGGAGGGTGAGGCGGACGCGCGGGGCGGTGACGTCGCGGCCGGTGGGCAGGGCGGGATTGACTGTGACCGTAGCGGTTGCGGTGACGCTGTTCTCGCGGTCGCGGAACTGCTGCTGTTCGGCCGGTGTCACCTTGTCGATGTTGGGCCACGAGCCGAGCGCGTCAAGCCGCGCGGTGAGGGCGCCCGCGGCCTGTCCGGCGCCGACGACGGCCTGGAACTGCCTCTGGCTGCGCTCGCCGGGCCACATGAGTTCGGCGGGCCAAGTGATCGCGCCGGTCGCGGGATCGTAGGGGATGCTATCACCGAGCGTGGCGAGCGCACCGGGCGCGGGCGCGAGGCCGGGGGGCAGGGTCACGGTGGCCGCAACGTATGCTTCCTGGAAGCCGGCGTTGCGCAGGTCGACGGTGACGGTGACGACCGTGCCGGGCCGCGCGATGCGCGGCTCGACTGTGATCTCGCTCCGGCTGAGGTCGGGCGACTCGGTCGGGATGAAGGTCACTTCGGAGATGACGTGCGGGGGCTCGACGTTACCCGCGCCGTCGGCCGCGCGGCCGCGGATGACGTGATGCCCGTTGCCCACTTCGAGCAGCGGGGCATACACCCACGGCGTGTTCGGCTGCCCGGCGCCCCAGGAGCCGAGCGAGTCGATGGAGGTCCAACTGCCATCGTCGATCTGGATTTCCATGCCCGCAATGCGTGACGTGCGCTCGTGGATGCCGCCCGAGCAGATCATGCCCGGCAAGCACACGGCGGACTGCTGCGAGTTGGGCGCGGTGAGGTCGATCTTCAAGGTGGTGGAGACGGGCGCGGAGACGAAGCCCGCTGCGTCGGTGGCGCGCGCCCACACCGTGGCGCCTACCGTGTCGGCCGCGAAGTTGAGCGGCGCGGTGTAGGGCTGCCAACTTGCGCCGTCCAGGCTGAACTCGACTGCGGCGACGCCTGCGCCCGCGTCGGTTGCCTTGACGGTGGCGGTCACGGGGACGGTGTACCAGCCCTGGTTGCCGTTGGGGATGGGCGGGTCGAGCGCGAGCGCGACTTCGGGCGCGAGGCGGTCGATGCGCACGCGGCGGTGCGCGGCGTCGCTCCACTGGCCGCTGCTGTTGGTCGCGCGGACGTGCGCATACCACTCGCCGTCGGCGAGGTCGTGCCAGGTCTTGCCCTGCCGCGTGCCGAGGGCGACCGGCTCGGGCACGGTGGCCGGGTCGCGGTCGAGCACCCACGAATAGCGCGGGCTCGTCGTGGGGTCGCCGGGCGGCTGCGTCCAGCCGAAGGTGACCGTGCCGGACGGATACCAGGCGAGCGGGTCGGGGTGGGTCGGGCTGGCGATGATCGGCGTTGATGGCGGGGCGGTCGGACCCGTGGGCTCGGCCACAGCGGTCGACGTCACACCGGCCCAGGGGCAATGGTTGCCGTAGCAGGGCACGTAGAAATCGAGCACGGTGTAGGCCTGGTTGACGCCGTCGGCCGCGGCCGCGTAGGTCACGTAGTAAAACGGGCAGTACTCGTAGCGGAACTCGGAGTCGGACCAGGGGCCGTAGGACGAGGCGTTGCCCTCGAAGTAGGTTTCCTTCGACTGCGAGAGGCTGCTGCTTTCGGCCATCTCGAAGCCACCGCTGACCTCCCACTCCGCGCCCATGCCGAGGATCTTCATCTCCGCGCCGAACGAGAACATGAGGCCCCAGGTGTCTTCCCAACTCTGCGTGTTCTCGAACGCCTCGGAGGTCTCCCACTCGGTGTCCGCGCTGCCGCTGTAGACTTTGGGCGCCTGCTGCGGGGCGACGAGGTCCCGGATGAGCGTATCGTTTTCGTCGGACGCGGTCGCGTCGGGGTCCATGTAGCCCTGGCACCAGTCCCACTTGAGGTTGCCCACCACGCGTTCCTGGCTGCCGTCCCAGTTGGTGACGGTGAAGTAGTTGTCGCTGTTGCGGTAGAGCTGCTTCGGGTAGTCGGGGACCTCGCGGCCCTTGATGACCTCGACCTCTGCAAGGCGCAGGGCTGCGGCGCCGTTGGCTTCGATGCGGACGTAGCGGCCGAGCGCGCCGACCATGACCGCGGTGGGCCGGCCGGGCGGGAAGTGGTAGAGCATCTTCCAGGGCGGATCGTCCCAATCGGCGCCGGTGTTGGAGACCTTCACCCAGAACTCGGCGGGCGCGTTCTTGCAGCACTCGTCGGTCGTGTTCCAGACGTCGACCTCGGCGATGGGGTGCTCTTCTTCGAGGTCGACCTGCCACCACGCGCCCGCTTCGGCGGTGGTTGCGGCGAGGGAGTTCGCGGTCGATGCGCCGTCGCGGTTGCCGTCCACCGCGCGGCTGGCGACCGCGGCCCCGTCGGTGCTGGACTGGCTGGCCGGCATGCCGTGCGCGAGGTTCTCGCCCAGCTCCTTCCACACCTGCACTTCGGCCAGGGTGAGGTAGTTTGTGCCGAGCAGGCGGACGCGCACGTAGCGGCCCGACTTGTGGACGGGGATGACGGTGGGCGTGCCCGCGGTGGTCGTCTGGGTGGGCGAGGTCCACACGAGCGCGCCGCTGGCGTTGAGGACGTCGACCACGTAGTTTTGCAGCCGGTCGGGGACGGCATCGGTGCGGTTCCAGATGCCTACCGACTCGATGGGCTTGTTGCCGGGCGCGGCCTCGCCGCTGGCGAGGTCGACCTTCCACCACGCGCCTGCGTTCGAGCCGGTGCTGCTGACGGAGCCGTTGAAATAGTTGCCGTCGGTGTTGCCGTCAACCGCGCGACTCGCGACGGCATCGTAGTAGTTGCTCGACTGGGAGGCGAAGTGGCCGAGCGCGAGGTTGACGCGCGGGCCGGGGCCGACCGGCAGCCAGCCGCGGTTGGCCTGGCGTTGGGTCCACGCCTCGACGCCGTCGGGGAAGGAGGAGACGCCGGAGGGCACGCGCACACGCACGTCGTCGCCCGTGACGTCCTCCTCATATTTGTAGACCTTATAGTTGAGCGTGTCCTGAATGACTACGCCGGAGGTGGAGTTGTAGGCGAAGGACGCGCTGGTCTTGGTCGCGGTGCTAAATTCGACCTTCTCCTCGGTTTCGACCGCGTGACTCCCCTCGAACGCGACCTTCGCCTTGGGGCCGACCTCGATGATGTCGGCCAGGCTGAGCGAGGCGTCGACGGTGTAGGAGCCGCCGTACTTCGTGGTGGTGGTTTCGCCGATGGAGGTCGAACTGGACATGCTCCGGCCGAGCGCGGTCCCGATGGCGGTGTGCGGCTCGTTCTTCTCGTACCAGATGGGCGGCATGTTGAGCACGGTGTTGACCGACGAGACGGCATACTGCTTGCAGATGTTCTTGTAGGTGAGCCAGCGGCTGTCGTGGTTGACGTCGCCCGCGATGGCGACGACATCGTAATTCATGTCCGCATCCGCGTTGTAGGCGGCCGTGGCGGAGATGGTCAGCGATTTCGCGTCGGTAGGCTCGGAGAGGACGCGGGTCTGGATGGTGTCATCCGGGCCGCGCGCGCCGTTGAACGCGAGGATGGCGCGCTCGCGCTCGCCGCGGTCGACGTTGACCGTCTCGATGCTGCCAATGGTGGCGTGGTTGTAGTCGTCGTTGTCGTAGGAGGCGCGATCCTTCCAGATCAGGTCGCGGTTGATGAAGGTGCCCTGGTCGCTGGAGAAGTTGGGGTCGTCGATCCAGGGCGCGTAGCTGAGGCGCCAGACTTGCGCGGGCGCTTCGCCGCTGCAGCAGTTGTAGCGCGCGCCGAACGCGACGAGGATTTCGTCGATCCCGTCGCCGTCGAGGTCGGGCGCGGCCACGGAGATCCACTTCGCGTCCTTGGTGTCCGGGTTGACCCGGTAGTAGCCCTCATCGGTCCAGACGTGGGTGTCGCCGGGGCCGAGCAACGGGTTATCCGCGCTGGTGGCTTTGCGGAGGCCGAGGGCCATCACCTGGTTCTTGTTGTCGTCGTCGACGAACGCGACGACGGCCTCGGGCAGGCCGTCCGCGTCCACGTCGCCGGACGTGACGTCGATGCCGCGGTTCGGCGGTTCGTTGTAGTCGCCGTCGTGCGCGACGTCTTCCGCCGCGTGGGAGGTGCCCGGGTCCACGAAGCGGAGCGCACCGAGTTTGACGAGGGCGGAGCCGTTCCAGCGGAGCGCGAGCACCTGGAGGTGATGGCCGCCGTCCTTGAACGCGACGACGATGTCGTCATAACCCTCGCCGCTGAAATCGCCGGCGGCGAGGGCGACGTGCCAGACGGTCTCGCGGCCGTTCGTCGCGTCGTGGAAGGAGGCGCCGGGGCTCAGGGTGAGGCCTGACGCGAAGAAGGGGATGACTTCGAGGTCTGCGTCGTCGTTGCGGAGCGCGACGACGATATCGCGCTGGCCGTTGGTGTGGCCTTGCAGGTTGGCGTCCTCGACGTCGATCCACTTGATCTCGCCGCCGGTGAGCCGGGCATCCTGGGCGAACCAGGATGAGCCCGCGGTGCTTTGCGCGTAGTCGGGGCCGTAGACGAAGGTCTGGACGGTCAATTGTTCGTTGCTGACGCGGCGGCCGGCCTGGACGATCTCGTCGTAGCCGTCGCCGTTGATGTCGGCCGCGACGCCGTGGCCCCAGTCGAACGCGCCGGCCTGGTGGCTCTGCGGGCCGAGGACGCGGTTGACAAGTTGGCCGGAGGAATAGTCGTAGTAGATGTACTCCTGGCGGTCGTCGCCGGCCTTGTAGGTGACGCCGACCTCGTGCTCGGGGTAGACGAGGATGTGCTGCGCGCTGGCGGGCCGGGACGGGTCGTCGCAGTCCTTCGCGGGCTCGGTCGGGTTCATCATGGTGGCGGCAGGTTCGGCCGCGGCGGGTGGCTCGGGGGCCGGCAGCGGGACTTGCGCGGCGGCCGGCGCGGGGAGCAGGACGAGGAACAGTGATAGGACAACGAGGGCGTCGATCAGACG
>CAZPTI010000066.1:0-19218 GCA_964588925.1 uncultured Anaerolineales bacterium | reverse complement strand
AACGCCTGCGCAGTCCGGAGAAGGCATTAGCGCAGCCTGCGCTGCGCTAATGCCCCAGAGGGATGAATTACTTGCGGTTTTGCGTGCCGGGTGCGGTGCGCGATCCCCTGGGCGCGCTCTCGTCGTCGGCTCCGGTCGTCCCCGATTTCTTCTTCGCGGGCGACTCCGGCAGCCCGGCCGCCATGCCGGTGATCGGCACTTCCGCCGGCGCCTTGCCGTAGGTCGACCAACTCATCTCGCCCTTCGGCGTCGCCGTCTTGACCTCGGCGCTGCGCAACTGGCTGAGCTCCGTGTTCATCTTCTGCGTGTCAGCCTCAGTCATGGAGCCACCCACTGGTTTGTCGTTAACCAGGCCACGCGTTTGCATCACATGCTGGATTGGGTCCTCGATATAGTCCCAGCTCTCACCCGGCCGCCACGGCCCCTGGCCCTGATTCCACGGTCCGCGCGCTGTCTGTCCGCTGGACATGTTGAAGTAGCGGTGCGTGAAGCGCGGATCGCCCTGCAGCACGCCGGGCGGGAAGTTCGGGCTGATCGTTTCCAGCGCGGCGGTGAACATCTGGAAGTGCGCGACTTCGCGGGTCATCAGGAAGCGCAACGACTCCTGCACGAGCGGGTCGTCGGTGAACTGAAGCAGGTACTCGTAAACGATTTTGGCGCGCGATTCGGCCGCGATGTTCGACCGGAGATCGACGGACAGGTCGCCGTTCGCATTAACATACATGCCCGACCAGGGATGGCCTTCGCTGTTGGTGACGGTCGGCCCGCCGCCAGAGAGCACCAGGAACGCCGGCGAAACCATCGCCTGGTGGATCATCTGCTCTTTGTCACCCTTTGACCCCAGCAGCTTCATCAAATCGCTCTGCTCCGCGGCGTTCTTCAGCTCGCCATTAACTCCGTCGAGCAGCATCGTGATGGTCGCGCCGACGATTTCAAGGTGGCTAAACTCTTCTGTCGCGATGTCCATGAGGAGGTCGTACTTGTCGGGGTAGGGGTTGCGGGCGCTGAACGCCTGGGTGAAGTACTGCATGGCGGCCTTGAGCTCGCCGTTCGCGCCGCCGAATTGCTCCAGCAGCATCGTCGCAAACCGCGGGTCCGGCCTTGACACCCGCGCATCAAACTGCAGCTCCTTGACGTGGTAGAACATCTGCTCGGCTCCTTTCAACCTCGCGCTGTCCCGTTCGCAGACGCCCTCGTGGCGCCTGATGCTATTGCTTCCCATTTGCAACAATTGGAACGCTCACCCAGTCTATGCCGCGAGATTGGAATTGGGAAGGGCGAAAAGACGTATGCCGTGTGGGCGTATCGGCATATTGCCCCGCGCGCCACCGACGCACTGCAAACCGGTGGAAAGCGCGTTCGCCTGCAAAGCGCAACCGCCGGAACGCCAGGTAACATGCCTGACGAAAAAAACGGTTGCAATTCTCTTGCGCCCATGCTAACATTGCCGCGGCCCCACGGCAGGTTGCGGGGCGCGGTTGATTCGCAGAGCGGCAACGGTGAGCGCGGACGAACCCCGATCATTGAAGATCCTCTACCTCTCGGCTGAATGCGTGCCGTTCGCTAAGACGGGCGGCCTTGCGGACGTTGCGGGCGCGCTGCCCAGGGCGATCCGTGAGCTGGGGCATGACATCCGCGTCGCCATGCCGCGGTACGGCCGGATCGACGTCGACAAGTTCGAACTCCGGCGCATCATCGACCGGCTTGACGTGCCAATGGACGAGCGCACGGAGCCTGCGGCGGTTTACGAGGGGTGCATCGGCAGGGGGCCGGGCTGCGCCCCGGTCCTGTTCATTGACAGCGCGCGCTACTTCGACCGTCAGGGCATTTATATGTATCCCGACGATGCAGAGCGCTTCATATTCTTTTCGCGCGCGGCGCTGGAGCTATGCCGCCGCCTTGACTGGCAGCCCGACGTGATCCACTGCAACGAGTGGCACACCGCGCTGATCCCGAACTGGCTGCGGACCATCTACGAAGGACAGCCGTTTTATCGGGACATAGGCACGCTCTACACCGCGCACAACCTGGAGTATCAGGGCATCTTCGGCTACCGTGTGCTCGAAATCGCCGGGCTCGCCGACAGCGGCTTTATCGCGCACCCGGATCTCGCGCCCGACCTGCATTATGTGGTCGATTTGATGGCGCGGGGCATCTGGTTTGCGGACATCATCAACACGGTCAGCGAGACTTACGCGCGCGAGATTCTGACGCCCGAACATGGGCAGCGGCTCGATCCCGTCCTGCGCGACCGGGCGGATCGCATCTTCGGCATTTTGAACGGGATCGACACCGAGCTATACGACCCAAAGACCGATCCGCATATCGCCGTCCGTTACGATGCAGACACGCTCGATGCGCGCCGCGAATGCAAGGCGGCGTTACAGGCGGAGCTCAAGCTGCCGCAACGCCGTGCCGCGCCGCTGATCGGTTTCATTGGTCGCCTGTCTGACCAGAAGGGCTTCGACCTGATAACAGCCGTTGCGGATTCGCTGCTGCAAAACGAGCCGTGCCAACTGGCCGTGGTGGGAACGGGGGAAATGCACTATCACGACGCGCTCAACGCGCTGGCCGAGCGCTATCCCGAACAGGTCGCCATTCAGTTAACTTTCAACCGGCCGGTCGAGCAGCGCATCTATGCGGGCAGCGACATCTTCCTGATGCCGTCGCGCTTCGAGCCTTGCGGGCTGAATCAGATGGTTGCCATGCGTTACGGCGCAGTGCCCGTCGTCCACGCCACCGGCGGCCTGGCCGACACGGTGCGCGATTACGATCCGGCCACCGGCGAGGGCAGCGGGTTCAGCTTCGAGCGATACGATGGGATGGCGCTGTTCGCGACCCTCGTCCGCGCGTTGAGGGCCTACCGTCACCAGGACACGTGGCGTGAGCTTCAGCGACGTTGCATGGCGATCGACTTTTCATGGCGACGGTCCGCCGGTAAGTATGTTGAACTGTATCACCGCGCAATTGCCGCGCGGCGCAGACCCGACGGGTTTCCGGAAACCCGTCGGGTCTAGGCTCCGACTGGGGAATTATCTTTGCGCACACATCGCCTCTACTACGACGACCCCTACCTGCGCGAGTTCGATGCGCAGGTAATTGCGCGCCAGACAATCAGCGGCAAGCCCGCGGTCGCGCTCGATCGCACCGCCTTTTATCCAACCGGCGGCGGCCAGCCGAATGATACTGGACAGTTGATCGACTGGGCAGGCAGAGCGCACGCAGTCGTTGACGTCCAGTCGGATGACGAATTCGTGTGGCACGTGTTGAGCGAGGAACTAGCTGCGGACGCCGCACGTGGCGTGATCGACTGGGACCGCCGTTTCGACCACATGCAGCAGCACACCGGCCAGCACATCCTCTCGCAGGCGTTCATCGTCACACAGGACGCCGAAACCGTTGCGTTTCACCTCGGCGCGCAGGCCAGCACGATTGACTTGAACCGAACAGACCTTGACGCGACCGCGCTCGCTCGCGCCGAAGCCGCGGCCAACGAGATCATCGACGCGGCGCTGCCAATCACCGCCGCGTTTGTGTCGCCGGAGGAGTTGGCCGCGCTCCCGCTCCGCAAGCCGCCAAAGGTCACGGAGAATATCCGCGTCGTGCAGGTGCAGGGCTTCGACTGGTCGGCCTGCGGTGGGACGCACGTGACGTACACGAGCCACGTCCAGCAGATTAAGATCGTTGCCACAGAGCGACGCGGGCCGGAGCTGCGCGTCACCTTCCTCTGCGGACGCCGCGCCCGCGCGGACTACGCGCGACTCAAGGCGCTGGCGCAGGGGCTGGTCGCGCGCTTCACCGCGTCCGAAGACGAAATCCTTGACCTTGTCGACCGCCGCGCGGCCGAAGCGGACGCGCTCCGCAAGGATTTGGCGCAACTGGAAGCGGAATGGGCGGAATCGAAGGCCGCCGCGCTCTACGCGGACGCGCCCCTCGTCGCCGGCAGTCGACTCGTCGTCGCCGCGCTGGACGCAAGCGCGGACCGTGTCAAGAAGGTGGCGCAGGCCCTTCGCGCCCACCGTGGCGTGGCAGTTTGCCTTGCGACGCGCGGGGAGCGCCCGCAGCTTGTGGTCACGCGCTCGGACGACTTGTCGCTCGATGCGGGCGCCGCGCTCCGCGCGATTGCGGCGGCTGGCGGCGGCAAGGGCGGTGGCCGGCCCGACTGGGCGCAGGGCGGCGTGCCTTCAAACGATGCGCTAGAAACGGCGCTTGAGGCCGGGCGGGCAACGCTGGCCGAGGCGATCCAGCGAGCTTGAGGAACATCATGCGAGAGATTTCACCGGGCATCTTCGTCGAAACCGACCAGCGCGGCGCGAATTACAGCGCGATCCTCACGGATGACGGCTTTGTCGTCATCGACACGCCCATCGTGCCGAGGCAGGCCGTTGCGTTTCGGGACGAGCTCAAGCGCATCGCCGGTGGCAAGCCCTTTCTGTACATCATCAACACCGACCACCACCGCGGCCACATCGTCGGCAACCAGTTCTTCACGCCCACGCCGGTCATCGCGCACGACATCGCGTGGAAACACATGAAGGGGTATGGGGACAACTTCAAGCAGCGCGTGATCGACTCGTTCAAGAAAGAGCCGGAGATACAGGCGCAGTTCACCGACATTCAGATCATCGTCCCGAAAATCACCTTCTCGCACCGCCTTGACGTGGTGCGTGGGGGCCGCGACATCCGCATCATCCGCATCGGCGGCCACACGGCGGCGACGTCCGCCATCTGGATGCCTAACGATAAAATGCTGTTCGTCGGCGACGCGGTCTGGGTCGACCAGCATCCCTACATGGCGCAGGGCAACTCCAAGGAGTGGCTCGACGGCCTGACCTACATCCGCAAACTCAAGGCCGATCAGATCGTGCCCGGCCGCGGCCCGGTGACGGGGCGCGAGGGCACCGAGCGCATGTCGGAGTACATCCGCTACATCCGCGCCCGCGTCCGCACCATGCACCGCCAGGGTCGCACCAAGCAGGAGACCGTGCAAACCGTGCTCCGCGAGGTGGTCGGCTGGTTCCCCATCGCGCCCGCGCTCAAGTCCAAGACCGAGTCGCAGATCAAACAGGGCATCGGCCGCATCTGGAACGAGATGGAGAAGGCGGCCAAGATGAAGGATCGGGCCGAGCCGGACATCGAAGCGGACGAGCCGGCGGACGATTAGCATGGCCCAGTTTGCGCGAGCCGGACAGGTCACTCCCGCTGACGAGTTGCGGGAGCTGTTGACCGTGGTTGAGAAGCGTCTTGCGAATGTGCGCGGCAGCGGCGACGGCGCGCTCGCCCTCCTGCGGGAGCTGGACCGCATTGCCGTCCTCTGGCCGCAACTGGAGGCGCAGGGGATGGACCTTCGCCCGGAAGCGGGCCGCTGGGAGACGATCCAGCGCGCGGCCATGCAGAAGGCGCGCCCGATCCTGGCCGAATTGAAACCTCTCGGCGGCATCGAGAAGCTCCGCGCGGCCGAACACCCCCGCGGCACGAACGCGCCGTGGTGGAACATCGACGTATACACGCGCGAGCGCAACCGCCAATCGACCATGCGCTTGCTGCTCTCCCTGACTGCAATCGTTATCGTCGGCGTCGGGCTGTACTTCCTCCTGTTTCGCGTGTTGTTCCCTGTCGACCCGAAGGTGCAGGAGTCGGTGCGCCGCGTGAACGCGGGCGAGCAGTTCGTCCAGCAGGACGGCGACTTTGCCGCCGCGCTCGCCGAGTTTGAGGCCGCCGCAGCCGCCACCCCTGACGATCCCGATGTCTGGCTGCGCGTTGGCGCCGCGCGCGAGCAACTCGGCAACGCGCAGGGCGCGCAGGAAGCCTTCGACCGCGCGCGCAGCCTCTCCGCGTCCGACCTCGATTTCCACCGTGCGCGCGGCGCCGCGTATCTCGCGTTTGGCCTGATCGACCCCGCGGAGGTGGACCTGCAGGCCGCGCTCACGCTCAAGTACGACGACGCGCAGTCGTGGTACCTCATGGCGAACGTCCTTGAGTCGCGGCGGCAGACGGCCGAGGCCATCGACGCGCTGGACAAAGCGAGCCAGTATGCGGCGGAGACGAACCAGAGCGAACTCACTGCAATGGCGCGCTACCGTATGGGGCTGCTGATGCAGCAACTGCAATTCGCCGCGCCGACCGGAGAGCCGGCGACAACTCCCACTCCGTAAGGAGGCTGCCTGTGACTCCTCCCGTTCGAACCGCCATTATCGGCGCGGGCGGCATGGCCCGCTACCACATCGGCAACATGCTCAAGCAGGCCAACACTACGCGCATCGTCGCGCTGTGCGAGCCGTCCGCCGAGCAGGCGGAGCTTACCGGGCGCATCTTCACGGCGAACGGCGTCGAGCCGCCGCCGAACGAACCCGACCTGGCGCGCCTGCTGGCGAACGTCGAGCTTGATGCGGTCTTCATCATCACGCCGCACGCCTATCATCACGACCAGGCGGTCGCGTGCATGGAGCGCGGGCTGGACGTCCTGCTCGAGAAGCCGATGGTCATGAACGCGGCCGAGGCGCGCAGCCTGATCGACGCGCGCGACCGCACCGGTCGCCTGCTTGTGGTCGCCTTCCCCGGCAGCCTTTCCCCCCAAGTCCGCCACGCAAGCTGGATGCTTCGCAGCGGCCAGTTGGGCCGCATCTGGAACATCAGCGCAACCGTCTGGCAGAACTGGGGGCCAAACACGGCAAATACGTGGCGGCAGGTCCCGGCGCTGTCCGGCGGCGGCTTCCTCTTCGACACCGGCGCGCACGTGCTGAATACGGTGGCCGACCTGGCCGGCGAGGATTTCGTGGAAGTGGCCGCGTGGCTGGACAACAATGGCCGCCCCGTGGACACGCGCGCAGCGGTCATGGCGCGGCTCGCCTCGGGCATCCTCGTCACGATCAACGCCTGCGGCGAAGCGATCCCGTCCTGCTCGTCCGACATCCGCGTCTTCGCGGAGAAGGGCATCCTCCGCACCGGCATGTGGGGCGAGCGCCTCGAGCTTCAGCGTTCAGGCCACCACCACCTGCGCCGCGTGCCCGTCCCCGCGTCGCTCGGCGTATGGGAGCAATTCATCGCGGTCCGCGAGGGCCGCATGTCCAACCCGTGCCCGCCGGAAGTTGGCCTGCGCATGGCGCGGCTGTGGGACGCGATCCGCGCGTCCGCCGCGCAGGACGGTAAACCGGTCATCGCCTCAGCGGCGGCATTGGAGGTCGCATGAACGCGCCCATTCGCGTCACTGTCTGGAACGAATTCCGCCACGAGCAGCAACACAATGACGTGCGGGCGGTCTACCCGCGCGGCATCCACACCGTCATCGCCGAAGGGTTGACCGCGGCGGGCTTTTCCGTCCGCACCGCCACCTTGGACGAGCCGGAGCACGGCCTGCCCGAATCCGTCCTCGCCGAAACGGACGTCCTCACCTGGTGGGGCCACATGGCGCACGGCGAGGTGTCCGACGCAGTGGTGGACCGCGTCCAGGCGCGCGTCCTTGCGGGCATGGGCCTCATCGTGCTCCATTCCGGCCACTTCTCGAAGATTTTCAAGCGGCTGATGGGGACGACGTGCAATCTGAAGTGGCGCGAGGCTGCGGAACGCGAGCGGATCTGGGTGATCGAGCCGGGGCATCCCATCGCGCAGGGGTTAGGGGAATACTTCGAGGTGCCGCACGCGGAGATGTACGGCGAGCGGTTCGACATTCCCGCGCCGGACGAGCTGATCTTCGTGAGTTGGTTCCAGGGCGGCGAGGTTTTCCGCAGCGGGTGCTGCTGGCGCCGCGGCGCGGGCAAGGTCTTCTACTTCCGCCCCGGCCACGAAACCTATCCCATCTACTACCAGCCGGAAATCCAGCGCGTGCTCGCCAACGCGGTCCGCTGGGCCGCGCCGCAAGAGGACATAACGGTGACTTTCGGCCACCGCTCGGACCCGCTGGAGAAGCTGTAGGCTACCTGCAATCGCGCATGTTAGCGTACTTGCTCCAGGGCCTCTCGCTCGGCCTGTCCGCCGCGGCCTCGCCCGGCCCCTTCCAGGCGTTCATCATCGGCCAGGCGCTTAAAAACGGCTGGCGGCGGACGCTACCAGCCGCGTTCGCGCCGCTCATCTCCGACGGGCCGATCATCGCGCTGATGGTCTTGCTGCTGACGCGGCTGCCGCCCGCCGTCCTGCGCGCGATTCAGATTATCGGCGCGCTCTACGTGCTCTATCTCGGCTGGCGGACGTTTCAGGCGTACCGCCACTTCCGCCCCGTCGACGCGCCCGACTCCGCCGGTCGCACGCTCTGGCAGGCTGTCGCGGCCAACTTCCTCAGCCCCGGCCCGTACATCTTCTGGAGTCTGCTCGCCGGCCCGATCCTTATCCGCGGCTGGCAGCAGTCTCCCACGCACGCCCTCGCGTTCCTCTTCGGATTTTACGCGTGCATGATCGGCGCGCTCATCCTGCTCATCGTCCTCTTCGGCGCCGCGCGGCAGCTCGGGCCGCGGGTAAATCGCGCGCTCATCGGCCTGTCCGCGCTCGCGCTGATGGGGTTTGGGGTGTATCAGTTGTGGCAGGGGCTAAGCTAACATCACGCGCATCAGCGCGGGTGCCACATCCGCCAGCGACCGCACCGACTCCGCCACCTTCCGCCGCGTGCGTTCCTCGCCGATGACCACTGCGGGCACCGGGTTCATCGTATGCCCCCGTGTGCCGAGGTCCTCCATGTTGCCGTGGTCCGACGTAATGAGGATCAGCCCCGCTTCGTCGCGCCACGCCTCCAGCAGCCCGCCGAGCATCGCATCCACGCTCGCCAGCAACGCCAGCGCCTGCGCCATGTCCTGTCCGTGCCCCGCGTAGTCGCTCAGCCAGTACTCGAAGAACGAGAAATCGTAGCGGAAAGCGAGCTCCGCCATACGCGCGCCCGCTTCGCGCTCGGTCAGCAGCGGCGTGTCCGTCAACGCCAGCCGCTCATGCCAGCCCCGCGCGGTGAAATCCGCGGCGATGGCCTCCCCGCGCTTCAAGTCGTCTGTCGTCCGCAGCGGCAGCCCCGCGCTCACCACCCCTTGCGGGATCGACGAATACAGCCGCCGCCGCGACTCGATGGCGTGAAAGTACGAAGGCGGGTACGCGTTCAGAAAAGCGGCTGTTTTGCCCTGCCTTCGCACGGCCCGAAAGATATTCCCATTCGCCAGCAGATTGACGATCGCGGTGCTCGGCCACGGCCCGTAGTGCCCGCCGATCAGCGCAGGCACATTAAGGCCGGTAATCAGCGCGGCCTGCCCACTGCCGGATTGCGGCATCCCCGGCACGCCCATGCACGCGTCGAGCGCCACAACCGAGGCGCGCTGCGCGTGGAGCGGCGTGATCCCCGCGACAAGCCGCTGGCCTTCCAGCAGCCGGGTCAGGTTCGGCATCGGCGCGCGCGCAAACGGGTTGATCGCCGGATCATCCGGGCCGAGACCGATGCCGTCGAGAAACAGAAAAAGGACGTGGAGCGGTGTGTGGTCGGGCATGAAGGTGAGCGTACCCGCGCATTATCCGCTTCACAGCGAGACGAATTACTTTTGGCGCGTCGAACACAGGTTATCATTGCGCGGGAATGGGCTTGTGAGCGACTAACAGAGGGAGATTGACGTAATGACGCAACAGTATCGTGTCGAGAAGGATTCGATGGGCGAGATCAAGGTGCCGGCGGACGCGCTGTGGGGGCCGCAGACGCAGCGGGCGGTTGACAATTTCAAGATCAGCGGACGCCAGCCGTATCCCGCGTTCGTCTGGTCGTTCGCGACGATCAAGCGCGCCGCGGCCGAGGTCAACCGCGACCTGGGGTTGCTGCCGCGCGACATTGCGGACGCCATCGTTCAGGCCGCACAGGAGATCATCGACGGCCAGCATGCGGATCAATTCGTCGTCGACCCGTTCCAGGCCGGCGCGGGCACCAGCCACCACATGAACATCAACGAGGTCATCGCCAACCGCGCGAACCAGTTGCTCGGCTACAAGCTCGACGACCCGGAGAAGCCCGTCAAGGCGAACGACCACGTCAACATGGCGCAGAGCACGAACGACACCGTGCCGACTGCCATCCGACTCGGCGCGCTGTGGCGGTTGGACGAGTTGCTCGAAGCCGTCGAGGGCCTTGCCGATGCGCTGGCCGAGAAGGGCCGCGAGTTCGACGACGTCGTGAAGTCGGGCCGCACGCACCTGCAGGACGCGGTGCCGGTCCGCCTTGGGCAGGAGTTTGAGGCGTATGCGCTCGCGGTCCGTTACGACCGCGAGCGCATCGCCACCGCGGGCGACCGTCTCCGCCGCATCGGCATCGGCGGCACCGCGACCGGCACCGGCATCAACGCGCATCCTGAATACCACGAGCGCATGGTGCGCCGCCTGAGCGAACTGACCGGCTTCGAGTTGCGCTCCAGCGGGAACATCTTCGAGCCAGTGCAAAACCAGGCCGACGCAGTCGATTTCTCCGCGACGCTCCGCACGCTCGCCGTCACGCTCACGCGCATCTGCAACGACCTGCGCCTGCTCGCCTCCGGCCCCAGCTCCGGCTTCGACGAAATCCGCTTTTCGCCCGCGCAGCCCGGCAGCAGCATCATGCCCGGCAAGGTCAACCCGGTCTTCGCCGAGCTGCTCAACATGACCTGTTTTCACGTCATGGGCTGCGACCTGACCGTCATGCTGGCCGGGCAGGCGGGTCAGCTCGAAGTCAACGTCATGATGCCGATCCTCGCGCACAACCTGTTCGAGGCCATGCATGTCTTCATCCCCGCCATTAACCTGTTCACCGAGCAGGGCGTCAAGCTGATCGAGGCGAACCGCAGGAAGGCCGCCAGCACGGTCGCGAAGAACGCGGTGCTCGCCACCGCGCTGAATCCCGTCGTCGGCTATCTCAAGGCGGCCGAAATCGCCAAGGAGGCGAGCGAACGGGACATGACGATTCGCGACGTGGTCATTGAGCGCGGTATACTCACGCCGGAGAAGGCGGACGAGGTGCTGGATGCGCGCGCGATGACCGAGGGCGGCATTCGCGCGAAGAAGTCCGACAAGCAGAGCGAGGGTTAGGATGAGCGCGGAAGTGACATTTTGGATCGCGTTGATCGCCATGCTGATCGGGCTGGCGGGGACCATTTTGCCCGCGCTCCCCGGCATCGCGCTCATCTGGATCGCCGCGCTGATCTACGCCGTTGCTGAGGGCTTCACGACGCTGACGCCCGTCCCGTTCGCCGCGATCACCATCCTCGCGGTCATCGGCCTCGTCGCCGATTTCTTTATCACGAACGCCGCGACGAAAATCTCCGGCGCATCCTGGCAGGCCACCGCCGCGGGCGTGATCGGCGGCATCATCGGCTTTATCGTCGGCGCGTTCGTTGGCGGCATCGGCGCGGCGCCGGGCGGCATCATCGGCGCGCTGATCGGCGTCATCGGGGTGGAGTACCTGCACCGCAAGGACTTGAAAGCCGCGGCGCGCGCGGGCGGGGGTTGGCTCGCCGGTTGTCTTGCCTCGCGCGTGATGCAATTTCTGATCGCGCTCGCGATGGTGACGATCTTCGTGTTTCAGGCGGGCTTTCGCGGGGTCTGGGGGTAACAGATGAATTCGGAGATGATCGCTCTAACAATTGATCATGAGCAGGAAGTAGACGGCCGTTGGATTGCGGAGGTGCTCGAACTACCGGGCGTTTTGGCATACGGTGAAACACGCGGAGAGGCTGTTGCGAGGGTTCAAGCCCTTGCGCTGCGTGTGCTTGCGGATCAACTGGAGCATGGTCATTCAAAACCCGAACTCATCTCAGTATCTTTTGGACAGCGATGAGTAGTTGCCTTCAACTCGAGCGAGAAGGGTTCTCGCAGCTTTGGAGCGCGCAGGGTGGCGAGTAAAGCGAGTGACAGGTTCCCATCGCGTGCTTGAACGACCAGGCTGGCCGGATTTCATGTTCGCGTTTCACGACAGCGAAGAGATCGGACCGCGTATGCTTGCGAGAATCGCAAAACATACCGGGCTGAACCCCGAGGATTTGTAGCGTCAAGGAGGCTCTTGTTAGTTCTCGTCGGCTCTCATAATCCGGTCAAATCCGCGGCAGTCAGCGAAGTCTTCGCGTCCTACTTCGGCGACGTCGAAGTGCGCAGCATAGAGGCGCCGTCGGGCGTCCCCGCGCAGCCGGTCGGTGACGACACGTGGACGGGCGCGCGTAACCGCGCGCTCGCCCTCGTCGATCTCAGCAGGGCGGAAGGGCTGGGCGCGGCCTACTGCGTGGGGCTGGAGGGCGGCATCGCGCAGCTTGCCGGCCGGTGGTACACCTTCGGCGTGATCTGCCTCGCCAACGAAGTTGGCGCGTGCGGCTTCGGCGTCTCCCCCATGTTCGAGCTGCCTCAAAGCATCGTCGATCGCCTGCTCGCCGGCGAGGAGCTCGGCCACGTCATCGACGCCCTCAGCGGCGACCACAACACCAAGCAAAAGGGCGGCGCGATTGCCTACATGACGCAGGGCCGCGTCGACCGCAAGCAACTCTACGCGCAGGGCGTCACGATGGCGCTCGTGCCGTTTCTCAACCCGGGCCTGTATCGCGAATCAGAGTAAGTTGGCGTAATCGCTGAATGCGCGATCCGCCGCCGCAGGGATCAGGAGACACCGCGCAATGAATCGCCCCGAGATGTTGCTGCATCGACTGGAAGCGATCGGGCAGTCGCTCGAACGCACCGGTAAGGCTCAGGCGCTCATCGGCCTGGGATCCGTCGGCGTCGAGTCTGCCCGTCTGGATGCTTACTCCGACCTTGATTTCTTCGTCGTCGCGCGTGCGGACTGCAAAGCGCCCCTGATTGATGATTTGAGTTGGCTCGCGGCCGTTCATCCCATCGCATATGCCTTCCAAAACACACCTGATGGGCATAAGGCGCTCTTTGCGGACGAGATTTATTGCGAGTTTGCCGTCTTTGAGGCTGATGAGTTAGCCCACATCCCCTTCGCCGAGGGCCGCGTCGTGTGGCAGACGCCGGAATTCGACCGCAGCCTCGCACGCCCCAGGCTGGCTCCTGCGCCGCCGCGCTCACAGCCAGTCGAGTGGCTGCTGGGCGAGGCATTGACCTGTTTGTATGTCGGCATGAGTCGTTATCGCCGCGGCGAGAAGCTCTCCGCCTTCCGCTTCGTCCAGGTTTTCGTGGTGGATCGGCTCCTGGACCTCGCGCGTTTGCTAGAGCAGGAGTCGCCAGGGTTTGAGGACAGCTTCTCGCCGGAGCGGCGCTTCGAGCAGCGTTTTCCCGCGACCGCCGCCTTGCTGGCGTCGTTCATGCAGGGGTATGACAAGACGCCGCAGTCCGCGCGCGCGCTCCTTGCGTTTCTCGACGACCGGTTCCACGTCAACCCGGCGATGAAGTCAGCCATCCTGGGGCTATGCGACGACTAGCGTCGCCCTGACAGCGCCTGGTTCACCTCCTCCAGATCAAAAGCTTCAGGGTCAAACGGCCCGCTCCATTCCAACAACTCATCGTGCTGGGGATGGGCGGGGTCCTGGATCGCTTCAAGATACTCCATGTAGCCCCAACTGCCGCCAACATCCTCCGGCGGACAGGCTCGTTTCCCCTTCAGGCAGCGCGGGTAACTCACTCCCGGCTCCGGCGCCAGTATTTTCTCTACCAGCAACTCGTGCTCCCAACCGTCGCCAAAGTCGTATTCATATCGGAACTTCGATTTCTCCGCCAGGCCGAGCTGCCCGAGCTTGACCCGTTGATCGCTGCGTATGTCCAACTCGCGTGCAGCTTCGCCATACGCGGCTCCGTTCACCGTAAACGCGTAGAGGTGTCCTTCCCACCATCCCATTACGGTTTGCAGGATGTGGTGCAACCGGTTCAATGTGATGTTATCAGCCACTTGAATGCGCCGCCAGATCGGCGGACGGATGCCTCGCAGCGTGACTTTCAACTGGTATATGCGCTGTGGCGCTTCCTTTGAAGTGCGCGGCATAAGGTCCCTCCTGCTTATAAGCCAGCTCTCATAGTATAACGCAGAGTGTTTAAGCCAGCGAGGTTAGCGCCAGCCACCTATCCCCATGTTCCGGCACGCTCACATCGCCAACCGCCACCCCCGACCCAACCACCGCCTCCACCGCCTTCCGCGTCTCCGCCTTCGGCCAGCCGAACAGCATCTCCACCTGCCTCCCCTGCGCCGCGCCGGCCGAGCGCAGGTACAACTCCACCAGCTTCGCGCGCGCCTCCGACTGTCGGATCGGCCGCGCGCGCTCCGCCAGGCCCGGGTTCCACCGGTGGACGCACTCATAGATGAACGCGTACTTCCACCGCCCCACCTCGGCCACGCCCACGGGCTGCGCCTTGAAATCGGCCTGCAAAAACTCGATGGCCCGGTTAAACCCCGAATCGCTCTCCTTCGACGTCATCCGCGCCTGCCGCCTCAATTCCTGCGTGTCCAGCGGCCCCTTCTCCAGCAGCACCTCGAACACCGTCTTCGCGTCGTGGGTCATCTGCCCGGCCTTGTACTGGTCAAGGTAGTCGGCCTCCGGCTCGCCGTAGTTCTCCGACAGCGCATAGAAGTACGGCAGGACGTCCAGCGAGATCATTGTGGCCTTCTTCCGCAGCACCTTCGCGTAATGCCACACGCGCGCGGGCAGCAGCTCGTCCTTCCACCCCCACGTCACATGCCCCGGATCATCGTGCGCGTCCGCCACCGGTCGCTCCCCCGCCACCGCTGCCCACAACGACGGAAGTGTGATATCCTTAATCGGCCAGAAGTAAACAAACCCGCGCTCGTTGACAAACTGCACCGCCTGCTCCTTCGAGCGCAGCTTCAGGCCCGGCTTCAAACGAAAAGTCTCCTCGCGGTAAGCGAGGATGCGATCATAAGCAAGACTGGTCATAGAGGCGATTATACCAGAACAGGTTTGCGTCTTGTAGCGCAAGTTGCCGAACTTGCGCTGCGCAGCGGGCTCCGCGCTTCCGCGCTCCGCGCCTCCGTGTTCCAAACAACCCGCGGCGCGCGTTCTGACCGGAACAAATCGCGTCCGCTTCCGTCATTGCGTAGTTGGCAACAACCGAATCATACCGGCAAAGGAGCCTCAATCCGTGACGCTCTCCCCGAAAAAGCTCGCCGCCGCAGCCGCCGCGTGGCTCCGCGACTGGTCTATCCCGCGCCAGATCGCGGGGCAGGACGCCTACTCCACCGCGGCTGAAAGCCAGTGGTCGCGCGACCTGCGCCCGCGGCTGGAAGAAGCCGACCGCGTCGGCACCAGCATCTGCCCCTATTGCGCCGTCGGCTGCGCCCAACTCGCCTACGTCAGGGGCAACGAGATCATCCACATCGAGGGTGATCCGCGCAGCCCCATCAACGCGGGCACCCTCTGCCCCAAAGGAAGCGCCACCATCGGCTGGATTCGCAGCCCGAAGCGCCTGACCACCGTCAGGCGCCGCAAGCCGGGCAGCGACCACTGGGACGACGTGCCGCTCGAATGGGCGATGGAGCGCATTGCGCAGCTCATCAAGCAGACGCGCGACGACACCTTTGTCGAGACGCAGGCCGACGGCAGGCGCGTCAACCGCACGATGGCGATTGCCTCCCTCGGCGGCGCAACCCTCGACAACGAGGAAAACTATCTCATCAAGAAGCTGTTCAGCGGCGGATTGGGGGTGGTCTGGATCGAAAACCAGGCCCGCGTCTGACACTCTGCCTCCGTGCCCAGTTTGGGCGCCAGCTTCGGACGCGGGGCCGCCACCACCGCGCAGTGGGACATCGCCAACAGCGATTGCATCCTCATCATGGGCTCCAACATGGCCGAGGCGCACCCCATCGCGTTCCGTTTCGCCCTGGAGGCGCGCCGCCGCGGGGCCAAACTGATCCACGTCGACCCGCGTTTCACGCGCACCTCCGCCCTCTGCGACATCTACGCGCCCATCCGCGCCGGGACCGACATCGCCTTCCTCGGCGGACTGATCCGCTACATCCTCGAAAACGACCTGTGGTTCCGCGAGTACGCGCTGGCCTACACCAACCTCGCGACGATCATCCGCAACGATTTCCGCGACGTTAGCGAGGGCGACGGCTTCTTCTCCGGCTGGGACGAGCGCGAACAGCGCTACGACGAGGACACGTGGCAATACGCCTGGTCGGGCGAACCGGCCAACACCGCCGACATGGACGTGCAGACGGGCGAATCCTACGGCGACCGGGTGAGCGGACGCAGGCAGCCCCCGCCTTCGGACCCCACCCTCGAACACCCCAACTGCGTCTATCAAATTCTCAAGCGCCACTACGCCGCCTACACACCCGAAATGGTCGAGCGCATCACCGGCTGCCCGCAGGACGTCTTTCTCAAAATCGCGGAGACGTTTTGCGCGGCGTCCGGGCGCGAGAAGACGGCCAGCATCTGCTACGCGGTCGGCTGGACGCAGCACACGGTCGGCGTGCAGAACATTCGCGCCGCGTCGATCATCCAGTCGCTCCTCGGCAACATCGGCCGGCCCGGCGGCGGCATCCTCGCGCTGCGCGGCCATTCGACCATCCAGGGCAGCACGGATATTCCCACCCTCTACAACCTGCTCCCCGGCTACATGGCGCAACCCGCCGCGAGCGAGGAGCACGCGACGCTGGCGGATTACATCCGAAACGAGCGCACACCCACCGGCTGGTGGTGGAACTATCCCAAATACTTCGTCAGCCTCATGCGCGCGTGGTACGGCGATGCGGTCGGGCCTGACAATGAGTGGGGCTTCCAGTGGCTCCCGCGCATCACCGGCGATCACTCGCAGCTACCGATGACGATGGCGATGAAGGACGGCGAGATACGCGGCCTGCTGGTGCCGGGTCAAAATCCGGCGGTCGGCGGGCAGAACGCGCACCTCGTCCGCATGGGCCTCGCCAACCTCCAGTGGCTCGTCGTGCGCGACACCTTCGAGACCGAAACCGCCTCCTTCTGGTACGCGTCGCCGGAGATCAAGTCGGGCGAGCTGCGCACGGCGGACATTCAGACCGAAGTCTTTCTGATGCCCGCTGCGCTGCCTGTCGAGAAGGACGGCACATTCACTAACACGCACCGCCTCATCCAGTGGCACGACAAGCTGGTCGATCCGCCCGGCGACTGCCGCTCCGAAGCCTGGTTCTACTTCCACCTCGGCCGCCGCTTGAAGGAATTGTACGCGGGCAGCGTCGAACCGCGGGATGAGCCGCTCCGCAACCTCCGCTGGGATTACGCCACCGAAGGCCCCCACGCCGAGCCGATCGTCGATGAAATCCTGCGCGAGATCAACGGCTACACCTGGCCCGCCCGCCAGCAGCTTGCGGACTTCGCCGACCTCCGGGACGACGGCACAACCGCCTGCGGCTGCTGGATCTACACAGGCGCATATCCCGCCAACGACCGCAACCAGGCGCGCAGCCGCGTGCCCGACGGCCCGAACGGCCCCGGCGTCCATCTCAACTGGGCGTTCGCCTGGCCGAGCAACCGTCGCATCATGTACAACCGCGCCTCCGCCGATCCACAGGGCCGCCCCTGGTCCGAGCGCAAGCGGTACGTCTGGTGGGACGAAGACTCGCGGCGCTGGACCGGCGTCGACCGTCCCGAGTTCACGCTGGACAAGCCGCCGGACTACCAACCGGACTGGTCGCAGCATCCGGTCGGCATGGACGCGCACGACGGCTGCTCGCCCTTTATGATGATCGCGGATGGCAAGGCCGGGCTGTTTACGCCCACGGGCGTCAAGGACGGCCCTTTGCCGGCGCACTACGAGCCGGTCGAGAGCCCCGTGCGTAACCTGCTCTACGGCCAGCAGGTCAACCCCGCCGCCAAGCAGTGGCCGCGTCCTGACAACGCCTATCACGCGGTGGGCGACCCGCGCTATCCCTACGTCATCACCACCTACCGCCTGACCGAGCACCACGCGGGCGGCGCATCCACGCGCAACGTCCCCTCGCTGGCCGAGCTTCAGCCGGAGGGCTTTTGTGAGGTGCCCGAAGAACTCGCTGCGCAGCTTGGCATTGCGAACGGCGAACGGGTCATCCTCGAAACCGCGCGCTATCAGCTCGAGACGCGCGCGCTCGTCACGCCGCGGCTGCGCCCGCTGCGCATCGACGGCCGCACCGTCTACCAGATCGGCATGCCCTGGCACTACGGCTGGCAGGGCTATGCCCGGGGCGCGCCGGCCAACGACCTGACCGCGCTCGCCGGCGACGCCAACACCAGCATCCACGAGGGCAAGGCGTTCACGTGCAACCTGCGCCTGAGCCGGAGGCGTGTCGCCGATTGACTTGACAGCGGGTGTATACTAGCAATTAGAGCGAATGTTCTATCGTGGGCAGGTTCGGCTGCTCCGCCGCAAATGCCATCCGGTCGGGCCAGTGGAAAGTGTAACTAGTTGCGCAAAAGTCGTTCCGGTTTGTAGCGGAACAGCAAGCCCTGCGCTAAGAAATGTAACTAATTAGACAAAAGATGTTGCGCTTTGTAGCGCAACAGAGTCGCTTAAGCTATAGAAAGGGGAGGGGATGCAGGCTCGCATCACGCAACACACCGCATCGGTCCTGCCCGGCGTCATCCCGGACGAGGCCGAGCTAACCGCGGCGTGCCAGGTGCGCCCCGGCCGCAGCTACGGCTTCTTCACCGACACCAGCGTCTGCATCGGCTGCAAGTCGTGCGAGGTGGCGTGCAAGGAGTGGAACCGCGTGCCGGTCGACCGCTTCGGCCTGACCGGGATGAGCTACGACAACACGAAGTCGCTCGGCGCCGAAACGTGGCGGCACGTCGCCTTCTTCGAGGTCGCCGCGGATTCGATCATGCCGCCGTTCCAGAGCGGCTGGCGCATGATGAGCGACGTGTGCAAGCACTGCCACCGCGCCGGCTGCCTCGAAGCCTGTCCGACTGGCGCGCTCTTCCGCACGGAGTTCGACACGGTCGTCGTCCAGCCCGACGTGTGCAACGGTTGTGGCTACTGCGTCGTCTCCTGCCCGTTCGGCGTCATCGACCTGAGCCATCACGACGGCAAGGCGCGCAAGTGCACGCTCTGCTACGACCGGCTCAAGGGCGGGCTGGAGCCTGCCTGCGCCAAAGCCTGCCCGACCGACTCGATCAACTTCGGGGAGGTCCACGAGCTGCTGGAGAAGGCGCGGGCGCGCATCCATGAGCTGCACGCGCTTGGCGTGACCAATGCCTATCTCTACGGCGCGCCCGGCACTCCGGGCGCAACAGGCGGCATCGGCCATCTCAACTGCTTCTTCCTGCTGCTCGACCGGCCGGAAGCCTACAACCTGCCCGTCGCGCCGCACCTCCCGCCCGCGCGCAC
>CAZPTI010000065.1:0-19794 GCA_964588925.1 uncultured Anaerolineales bacterium | reverse complement strand
TGCGTCGCTTGTTGCAGGGTGGTTGAGATTGATACGCACGGTAGCGAGCCGCGCGGTCAACTTGGGAGGCGGACCGTTGCATGTTATAATCAGACTGTACTCGGTATTGAGAACACGGCTGCGTGACAGCCTTCAGGGAGCGATCGGAGACCACACGGTTCAAGAGGAAAACCAGACCACACGGCTACGCAAATCGGCAAGCCGTAAGGTCGGGGGTGAAGAAAACCGGCCTCACGGTTCACATCCGTGAGGTCCTGGGTTCGAGTCCCTGCTCGCCCACTCTCCGCACGGGTAGTCGAAATGACTATCCGTGCGGTCTCTGTTTAAGACCCCTCACGATAACTAACCGCCCAGCGCCATCTCAACGATCCGCCAGATCATTTCCGCATAACTGAGGCCTGTCCTGCGCGCCGCCTGGAAGAACCCGGCTTCGGGCGACAGGTCCGGGTTGCAGTTCACCTCGACGACAAAAGGCTGCTCCTGCTCGTCGACCCGTATATCCACCCGCGCGTAGCCGCGGCAGCCAATTGCGCGCCAGGCGCGTAAGGCCGTCTCGCGAATCCGCTCCGCGAGCATCGGGGTTGTGGCTGCCGGACAAAGCACGGGAGTATGATGGTACGCGAAGGACGCCGGGTCCCACTTCGCCTCAAACGAAACGATGCGCTGACAGGGATCGGCGAAGTCCCGGAAGTCGATTTCCGCCAGCGGCAGCAGTTCGGGTGGCTCTCCCCATAAACTGACGTTGAACTCGCGGCCCACGATGAACTGCTCGACGAGCGCGGCCTGGCGATAGCAGGTGGTGATGTGTTCGACGCGCTCGCGGAGCGCGGCCAGATCGTGGACGACCGCCGCCGAACCGATGCCGATGCTGCCGTCCTCGGCAACGGGCTTGGCGATCAGCGGGAAGGTCAGCTCGTCCCGCACCTCCGCCGCGTGACGGTACATACGCCAGGCGGGCGTGGGGATGCGTTCTCGCTCGAACAGTTGCTTGGCGTGCGCCTTGTGGATCGACCGCGCGAGGGCCAGGCCGTGCGAGCCGGTCATGCGGTAGCCCATCGCCTCCAGCGCCCAGGCGATGCGCGCCTCTTCGAACAGCCGGCCCTGCACCCCTTCGCCCAGGTTGAAGACAACCCATTCGGCGGGCGGAAACGCGGCCAGCGCGACCTCGACGTCGGCATGGATCGGCGCGCGATGCGTTTCGTAGCGTTCGGACAACGCCGCCGCGACCGCTTCGGCGCAGGCCAGCACACCCTGTTCGGCCAGCATGTCCTGCGGCTCACCCTTGATGAGGTAGCTACTCTCGTTATACACGAGCAGAATCCGCTGTCGGTTCAGCACCGGGCTCATAGGTCGCGCCTCGCTTCCCCCATCAATTTTATCGGCCTCCGTCACTTCCGCTCGCCCGTCTCGCTCTGCTTAAGCAGGAGGCAGGTGTACAACACGTCAATCAGCCCGATCTGCGCCACGCGCGCGCCCAGCGGATAACCGTGCGTCGTGGATTCCTGGGCCGCAGTGCGCAGGAGAATGTCGGCGAGATGCGCGATGGGCGATGCCGGATGATTGGTGATCGCGATAGTCACCGCGCCGCGCTCCCTGGCCTTCGCCAGCGCCTGCCGCACGTCGGCTGCCGCGCCTGAGTGCGAAACCCCGACGGCCACGTCCTGCGAAGTCAGCAACCCTGCCGACATCATTTCCATCTGCGCGTCCGTGAGGGCCAGGCAGCGCAGGCCGAGGCGCAGCAGCTTGTACTGCAACTCCTGAGCGGCCACGGCCGCGCCCCCCGAACCGTAGACGTCGACCCGCCGCGCGCCGAGCAGCGCGGTGGCAGCGCGATCGAGCTCCCCCAGGTCCAGCACCCGCAGCGTATCCTCCAGGGCCTTGACATCGCCCGCAATCGCCTTCTGCGCGGCCGCTGCCGCCGTGTCGCCCGCCGCAACCGCCTGATAGACGGGCGAGGTTGCGGGCGCGAGTTCCTGCGCGAGCGCGATCTTGAAAGCCTGGTAGCCCTCCGTCTGCATACGACGGCAGAAACGGAAGATGGTGGTGTCGCCCACGCCGCACCGCTCGGCTAACTCGACCATCGGCAGATGGATAACTTCGTACGGGTGATCGAGGACGTACTGACCTACCTTCTGCTCCTGTTCGTTCAGCGAAGGGAGCAGGCCCCGGATGGTCAGCAAGAGGTTAGGTTGCGGCTCGACTTGCGCCATGCTGCGCTTCTCCTTCATTTATCCCACTTGACAGGGTTCGCCAGCACCGTTAGTATAAGGAGGAAGTTTCCTTTGTCAAGTTTATCTCGAATAATTTTTCCTTGCGAGGGAGCGATGGCTGAACGAAAGACGGTTGTCGCGGCGGCGCTGGGCGAGTGCGTCCACGTCGCCGGGGTGACAAAGTTCCTGCGGCTGGCCGAGGCGGCGGGATGGCGCACGGTCTTTTTAGGCCCGGCTGTGCCGGTCGAGCGCCTGTTGCAGGCCGCGGTGGAAGAGGGCGCCGAGCTGGTCGGCGTGTCGTACCGGCTGACCCCGGAAACCGGCGAGCGGCTGCTGGCCGAGTTCGCCGAGGCCGCGGACGACCTGCGCGAGCGGGGCGTGCGTTTTGCCTTCGGCGGCACTCCGCCCGTTGCGGAGCGCGCCGCGGCCATCGGCTTCTTCGAGCGCGTCTTTGACGGCTCGCAACCGCCGGAAGAGGTCACTGCCTACCTGCGCGGCTCGGCGGTGGAAGCCACGGAAGACGCGTACCCGCAAACCACGGTCGAGCGCATCGCCTGGAAGGCCCCCTACCCGCTCATCCGCCACCACTTCGGGCTGCCCACGCTGGAAGCCACCGAAGCAGGCATCGCGCAGATCGCCGATGCGCGCGTGCTCGACGTCATCTCGCTCGGCACGGATCAGGACGCGCAGGAGAATTTCTTCCGCCCGGAGCGGCAAGACCCGCGACGAACCGGCGCGGGCGGCGTGCCGGTCCGCCGCGCGGACGACTACCGCGCGCTCTACGCGGCCAGCCGCCGCGGCAACTACCCGCTCATGCGCACCTATTCCGGCACGGACGACTTCGTCCGCCTCGCCGCGATGTACGTGGACACGATCAACATCGCCTGGGCTGCGGTGCCGCTCTACTGGTTCAACGCGATGGACGGCCGCGGGCCGCACGACCTCGAAACGTCGATCCGCCTGCACCAGGAGTTGATGACGTGGTACGGCGGTCGCAGCATCCCCGTTGAGTTGAACGAGCCGCACCACTGGGGCATGCGGGACGCGCCGGACGTGGCCTTCGTCGTCGCCGCCTATCTCTCGGCCTACAACGCGCGCGCGTTCGGCGTGCGCGATTACATCGCGCAGTTCATGTTTAACAGCCCGCCCGGCCTGTCCGACGCGATGGATCTGGCGAAGATGCTGGCGTGTCTCCAGCTCATCGAGCCGCTGGCGGGGGAGGACTTCCGCATCTACCGACAGGTGCGCGTCGGGCTGCTGAGCCACCCGCTCGACCCGGAGGCCGCGCGCGGACACCTTGCCGCCGCCACCTATCTGCAAATGGCGCTCAAGCCGCACATCGTCCACGTCGTCGGCCACACCGAGGCGCACCACGCCGCGACCGCGGAGGACGTGATCGCCGCGTGCAAGGTGGCGCGCCGCGCGATCGAGAACGCGCTGGGCGGCGCGCCGGACATGCTCGAGAGCGCGCGGGTGCAGGAGCGCGCGGCCGAGCTGGCAGATGAAGCCCGCCTTGCGCTGGACGCCATTTGCGACCTGGCGGCCCGCGGCGTGGCCGACCCGTTGATCGACCCGCCCACGCTATGCCGCGCAGTGACAAGCGGCATCCTGGACGCGCCCCAGCTCCGCAACAATCGCTTTGGCCGGGGCGAGGTCGTGACGCGCATCGATGGCAGGGGCGCGTGCGTCGCCGTGGGGCGGGATGGCAAGCCCCTGCCCGAAGGAAAACGACTCGCGCTGTTGCGGTCGTTTGGCTAGTTTAGGGGGAAATGATGTCAGCAATTGCGGGCTGCGCCCGAAGTGGCGCGCGGACCGACGTTCAACTCATGCTGCAACGCATGAGCCACCGCGGCCCGGCCGGCCGGGCGATTTCCGAGACGTCCGGCGCGACCATAGGAGTTGCCTGGACCGCGAGCCAGTTCAGCGCGAAACAGACACTGCAGAACGAACAGGCGGCATTGGACAACGGCGGGCCGGGACGGCTGGCGTTCGCGGCGGTTCAAAACGGGAGCTTCCAGCTCGGCCGTGATCTGGTGGGCATTGCGCCGCTCTACTACGGGCGAGACGCGGCCGGCACGCTCTACTGGGCGTCGGAGGTCAAGGCGTTGCTGCCCTTCACGCGGGACGCGCAATACCTGCCCCCCGGCCATACCTTCGACGGCGTCACCATGCGCCGTTACCTGCCGGACCCGCGTGGCTCGCAGCTCACCAGCCCGCCGCAGTCCATCGCGCGCGAACTCCAACTGCGCCTTTCCCAGGCGGTGAGGCAGTGCATACGCGGCGACGAGATGTCCTCCTGGCTGTCGGGCGGCCTGGATTCCAGCGCGATCGCCGCGGTGGCGCGGCGGGGGGTGCGGCGGCTGCGCACCTTCGCGGTGGGCCTGCCCGACGCGCCAGACCTTGAATGGGCGCAGGTTGTGGCGCAGCGCATTCGGTCGGAGCACCACGAGATTCAGGTTGGGTTTGACGATATGCTCGCGGTCCTGCCTGACGTGATCTACCACCTGGAATCGTTTGATGCGCTGCTGGTCCGGTCAAGCGTGCTGAACTACCTGGCCGGCCGCGCGGCAGCCGAGGTGTCGGATGCAACGCTGTCAGGTGAAGGCGGCGACGAGCTGTTTGCAGGCTACGCTTATCTCAAGGACCTGGACCCCGGACAGCTCGACGACGAGCTTGTCGACATCACCGGCCGGCTGCACAACACAGCCCTGCAGCGCGTTGACCGCTGCGCCGCGGCTCACGGCATCGTCGCGCATGTGCCCTTCCTGGCGCCCGACGTGGTGAACTACGCGTTTCGCATCCCTACCGCATATAAGCTCCGTGATGGGGTCGAGAAGTGGATCCTGCGCGAAGCGGTGCGCGACTACCTGCCCGAAGAAGTGCTCACCCGGACGAAGGCAAAGTTCTGGGAAGGCGCGGGAGTGGGCGACCTGCTGGCGCAGCACGCCGAGGAACGCGTGTCGGATCGCGACTTCGCGGCCGAGCGCGCGCTGCCCAACGGCTGGCGCTTGAACACGAAGGAAGAGTTGATGTACTATCGCATCTTCCGTATGCGCTTTGGCGAGTTGGACAACCTGGACTGGATGGGCCGCACTAAGGGCGCGCCGGCAGACCTGACAGCCGCGGCAGTCTCCGCGGGCGCACGTGAGCAAAGCGAAGGAGCATGAGGAATGCCTACCTCCCGAACCTATGCCGTCATCGGCGCAGGCCACGGCGGCAAAGCGATGGCCGCGCACCTGGGCCTGCTCGGCTGCCAGGTGACGTTGTATAACCGCACGCCCGACCGCGTCGCGGCCATTAAGGCGCGCGGCGGGATCGACCTGGAGAACGCGGACGGCCCGCGCGGCTTCGCGCGGATTACGCGCGTCACCTCCGATATGCAGGAGGCGCTGGCCCATGCCGACCTGGTGATGGTGGTTGTCCCCTCATCGGCCCATGCGGACATCGCGAGGACCGCCGCGCCCTACCTGCGCGACGGTCAGATCGTTGTCCTGCACCCCGGCCGCACCCTGGGCGCCATCGAGTTCGATAAGGTGCTGCGCGACAACGGCTGTAAGGCCGACGTGACCGTGGCCGAAGCCGAGACCTTCATCTACGCCAGCCGCTCGGATGGCCCCGCGCAGGCGCGCATCTTCCGCATCAAGGAGGCGGTGCCCGTGGCCGCGCTGCCCGCCACGCGCACCCGCTGCGTGCTGGACGCCCTCCTGCCCGCCTACCCTCAGTACATCGACGGGATCAGCGTGCTCCACACCGGGCTCAACAATATGGGCGCCATCTTCCACCCCGCGCTGACCCTGCTCAACGCCGGGCGGATCGAGTCGACGCACGGCGATTACCAGTTCTACATCGAGGGGGTGACACCGTCGGTGGCGCGCGTGCTGGAGGTGCTGGATCGGGAGCGCGTGACCGTCGCCGCCGCGCTGGGGATTCGCGGCCGCACCGCGCTCGAATGGCTGAAGCTGGCGTACGATGCGGTTGGCGAGGACTTGAACGAGGCGATCCACAACCAGCCGGGCTACTATGGCATCAAGGCGCCCAGCACCATGAACCACCGCTATATCTTCGAGGACGTGCCGATGAGCCTGGTGCCAATTGCCGCGCTCGGCCAACACTTCGGCGTGTCGGTGCGCGGCATGGACGCAATCATCCGGCTCGCCTGCATTATCCACCGCACGGACTACTGGCGCCGCGGGCGGACTCTCGACAAGCTGGGCATCGATAAGCTGAGTGTGTCCGAGCTGACACAGTTCGTGATGCGCGGCGAGCGCTGCTGGGAGTGCTGAGTCGTGTTCTGAGCGTGTTTTGACGTTGCGCAGCGCACCTGGGACGGCGATCCGGAGAGTTGCCGGGTGCTTGCGCGTCATCCTTACCCCTCGCTAACCTGTATCCTTTTTCTCCGCTCCTGCATCACACACACGGACAAGCGGTTGTTGCAGACGTAGTTCGAAGGATGTGTGATGTGTTGAGTGGCTTACCTCTCGATCTGGCGCTGGGATTTGCGATCGGCCTGTCGCTGGGGTTGCTCGGCGGCGGGGGATCGATCCTCACTGTGCCCGCGCTCGTGTACCTCGTCGGGCAGTCGCCGCAGGCGGCTGTAACCACCTCCCTCGCCATCGTAGGCGGCAATAGCCTCATTGGCGCGGCGTTCCACGGGGGGCAGGGGACGCTGAACTGGAAGGTCGCCGCGCTCTTTGGCAGCGCGGGCATGATCACGGCCTACGCGGCGGCCGGGCTGTCGAAGCGCTTTTCGCCCGCCGCGCTGCTCGTCGCCTTCGCGGTCCTGATGCTGGTCGTCGCCGCGCTGATGCTGCTCTGGCGGAACCGGAGAAGCGAAGCGGCTGCGCCACGGCCCTGGTGGGTGACGCTGCTGGTGGGCGCGGGCGTCGGCCTGCTCACCGGAATCCTCGGCGTCGGAGGCGGGTTCCTGATCGTGCCCGCGCTGGTCATGCTCGTCGGCCTGCCGATGTACCAGGCGGTCGGCACGTCGCTGATCATCATCGCGGCGAACAGCATCGCGGGGCTGCTGGGTCACTTGAACCAGGGGTTCTTTGATCCGGGCTTGACCCTGGTCTTCGTGGCAGCCGGGCTGGGAGGCACGTTCGTGGGCGCCAGGCTGGCGCATCGCCTGCCCGCCGCGCGGCTTAAGCAGGCGTTCGCAGTGTTCGTCATCGTTTTGGCTGTCTTTCTGTTGCAGGATAACCTGCCCAAGTTGATTGCGTGAGGGGAGTAAGATGTACGTAGAGCAGTTCTTTGTGGATGGATTGGGGTGCGCTTCGTATCTGATCGGGTGCGAGGGCAAGGGCATTGCGGCCGTGGTTGACCCGGACCGCGATGCGCAACGGTATATTGACGCAGCGCAGGCGCGTGGGATGAAGATCACCCACATCATCGAGACGCATTTGCATGCGGACCATGTGTCGGGCAACACGGACCTGGCGGCGCGCACCGGCGCGCAGATATTCATTCATGAGGCGGCCGGCGCGCAGTTCCCGCACCAGCCGCTACGCGACGGTGACACGCTGGAGCTGGGCGCGGTGCGCGTCCAGGTAGCGGCGACGCCCGGCCACACGCCCGAAAGCATCACGCTGCTCGTCGCCGACACCACGCGCTCGGCCGAACCCTGGATGGCGCTCACCGGCGACCTGCTCTTTGTGGGCGACGTGGGCCGCCCCGACCTTGTCGGCCTCGACGCAGCGCGCGACCTCGCCGGCCACCTGCACGAGAGCCTGTTCAACAAGGTCATGAAGCTGGACGACAGCCTGATGATCTACCCCGGCCACGGCGCGGGCTCGCTTTGCGGACGCGCGATCGGCAGCGTGCGCAGCACCACGCTTGGCTTCGAGCGCAAGCATAATGCCGCTCTGCAGGTTGGGGAGAAGGACGCGTTCGTCGAATACATGACGACCAATCTGCCCGAACAGCCGGGCAACCATCAGCGCATCAAGGCCATGAACCGCCGCGGCCCTGCGCCGCTGGGCGAGATTCGGCCGGTTAGCCTGTCGCTTGAAGATGCGCTGCTCTATTTCCGCCAGGGCGCCGGCTTGCTCGACCTCCGCCCAAAGGCCGCCTACGTGGCCGAGCACGTCGCTGGCTCCGTTCATCTGGAGGCCGACAATCAGATCAGCAACCGGGCAGGGTTCGTCCTGCCGCCCGGCCAGCCGCTGATCCTGTTGCTGGAAGACGAGAAGGTCTACCGCAACGTGGTCCTGGCGCTGGCGCGTGTGGGTTACGATAAGGTCGTGGGCTACCTTCAGGGCGGCATGGAGACGTGGCGCCGTTACGGGCTGCCGACCGTGTCGGGTGACGTGGAGGACGTGAGCGCCTCCCGCCTGGCCGAGATGCTCAAGGGTGAGAACGCGCCATTCGCGCTGGACGTGCGCGAGCCGTGGGAGTTCGCCCAGGGGCACGTGCCGGGCGCGGTGAACGTGCCGCTCGGGCAACTTGCCCGCCGTGCGGGCGAGCTCGACCCCGAGATGCCGGTGGCGGTCATCTGCGCGCACGGCAACCGCAGCCAGTCGGCCGCGGCGCTGTTGGGGCAAAAGGGCTTTAAGAAGGTCTATAATCTGCTCGGCGGCACGGTGGCGTGGCAGCGGGCGGGACTGGAGGTCTCCCTCAACGGCCAGGGCCGGAAGATCGAGGCGGCCTGATGGAGCGGAACCTGACGCTGGCGCAGCTCAACGACAGCCACGGCTACGTCGAACTGCATAACGAGCTGTTCTGGACCGCAAAGGGCGCGACTTACCGGAAGGCGGGCGGCTACGCGCGTATCGCAACGCTGCTAAAGCAGATGCGCGGCGAGCGGCCGGGCGCAGTGCTGGCCTTCGACGGCGGCGACACGATTCACGGCACCTACCCGGCGGTGCAGACGAAGGGCGAGGGCCTCATCCCGCTGCTCAACGCGCTTGACTTTGCGGCGATGACGGCGCACTGGGAGTTCGCGTATGGTCCGGCGCAACTGAAGCAGGTGACCGCGGGGCTGAACTACCCTTTGCTGGCGGCTAACATCTACGACAAAGAGAGCGGCACGCGGCCGTTCGAGGCTCGCCGGGTTTACGAAGCGGGCGGGTTGCGCGTCGGCGTGGTGGGCCTGGCCTCCAACATCGTCGATAAGACCATGCCGCCGCACTTCAGCAAGGGCTTGCGCTTCACTCTGGGCAGGGACGAGCTGGCCGAGGCCGTGCGGGCGCTGCGCGAGGCGGAGCGCGTCGACCTCGTCGTCGCGCTCTCGCACCTCGGCTTCCCGCAGGACATGCAACTGGCCGAAGACCTTGCGGCGCAGGGCGCGCCGGTTGACGTGTTCCTCAGCAGCCACACGCACAACCGGCTGCACCGCCCGGCCACTGTTGAGCGTACGCTGATCATCCAGTCGGGCAGCCACGGCTCCTTTCTCGGCCGGCTCGACCTGCGGGTGGAAGACGGCCGCGTGACGGGCTGGGATCACCGCCTGATCACCGTCGGCGAGGACATCGCTCCTGACGGGGAGATGCAGGCGCAGGTGGACGAGTTGCTGCGCCCCTTCCGCGCTGAGTTGGAGCGAGTGGTGGGCCGGACCGAGACGGCGCTGAACCGCAATACGCTGCTCGAATCGACGATGGACAATCTGCTGCTGCAAAGCCTGCTCGATGCGACCGGCGCAGAGGCTGCCTTCTCGAACGGCTGGCGCTACGGCGCGCCGATCCCGCCCGGTCCGGTCACCGTCAACGGTCTCTACAACATCATTCCAATGAACCCGCCGGTTATGACAGTTGAACTGACCGGCGAAGAGATGCGGGAGATGCTGGAAGAGAACCTGGAGCGCACCCTGTCGCGCGATCCCTACAGCCAGATGGGCGGCTACCTCAAGCGCATGGCAGGGGTTAAGCTGTACGCGAAGGCCGAGAATCCGCAAGGTCAGCGCGTTCAGGAGCTGTATGTCGGCGAGGAGCCGGTCGCGCCGGGCAGGCGCTATCAGGTTGCCTATGTCACCGAGCAGGGCGTCGGCCCGCGCTACGGCGCGAACCGACAGGAAACGGGCATCCGGGCTGTGGCGGCGCTGGAGCAAACCCTTACGCGCGGCCCCGCGCGCGCGGAGCTGAACGGCACGGTCGTGCTGGTCTAGCGACCGGCGCACCGCCGGCGTGCGCGCCGTCGCTTTGAACAGCGCGCATGCCGGCTCACCCACTTCGCGGCCCCTGAAACACATTGATGCGCGGCCCTGTAGTAGCAATTACGTTTGCATCAGCTTAATTGCGCGATAGTATCTGCGGATTCAGCGGGAACATTCTCCCCCCATTTCCCTTGACTCCACAATCGCAACTCATGAACGACAGCGAACGTTTGGCTCGTAACGGCGGGTCTCAGTAGTCCAGCAGGCGCGCCTGCTGGCAATTTGTATTGGAGGCAGAATGAGGAAGCGTCTCTCAGGTGTAGCGATGGTTCTGGTTGTACTGGCGGTGATGGTTGCGCCCGGCGCGGCGCTGGCGGCTCCTGCGGAGCGGGGCGCGGCTGCGCCCGATGCGCCGCTCGTGTTGGACTGGTTCCAGCGGAACGCAAGCGGCTTCGGCACGAAGGACAACGCGGCGGTCTCCGCGCTCGAATTCTTCGGCGGGCAGCTTTATGCGGGCACGACGAACGACCTCGGCGCGCAGCTCTGGCGCACTTCGGATGGCGACACGTGGTCGCTGATCCCCTGGCCGAGCACCTTCAGCAGCTACGGGCACGGCGTGCTGTTCGACATGATCGTGTTCAACGGTCAGTTGTACGCGGGGAACGGCGCGTGGCCGGTCCTCGGCACGACGGGCGAAATCTGGCGCACGGCGGACGGGACGAAGTGGGAGCGCATGGCGGGCGCGTGGGAGAAGAACAGCAACAACGCGGGCGTAACGAACTTCGCCACCTTCGGCGGCGGCCTCTATATCACCACCTACAACCCGAACGAAGGCATCGAGGTTTACCGCAGCTTCAGCGGCAACTCGGACGACTGGACGCGCGTCGCCAGCGCCAGCTTCGGGCTGAAGACCGCTTACCCGATTGCGACGGGCCTCACGGCGTTCAAAGACGCCCTGTATGTCGCGCTCGAGGGCTACGCAGGCGGACCGGGCATGCGCGTCCTGCGCACCTTCGACGGCGTCACCTGGGTCACGGCCAACCTGCCGGGCTTCGGCAACACGGACAACTACGGCGCGGGCGGGTTTGCGGTCCACAACGGCTACCTCTACGTGGGCACGCGCAACGACGTGACGGGCGGCCAGATCTGGCGGACGGCGGACGGCGCGAACTGGGAGCAGGTCGGAACGAGCGGCTTCGGCAGCCCGCTCAACTACAAGATCGAGGGCCTGGTCTCGGCCCAGGGCACGCTCTTCGCGTTCAGCCGCAACGATGCGACCGGCACTCAGGTCTGGAGTTCCGTGACGGGGACCTCGTGGCAGCCGTCCAACACGCCCGGTTTCGGCAGCGTGCATAACAAGGCCGTGGCGCTCTGGTCCAACGGGTCGGGCGCGCTGGCGAACCAGTTGTTCCTGGGCACCTTCAATCAGGAGGTCGGCGGGCAGGTGTGGTCGACCACGCCGCCGGTCGTCGCGCCGCTGGACAAGAAAATCTTCCTCCCCCTGATCGCCAGGGGGCAATAGCGCTCCCCTCTGAGCGTGGCGCGCCAGCTAATCGATGCGCCACGCTCCTGTCCTCGCAATGGAACACCTATCGGCCCTTTGTCGTATCCTATCTCAACCACGCTCGTGATAGGTATCTGCGTTCCTTTATTTGTTGAGAAATCAGTGTAGCTTCTCAAAAGACAAGTACTGAGTGTTATCGGTAGGCGGATGTGTTTGGGTTGAGGCAATCGAATGTTGATCACTAACCATAGTATTGAAGATATAACCGTTGTGGCGCCGGAAGGACGGTGCGACCGGCGCACCGCGCCCGCGCTGGCGGAATGGCTCGAAGGGGCGACCCGCTCCGGCGCCAGCCGGATCATTGTAGACATGGGCGGCGTTACCTTCATGGATTCGACCGGGCTGGCGACGTTGATCCGGTTCATGAAGCAGTGTCGCGCTGCGGGGGGCGACCTGTATCTCGCCAATTTGCAGCAGCCGGTCCGCATCATCTTCGAGTTGACCCGCCTGGATAGCGCGTTTACGATTTGTCCCACGGTCGATGCGGCCGTGGACTCGTTCGCGGTCGGCCGGGCCGCGTGAGGTCCGTCGTCGGGATCGGCGCGCGGTTCGGTCCCGGTGAGGGTTCGCCCGATATGTCCGTGGAAGCGTGGAGCCCGCAGCGCGCCGTCCTGACCTCGCTCGCCAACGTCTGGCTGGCCGAGGGCGCGACGGCCGTGACGATCTCAATCGATGGAATCCCGGTGGTGTCATTGCCGACAGGCGCGCGGCTCGATGCGATGCGGGACAATGCGCGGGCGCAGGCGCAGCAGGTCGTTGCGCCGATTCTCTGGGACGGCCAGATTGCGGGCGAGATTCGGATCACCGGCATGATCGGGGAGGCGGCGCGGGCGCGCGCGGCTGCGGAAGCGCAACTGGTCGGCCTGCTGCTCCAGGCGGAGGCGGACCTGGCCTCGATGACGGACGAACTGATCGAGACGCAGGACCAACTGCTGGCCGTCTACGATCTGGGGCAGTTGGCGCGGCGACCGATGCGGCTGGCGGAGCGGCTGCTGGCGTTGGCGGAGGCGGCGGGCCGCCTGCTGAACGTGGACGGGGCCGCGATCGTGCTGGCGTCGGAGGAGAGCGGGCCGGTCGCGGCGCAGTTTCCGCCCGCCACGCAGGACGAGGGGTGGCTGCTGTCGCTGCTGACCAGCCTGCCTGACGGCCCGGCGCAGGAGTCGGCCGTGCTGTGGCAAGGGCGTCAGGAGGGTGACGAAGGCTGGCCCTTGTCCCTGCCGGAGCGAGTGCGCAGCCTGCTGATGGTTCGCATCGGCACGGGGGAACACGTCCGGGGCGCGTTCGCGTTCTGGAGCGAGCAGGGCGAACGGTTCGCTTCGCCGCAACTGAAGCTGGCGAGCGCGATCGCGGAGCACGCGGGGGTGCAGGTCGAGAACGCGCTGCTGCACCGGGAGCGCATCGCGCAGGCGCGGTTCGAGACGGAGATGCAACTGGCGCGGCGGGTGCAAACGAACCTGCTGCCGAGGGAACTGCCCGCCCTGCCCGGTCTCGACGTGTATGCGCGCATGCGGCCCGCGTCGCACGTCGGCGGCGACTTCTTCGACTTTGTCGCGTCATCGGCGGATCGCACGGTGTTCCTGGTCAGCGACGTGTCGGGCAAGGGGATGTCGGCTGCGCTGGTGATGACGATGACGCGCACCATCCTGCGCAGCATCGTGCGCGGCGCGACTCGGGGCGACGCGGGTCGGATCGGGAGAGCGTCCCGGTCTCCCCGGCAATCCCCCGCAGCCGCATTGCTGGCGCAGGTCAACGACGAGTTGTACGAGGACCTGACAGAGCTGTCGATGTTTGCCACGGCGTTCGTGGCGGAGTACGATCACCTCAGCCGGCGGCTGATGTATGCCAACGCGGGCCATTCGCCGGTGATCTACAAGCCGGCCGGTGGCGCGCCGCGACTGTTGGAGGCGGACTGCCCGCCCATCGGGGTGAATCGCACGCTGGACTACGCGGAGCAGAGCGTGATCTTGCGGCCGGGAGACGTGCTGGTTGCGGCGAGCGACGGGTTCAACGAAACGCGGAACGCTGCCGACGAAATGTTCGGGATCGAGCGCCTGATGCGCTGTGTGGAAGAGCACGCGCACCTGTCAGCCGAGGCCATCGGGCAGGCGCTCTTTGCGGCCGTCGAGGCGTTCCGCGACGGCGAGATGCAGGAAGACGACCAGACACTGGTCATAGCGAAAGGGGCCTGATGTGAGGCAGCCTGTCTCCACCGTTTTGGATCTGCCTGCCGGAATCGAGTACCTGCATCTGCCGGGCGCGTGCCTGGGAGCGCTGTTCGAGGGGAATGAGGCCCTGTGCGGACGCCAGGACCTTGCGTATGGCCTGCAACTGGCGATTTACGAGATATGCGCCAATATCGCGCAGCACGGTTACGGGATTTGCGACGAAAACGCGAGCGATCCCGAAGTGACGCGCATCCGAGTGGTGTTCACGGTGGCGCAGGAGCCGCTGCGGCTGGAGATTGACCTGTACGACACGGGCTGCGCGTTCGACATTACGCAGGTGCCCGAGCCGGACCTGGCGGAACCGCAGGCGCGGGGGTACGGGCTGTATCTCATCCGCCAACTGGTCGATGAAGTAGTGTATGAAGCGAAGGACGCGGGGATTCGGGAGAACCACTGGCGGCTGACGAAGTTGCTTTGACGCAGGACGATTGAAGGAACGTCCGGTAGCGCGCGTATCGAAGCGTATTGAGCTGGTCCAGGATAGTGGTAGCGGGTTCGGGTCGTTGATCAGAGATTGGGTCGACCGGGTTGAGCGGTTGAGTCGAAATGTGTGAGTGGAGAGTTCAGATGACGCGTACGGTTTTGGTTTTCGATAGTTCCTCCGTGACCTGCCATACGGTGAGCAAGCAGCTCCGCATGGTGGGTTACGACACCCTTCAGGCCCGTTCGCTGGCCGATGCGCGATTGGCGCTGGCCGCGAAGCCGGTTGACCTCATCATCCTTGGCCTTGCCTCGCTGGACACCAGCGCGGGCGGCATTGCCTTGCTGCGCGAGCTGCGCCGCATCCCCGCCTGTCAGAAGACGCCCGTCATTGTCCTGACCGCAAGCGCGCGCGACGGCGACCGCATGGAAGCACGCGCGGCGGGAGCGGTCGCATTTCTCACGAAGCCGGTCAGCACGCGCGAGCTTCTGGTTACAGTGAACAACGCGCTTGCTTTGCACGCGCCCGTTGCGCAGGCCAGTCCGTCCAGAACAGCCCAAAGCGACGCGCTTCCGGCAATCTTGCCGCGGCGCGATTGGCGGCCGGAATGGGTGGGCGCGGCAGTCGCGTCCATGCGGTAAACAACCGCATAACTCAACGAAAGGTCTGCGCCGTCAACTGGCGGCGCGGTAGGGAGGACTAAGTTCATGAGTCGCGCTTTTGCCGCTCGTTTGCTTGAATCGTATTTCCGCCACCGATGGCTGAACCTCGTTCCGCTCCTGCTGATGATCGCGGGGGCGATCACGTGGCTTGTGTTGACGAAGCCCGAATACACGTCGCGGGGCACCGTGTACGTGCAGAGTGGGACGCTGCTCTCCAGCCTCGTTTCCGAGACCGGCTCCTCAACAGGCTGGTCCGGCCCGGCCAAGACCACGACGGATGACATGAACTCGCTGCTGCAGAGCGATTCGTTCCTCCGCTCCGTCATTGCGCAGAGCGATCTGGAGCCGGAGATGAACAAAGGCCCGCGCGCGGCGGACGAGACGCTCAAGAAAGTGCGCGAGTCCGTGTGGACGCAGACGCTCGGGCAGAACATGGTGCAGGTCGGCGCGGCGCACACATCGCCCGTCGTTGCGCAGCAGCTTGCCAACGGCGTGATCCAGAACTACATCCAGTGGCGCGTCAACACGGGCAGCAACGAAGGCGCGACCGCGCAGGGCTACTTCGAGCGGCTGATCCCGCAGTACGAAGCGGACGTGCGGGTCGCGCGGGAGGACCTTGAGGCGTACCTGGCCCTGCACCCGGACCCGGTGCGCGGGGAGCGGCCCACGGAGGAAACCTTCCAGATCGAGCGGTTGCAGGCCGCAGTGCAGGAAGCGACGCAGCGCCTGAGTGAGACCGTCTCAAAGGCGGAGCGCGCGAAGCTGGCGGGTGATCGCAGCACGATTGACGCGCAGCAGACGTACACGGTCATCGACTCGCCGGAAGTGCCGCCCGAGCCTTCGACCTCGCGGCGCAAGCAGGCGCTGAATATCGCTGTTTTCATCCTGGTCGGCCTGCTGCTAAGCGGCGTGGCGGTCGTCGGCGAAACCTTGCTCGACACCTCCCTGCGCTTCCCGGCCGACGTCCAGGAGAAGCTGGGCCTGCCAGTGCTGGGCAGCGTCCCGCACGTCCGCTCTGGACGAAAGGGGCGCGAGGCCGAGCGGGCGCACGCGGGCCGGTCGGCATCCGTGGGCGCGCAGACTGATCAGGCCGCGGCGCCGGTGATGGCCTCGGGCGCGACTGCGGCTGACCGCGCGCGCAGCGGTTGAGAGCGTGGCGATGAGCGGATCGGGCCGGACCGTCCTGCGGAATGCGGGCGCGCTGTTCGTGTCGCAGGTCATCACGTGGACGCTGACGCTGGCGCTCACGATCTTCCTGCCGCGCTACCTCGGCGCGGAAAACGTGGGCCGGCTGATCCTCGCGAACTCGATCTGGGCCGTGGCGCTGGTGCTGGTCACGTTCGGGATGGACGTGCACCTGACGAAGGAAGTGGCGCGGCGACCGGAGCGGCTGGGCGAGTTGCTGGGGACGAGCTTCATCCTGCGCGGCGCGCTGTTCCTCGTGGGGCTGGCCGCGGTCGTCCTGTACACGCGCGTCGCCGGTTACCCGGCTGAAACCGTCACGATGGTCTGGATCATCGCGGCGGCAAGCCTCTTCACCCTGTTCAGCAACGGGCTTCAGGCGGTGCTGCAGGGCGTCGAGCGCATGGATTACATCGCAATCGGCACGGTCGCGGGCAAGGCGGTGTACTCGCTCGGCGCGATCGGGCTGATGCTGGCGGGCATGGACGTGTACGCGGTGGCCGCGGTCGCAATCGCCGGCGCGCTGATCACGCTGGTCGCGCAATCGCGGCTGGTGCTGCGCCTGGTGCGGTTGTCCGGAGCCACACGGGGGAGCCTGCGCCTGTCATGGACGGAGGCGCGCGGCATGTTGCGCGCCAGCGTCCCGTACCTGCTCTCCGACGCGTTCCTGGTGGCCTACATGCAGGCCGACGTCGTGATCCTGTCGCTGCTGCTCGACGAGAGCGCGGTGGGGTGGTACGGGTCCGCGCGGCAGCTTTTCGGCACGCTGCTCTTCGTGCCGAGCATCATCGTCACCGCGATCTTCCCCGCGCTATCGCGGCTGCACACGACCGAGCCGGACACGTTACGGCAGTACATGCGGCGCAGCTTCGATCTGCTGTTCCTCCTGTCGGTGCCGGTCGGCCTCGGCATCGTCGCCATCGCGAACCCGCTGGTGGTGACGCTCTTCGGCGCCGATTTCGCAAACAGCGGCCCCGTGCTGGCCGTGCTCGGCGTGGTGATGATCCTGACCTCGCAGAACATGCTGGTGGGTCGGTTCCTGATCGCCACGGACCGGCAGCGGCAATGGATTGCCGCGCAGGCAGCAATGGGGCTGGCGACAGTGGGGCTCGACCTGGCGCTCGTGCCGTGGTGCCAGCGGACGTTCGGCAACGGCGCGCTCGGCGGCGCGTTGAGCTACGTCGTTACCGAGACCGCGCTGCTGGCCGTGGGCATTACCCTGCTGCCGCGCGGCTCACTGTCCGGGCGCAATGCGTCCACCGCCGCGCGGAGCCTGCTGGCCGGGCTGGTGATGGTTGCAGCAGCCTGGTGGCTGCGCGACCGGTTCCTGTTGCTGCCGATTGCGGCGGGTGGGGTGGTGTATGTGGTGGCGTTGTGGGCGCTGCGCGCGGCGCCGACGGACGAAGTTCGGTATGCGCGAGAGATGGCGGTTTCGCTGGCGCAGCGCGTGCGCGGGCGTATGACGCGGTCGGCGGTGGCGCCGCGCGAGCTTTAGGGAGTGGTTGGAATGGCGAAGAGATACGATACGGCAGAGCGTCGCGGCGTGGTGGACGCGGGCATGGAACTTCGGTTTTCCGCGCAGCCCGGGCCTGCGTTCGCGCCGGGCGGCAGTTATGCCGTGCCGGCTGAGGTGGTGGCGAGCGTGCGGCAGATGTTGACGCGCCTCGTGACGAGCGGACAGTGGCCGCGCGCGGTCGCGCTGACCTCCGCCCTGCGCGAGGAAGGGGTGACACACACCGCGCTGGCGGTCGCTGCGGTGCTCGGCCAGGACACAACAAAACCCGTGTGCCTGGTGGATGCGAACTGGTACTGGCCCTCGGCCGCGCTGATTGAGAGCGGCGTCCCGCAGTCGGGCGGGTTGGCGGCCGTGCTCGACGGTCAGCTTGGGCTGGATCAGGCGCTCGCGCAGGTGGAGCAGGGGGACGCGACGGGGGAATCGCGGTTCGCGCTGCTGCCCGCGGGGCAGATGCCGCAGAGCCGCCGGGTGGTCGCCGCGCGCAGCCCCGAGTTGAAGGCGGTCATGGCGCAGTTGCGGGAGCGGTTCGAGTACGTCGTCATTGACGCGCCAGCCGTGCTGGCGACCAGCGACGCAATTGCCCTTGCGGGGCTGGCCGACGCGTGCTGTCTCGTCGTCCACCAGGGCGTGACGCCTGCGGCCGCGGTGCAGGAGGCGCGCGACGCGATCCGGCATCTGCCGGTGGCGGGCGTGATCATGAACCACGTGCGCGTGCGCATGCCTGCGGCCCTGGCCGGGCAACTGACGCAGGGCTAACGCAATGAGGCTTTTTGTCGTCTTTCTGACCTTGTGCTTCCTGGCCGGCATGGTTGGCCGACCGGACATGTCGGACCGCCGCGTGCGCTGGTTTATCGCCGCGCTCGGCGTGGCGCTGGTGGTGGGCTACTACGTGTTCCGAAGGATCTAGCGAGTTCTGGTTGGGCGTATCGAGTGCGGACGGGTGTGGAGAACGGGTGTAATGCAGGCTTACGGGACTGAGTTATTGGGATCGAGCGGGCAGCAGCGGCTCGCGTCCATGCGCTGGTGGGGCTGGTTCGGGCTGACGGTCGCGGTGACCGTCGCGCTCCTGGGATTCATCCTGATCTCCGGGCCGACCCTGGCGATGGTCGCGTGGCTGATCTATTTCGCGGGCATGGCGCTCATCCTGATCAACCCGCGGAACGGCGTCTACCTGACGGTCTTCTTCACACTGGCCGCGGACGTGATTCTCATCCCGGAATATCCCTTCGTCAAGAACTTCAGCAGCGAGGAATCGCTGTTCCACCTGCCGGGCAGCAATCTCATCATCAGCCCGCTGGAAACGTACCTGGTCCTGACGCTGGTCTCCCTGCTGACGCACGCGATCCGCCGCCGCGCGGTCACGGGCGAGTGGCGCGTGAGCTTCCGCCGGGGGCCGCTGTACGCGCCGATGGCCGTCTTCGCGCTGTTCATCGTGGCCGGGCTGGCGTGGGGCTTGGCGCGCGGGGGCGACGTGAATATTGCGCTGTGGGAAGTGCGGCCGATCCTCTACCTGCCGCTGATGTTTATTCTTACCACGAACATGATCCGCACGCCAAAGCAGGCGAACCGCGTCGTCTGGCTGGCGATGCTCGGGCTGTTCGTGGTCGCGCTCGTCGGCATCTATTCGGCGGTCACGTCGCCGACGCCGATCAACGGCCGGCTGCAATGGGTGATCGAGCACGGGTCGGCGGTGCGACTGAACACGCTGTTCGCGCTCCTGATCGCGGCGTTTGTGTACCGGGCCTCGCGCGCCAAGCGGCTCGTCCTGCCGCTCATGGCCGTGTTCACGCTATACACCTACGCGATTGCGCAGCGCCGCGCGGCCATGCTGGCGCTGGCGTTCGCGCTCGGCCTGTTCCTGCTCCTCCTGTCGCAGCAGAACCGCCGCCTCTTCTGGCGCATCGCGCCGCCGCTGGCGTTGTTTGGGG
>CAZPTI010000064.1:10214-20150 GCA_964588925.1 uncultured Anaerolineales bacterium | reverse complement strand
TGGAGTCATGCTCGCCTCCTAAGACACCGCAACGCCCACGTCTTCAAAGACCCGGTAGCCGCCACAGGCCATCACGTCGCCGTCCTTCCACTGGAAGAACATGCTCTTCCCCTGCGGATCGAGCACCATCGCCACGTACCACTCGTCGGGGAAGAACTGCTTGTGCAGGAACAGGTCGTCCCGCGAGAAGAACAGCTTGGTGCGCTCGATTTTGGTGCGCGTCTCGTCCGTGTACACCGCAAGGTCGATCAGGTGGGTGTGATACCAGCCGACCATCCGCTTGCCGGGAAACCGCTCGCGCAGGGTTGCGTTGCGCGCCTGCCACGTCTCGAACGTGTAGCGCAGCTCGATGACGCTCGAAAGGGTGTGCTCGCCTGCGATCAGGTCGCTGATCTCCACGATGCGCCGTCCGTCATCGGTGGGCTCATAAATCTGGCCCACGAGGATGCCGCCGCGCTCCACGTCGCCCGTCCGTTTCGCCTCCTCGACGATCCGTTCCAGCGCGTCGCGGCGCACGAAGATGCGAATGTCGGCCGGGCCGATCATGCCCACCTCTTCCGCGTTGGCGTAGACCGCGACGTCCCGGTAATCGAACGCGGTTCGCATAGGCTTATCAGAGATCAGCTCGACGAGCGAGGCAGCCTGCTCCTCAAGCGCAGGAATGCGCTCCCGGTCAAACTGCGCCTGGTCGTCGTCCCGCGCGTAGAACACCGGGAAGTAATACTGCCCGTGGCGCAGCACGCCCAGATTGACCAGCGCGCGCTCGATCCCGTTTGCGACATACTCCATGCCGATGTCAAGCGTCTGAAAGTCGCGGCGGTAGACCAGGCTGCGCTCTTTGATGCGCAGCTCGAGCGTGAAGTAGCGCACGGGCTGATCCGGCAGCGCCGGTTCCTCGTAGCGCAGCTCGATCCAGTCGGTCTTCTCCGCGGTTTTGGCTCCATCGATCACCAGCAGGCCGCCGCGGCGCATGGTGTCACCATAGCGCGGGATGATGATCGCGCTGTAATGCTCGCCTTCGTAGATCGTGCCCAGGTTGACGAGCTGACCCACGATGGAGCGAACGAAGGACTCGAAGACGTTGCGCGCCTCAACGTCTTTCTCATACAGGATGCCCTTCGCTTCCGTGCTGATGCGTAGCTTCAGGTATTTCATGACGAAGTCACCTCACCTGGGCGTTGCCGCCCGCAAGCCCGAAACGGACCAGGCGTTGATCCTGCCAGCCAAAAATGCCCTGCTCGCCGGAAAGCGGGTCGACGACGAGCGCCACATACCAGGGCTGGTCTGCGAAGTAGTGACGATGGATGAACGTATCGCTGCCCGAGAGAAAGATGCCGAGACCGGGATGAGAATGATACCACCCGACGGTCATGAGATCTGGCAGTTCGGAACGGCGTTCGGCCAGGTCCAGCCAGGTGTCGCCCGTGAAGGTCAGGTGCGCCGGACCGGCCGCCGTGTGCCGCGCGGGGAGCGCGTCGATCACGTTGACCAGGAAGCGGCCCTGCTCCTCAAAGACATGGCCCAGCATCAACCCGCCGACCTCGCGCGCCAGCGTGGAGCGAGAGTGCCGGTAGATGACGCGCTGCGCGGCCGGCTCGACCATGCAGGCGAGCGGGGCCGGCGGGCTCTCGCCGGTCAGCGGGAGGGGCCAGGGACGTGGTTGCCGTTGCCTTGCCGGGCCAAGGATCACGAGCCTGCGCCAGTCCTGGTCGCGCGCCACGGCAATCATGCCTCCCGGCCCGCGGTCATTTCCGGCACCAGGGTGACCGTCGCGCCGTCCACCACGCCGGCTGCCGACAGCGTCTCATCCCCCTGAAGCTGGCGCTCGCCGAATGCCAGGTGATAGGTGACGGGGCGTCCCGCCGGATCGGTTGCAGGCAGGCGCATGGCGGTAATCAACGCGGGCACCAGTTCGCGCACGGACGCATTGCTCGCGATGCGCGCCTCGCGCTGCTTGTTGCCGGTGTGGTCCTCGATGAACACTCGAACGCGTTGGTCTTGCGGTTGGTTAGGCATCCGGCTTCCTCCTTGCCTTGTCTTGAGTGCGGTTTGATGTGCTGCTGTGAATCAGGCGCGCCACTGATGGGATACGACGATTGGCGAGAGCCAGGTCTCGTCTGCTGGATCTCTAAGGTACGTTTCATTTCTTGCATAGTGCGCTGCTCGGGCAGGCGACCAGTGTTCCAGCAGATTTTCGTAGAAGTCCTTGGCGAATAACATGGCTTTTTCGCGATCGATCGGCCAGTGATGCCCGATAACGTTAGGGACGCCAGCTTTAATAATCGCATCAATTACCCCCAGATGCCCATTCGGATCCTCATTATCCAACACTGCGGCGGAAAGGCCGGCGTTGACAAAGAACAGTATGGTCTTGGATTGCTGCAGGCGCATCTGCAACTGGTTGGGCGAGACCCTGGTTTGTGTTATCTTGCCCGGGGCTTCTCGCAAGGGAAGTCCAGAATCGCCGGTGCGAGCGTCAAAGACGCAACCGCCAGCATAATGAACGATGTGATATTTGCAACGTTCAAGAAGCTGCTGAATCTGTTGAGAATTCGTCTCCGCCGTGCGGCAACACCTGATCTCAGCAATTTGACCCTGTGACTCGCTTTTCTTAAACACGCTCTCCAACTCATCCACTTCCTGATCAAGCGCCGCGCATTCGTCATCCCTTTCGCCTGCGGCAATAATGAGTATACGAAGTTCATCCTCTTTTGCTGGCTGCTGACTTGAACCGCGTACCCGCGCACGCGCAATTGAGCCCAGCGTTGGCCGTGATGGCACCGTCACTCCCCATACTTCGCGTACTACTGGATGCTGGACGACGAGGGGATGTGTTCCCTCGGGATCCGGTAGCATTTCGTAAGGCATGCAAAGATAGGTGTGAGTACCGCCAAACCCGTAAGTAACTTTCTCAACTGGAATGTTGTTAAGCGATCCCAAATGCGCGAGCAACTGGGGATGCTGGTGGAACAACTCGTCGCGCAGGTTATCTCCTATCCGCCTTGCCGCTTTCAACGCATCCCTGCTCCCTTCCCGATCGTGTTGCTGGCGGTAGAGGGCAATGATAGAGCCTATCGCTCTCAATTCGGTGTTAGTATCCTTCAAGTTCCACTTCATACTCCTGTGACTGTCGGGCCCCGAGACATAGTTTGGTACTGATCCTTGCACGTGAAACGATACACTTAAGTTCGCATCTACTCCAATACAGATGCTCGCTGCCGCACGATCCACAAACTCGATTAAGTCCGGGGACGCCAGGACCAATGGCGCTGGATGTTGCGAATCGAGCTGTGTCGGCTTCGCGAACCCCGCTCCCTTACAGGCGGAAAGCACGCGCTCCAAACACTCTGCTGGCACTTCGAGCGTTACCAATACGCTGCCCCGGCGAACCGCCAAAAGCCTGATTTCCTCGACCCTTGTCCCGCTAACTGTGGCGATTTGCGACAACCACTCATGTTGCTGCGCAGCGCCAAATTCCTCAAACTCCCGATCCAGGCTGATCGTGAACACCGCTCGCCCGGGTAGGGGCAAATCCACTGCCGAGGCGTTGTAGGTGTTGCGAAGACCTTCCACCTCCCGTCTAAGGTTTGCTAACTGCTGTTCAAGTGCCTGTCTTTCGCGCCATTCATGGACAAGGACCGCAACGATTTGCGCAACCAGGGAGCGCTGGACCGGATGATTGTCGATCTCTATCTTAGTCAAAGCACCCAGGTAGTATTCCGGCAAACCCAGAGAGTTTTGAACTGCCGGGATGTTGGACAAATCGAGTGCCTGAAAGACAGCAGGGACGCACTCGCGCTCTCGGGCAGGAATCTCCTCCTCGATTGTTGCCAGTTCCGCGCGCAAACGAGATTCATCTTGCGAGTCGACACTGAGCACTGTCCGGACATGTTGGATGACAAGGCGAAAGGCCTCAAAGCCTTGAGCTTTATTCAACAGCGCGCTAACATATTCTGACAGCGGGACCGCCTGAGCCGTCAGGGTGAGAGTCTCTCCGTCTGCCAGATCTATCCCTGCGAGGGTATCGCCGGGAAGCAGACGACGGTCTCCCCAGCGAAGCGCATAGGTCAGGGAGTGGTCGGCACCGGACGTCCGCGGCAACCCTAGTTGCGCTATTAGTTCGGTGGTGAGTTCCGTAACTGGTGCCGTTCGAGACACGAGCAGCTCGCGACGCTTGGAAAGCGTACCGTACTCTATGAATACTCGGACGTAGTCAGGCTGCATCACTGCCGCTCCTACAATCAGTCGCTATCCAACAGCGCGGCCAACCGCGCATCGCGGTCCAAATCCGCCAGCACCTGCACGTCATACGCGTACTGGTCCGCGTACGTCCCCAGCGTGCGCGCGGCCCAGCGAAACCGCTGAATATCGAACATCTCCAACGGAATATCGAGCCCGAGCACGACCTGCCCGTCCTCGTCCAGCCCCACCTTCGCCCAGTACATCTCCGCATTCAGCCGCAGCAGGTACGGGTAGAATACTTTGCGGCACGTCGGCGACTGGCTCGACGGCGCGCATGCGCGGCCCAGCAGCGGCGCCTGCAAGTACACCCACGCGCGGTCGAACGACAGATACACCTCAAACGCGCGCTCCGCCCCCTCGTACAGCGCCTTCCAGTGGTTCTCGTCGATGCGGTCGCGGATCGCCCAGTCGAGGTGCTTCACCGTGGCGAAATACGTCCGCAACTCTTCGAGCGGGAAGAACTCCGGCGCCTGACCTTCCACGGCGCTGCGTTTCGGCGCGCGCGCGGCGTCTGCCTCGGCTGCCGCCAGCAGCGGCCGGCCGTCGACCCACTTCGCGGCCAGCAGCAGCGCCTCCAGCGCCTTCTCGCAGTCGCGGCGCTCCAGCCGCATCAGCGGCAGCTCCACCTCCGGCAGCAGCGCACCGCCCTCATCCAGGCTCCACTTTGCCATAAAGCAACGCTCGGACACGCTCAGGAGCCGCGCGAGGCGGTGGCTGTCGTCGCGGCCGGGCGACGCGCCCGGCAGGGCCAGGCGCAGCCAGTGGCGATTCGCACCCACGCGCACCATCAGCCCATCGCGGCTCAACGCCTGGTCCCCATCCTGGCTGCTAACCTGCCAGCCCTGCCGCGCCATCTCGCGGCTGAAGCTGGCGATGACTCCGCCGCTATCCATGAATCGCCTGCCTCCTCGCCCTCGCTACTCCAACTCGACCAGCGGATGCTGGGCAGTAGCGTCTGCTGCATCGTCCTCCCACTCGACCAGACCGTCTCCGGTCATCGTCACGAGGGGGCGCGCGCGCTCCTTGCCGTCGAGCAGATCGCGCGTGTCGATGGGGAACATCTCCCGGTTGCGCGCAGCCCACAGCGCGACCTCTTTGCCCTGCGGCCCGAGTGGGTCCGCGAGGTTGTAGTTCTGGTACTGGATCATCTGCCCGACCATCAGGCAAATCTGGTCGAGGGTCACGCCGATGGCAAAAGGCCGTCCGTCCGTGCACAGGTGGGGCATCACGATATTCGGGTGCCAGATAGGCGTCAGCCACACGAAGCGCGGCGGCCTGGCCGGATAATCGACGCCGAAAACCACTTCCATCATGTGCTGGTTCGTGCGGACGATCTCGCCGGCGTCGTTTTTCATCAGCCCCGCGCAGCGAAAGAGGACCAGGTATTTCTCCGGCGCGCGGCCGGGAAAACGCCGATCGAACTCCTCCGGTTCGAGGAAGCCCGGTAGCGCATCGGTGATGATCTCAAACTTCATCGAGGCCGCGAGGTACGCCGCCGCCTCCTCGGCCGTCAGATCTGCGCACCGGAAACTGATCAGGCCGTCCGGCTTGCGAATCGCCAGCATGCGTTCGTATTCATACCTCAACCGATAATCGCGGGGACCCGGCATTGTTCCTCCACGCGCAATCGCGCTCTGCTGAATCTATGTCTCCTGCCATCCGGCCAGACAGGCCGCCTCGTCGCCACCCAACTCGACAAACGCCTGCTTCCCCCCCGCCTCCATCCGCACGACGTGCAGCGGTGGGATGCCGAGCTGGCGCAATGGAATCCCGGACAGCCCCGGCGAAGGGGCCAGCCGCGAGGTCACGCCCGGCACGCGGTTCCCCGCGCAGGTGCGGCACGGTACCTGGTCGGGGATGACCGCCTCATACGGTCGATAAACCGGTTCGCGCGCGCGGCAGGTCGGGCAGTAGAACGCCTGCACCGTCTCCTGATCGGGCAGCAGCGCCACCGGCCCCCCGAGCCGTTCTTCCACCAGGGCGAACAGGCGCCCGGCCGGCATCTGTGCCGTGGCCTCCGGGAGGGAGAGGATCTCGTCGTAAGTCTCATGGCTGCCGCAATCAGCCCGTCGCGCGTAGGAGATCAGCGACGCGCGGTAGGCCTGCCCGTTGATGAAGAACCCCTGGCCTGCGGGCACTTCCAGCCCGTGCAACAGCTTGACGGCCTCCTGCGCCTGGAACGCGCCGGTGAACGCGGCGCTGGTTGGCGTGGTTAGCAGGCGGCCGGCGGCGATGTCCTCCTCCCGGATCAGCGGGCACGAGTAACGCAGGTTCATCAGCCGGTAGTCCTCGTCGGTCATGCCGCATTCGTAGCACGCGCTGTCCGGCGGCCGGAAGATGCGCACCATGCCCATCAACACGTCGAGCGCGCCGTCGATCCACGGCACGCCCGCGCGCCAGCAGGCGCGGTTCACCGCCAGCCGCGCGGCCCGATTGTCGAGGCAGCCGAGCGCCACATCCACCCGCCGGTAGACCCCCAGCCCCAGATCGCGAGTCACGTCGCCGTGGAACGTGACAACCCGCGCGTCAGGATTGAGCTCGCGCACCCGCTCCGCAGCCACGTCCACCTTGCGCCGGCCCGCGTCGGCCGCGCGGAACAGCACCGAGCGCGAGAGGTTCGACGTCTCGACCACGTCGAAATCCGCGATGAACAGCCGGCCCACCCCGAGCAGCGCCAGGTTCTTGAGCACCTCGTTACCGAGTGCGCCCGCGCCGATCACCAGGACCCGCGCCTCGGCGAGGCGCCGCTGGTTCCACCACGGAATCAGGCTGAGCGTCGAGTAGCGGTCGGTTCCCGGATCGCTGATCTCGATCAGATTTTCGCTCAAGCGGTTCGCTCCTCTTGCGCCGCCTCCGGCTGATGCAGGGGATCCAGCACGCTGCGAATCACGGTATCCACGTCCGCGCCGCACGACGGGCACCGCTCGAGCGCCAGCCAACACTGCGCATGGAACGGCGTGTCGCATTTGGGGCAGTAGGCGATGTAGTCGTTCGCCTTGAACGGCCCCTGGTCCCGCGCCTGTCCCGCCCGACAGGTGGTTGCGCGTTTCACCAGTTCGCTCTCGGCCTCAAGCTTTTTAAACCGGACGGCGGACGAGAGGACCCGCTTCAACATGTCGAGGATGGGATAACCGCACGCGTAGGTGGCGCACGTCTCCAGATAGAACCAGCAATGCTTGTGATAGGGCAATTCGCAGCGCGGACACGAGATGGCGTCGTCGGCCACCTGCAAATTGCGGTAACACACCAGGCACCGTTTGCCGACTAGCGGCGAGCGCGGCGTCACTTTCCGAATGACCAGCTCCCAGAACTCCAGGTCGGCATCGCCTACCTGGATCAGATCCTTGTGGCGCAGCGTCTTGAGCGCAACCACCCGCCGGCCGTTCACGCGCGCCTGCGCCGCCGGGGAGCGCGGGGCTAGCAGCACAGGCACCTGAAAGACAGTCGACCGCGCGATGACGATGCGCTCCGGGGGCAGGCGCAGTTCTGCCGGAAGGCAGAAATCAGCGTCTGCGTCGGTCCCGATGCGCAGTTCCCCGGTGAACTCCCTGTCCTGGCGGATCGACCCGTCCGGCCCGCGGTGGATGATAACTGCCATGATGTCGCTCCTAGTTAAGCACGCGGACGAGCGGCGGCTTTTCCCGCCTGACCCGGATGCGGTCGGTCGGCAGACAGCCGCCCGCCAGCAGATAATCGAGCGTCTCTTCGGCCTGCCACCGCACCGCCAGGTCGGGGTCGGCGAGGACGCCTGACAGCGCGTTGACCGCCTCTTCCCCGCCTAACCGGCCGAGCGCCTGAATCGCCGCCACCCGCACCTCTGACGCGCGCCCATCGGGCGCCAGCAGGGAGACCAGCAGCGGGACTTGATCTTCGGCGCCCAACCGCCCCAGCGCATTGATCGCCGGGCAGGCAATTTCCGGGTTCGGTTCGGCCGCGCCCGATTTCAGGTCGGCCAACATCTGCTCCACAGCGACGGGATCAGCAACCGGCGCGGGGACCTCCGGCTCATCTTCCTCGTCGCTCTCTTCCTCGTCGGCAGGCTCCTCTACCAGCGGCTCGCCGTAAAATAACGGCTGGAACGGCCCCGTGGGCGCTGGCGGTGGCGGCGCGGGGAGAGGTTGCTCCTCCTCCGGCGCGGATTCCAGTTCGGGAGGCTCGTCAGGGAGCTTCAACTGCCGACTGGCCCCGGGAATCGCCAGCAGGATGCCGACCGTCAGCAGCGCCGCGAACCACGGCCACGAACCCTCCGCGATTTGATAGCGGGCCATCGCAGCCGGCAGCAGCAAGAGCGCCAGCTTCCACAGGCCGGGGAGATAGAGCCACAGTCCGCCTGCGACGACGGTGAGCAGGAGGACAAACGCGGCAAGATAGGGCGGCGTGAGGACGATCACGGCAATGACAGGCGCAACCGTCTCCCTCATCTCTCGCTCGCGATCGTCGACAAAGAGCATGCCGGCGGCCAGAAGCGCCACGGCTGCCACCAGCAGCGTCAGCTTGAACTGAACGGAGAGCGTGTCAAACCCCAGCCACACGAGGAAGTTGGGAGAAACGCCCAACCACGTTTCGATTTGCGGCCAGAAGACGCGGCCGAGGAACCAGGCGAGGTAGAACGGCGCCGCGACGATAACCGCAACGGCCAGCGCAAGCCAGCGCTCATCGGAGTCGATGCGCGGGAGGGCGATCTTCCAGCACTGGTATACCAGCAGGGGACCGACCGCCAGCAGCGCAAAGAGGAGGGACCACGCGAAGCGCGTGAGCTGGGTAAACGGCAGGGTCGGGTCGCGGAGCATGATTTGTCCGAACGTCGCGTCCGGCAGCAGGTACGCGATCAGGCAGGCCGCGAAAACTGCCGAGCCAATTAACCGGACCCGTTGCTTCAACTCACCTGGCGCTTCGTCTGGCATGATTCCGCGTCCTCAAAGCGATGCGCGCCGTCGTCATGATCCCGCGTTCTAGCGCGGCACGTTGATATAAATGTCGTTATCGACCGGCAAAAAGACATGCAATCGGTGGATCTGGCTTGTGGCAAGGCCGTAAGTAGCGGCCATTGCGCGCGCAATCTCGTCGACTGTCTCCGTGGTTGCGCTGCCCCATTTGATATTGAACTCGTTGTTCGGGTCGTTCCGCAGCTCCACGTTGGTGTAACCCAGGCGGCGCAACGCCTCCGCCAGACGGGCGCCCGCGCTTGATGTCCTGCAATACACCAGCACACTGTGGTCGCCGCGACCGGGCGGCGCTGAATGCTCAGCGACGATCTCGGCCAGATGTCTCAGCGCGGTCGCAAACTCCTCCGGCGTCATGTCGGGAACAGCGGACGGTTCGGACTCATCGGCGGCGCGGATCGCCGCCGCGGTCTCCGTTTCCTTCTGGCCCTGCAAGAGCGTCAGCACCGCGGGCGCGAAGAAGGACATGGGATCGTCCAACTGCGCGGCGCCCTGGTTGACCTCCAGCTTATCCCACGCGTCGACGGTCACTGGAACGTCGGAGCGCCTGGCCGCTGTAATGACATCCCCGCGCACCTTCGCGCGCGTGTAGGCCGGCGCATGCCATTCGGCATATCTGATCTCTTCGTCGAGCGCGAGGTTGTCGAGTCTGTCGCCAAGCATGCGGCAGTACAGTCCCTCGTCGGGCGTGAGGCTGTGATACTGGATGTCCATTCGCAGCAGGTCGTTGTGCGCCGCGTCTCCCGGCTTC
>CAZPTI010000064.1:0-10201 GCA_964588925.1 uncultured Anaerolineales bacterium | reverse complement strand
ACATCAGGCCCGCTCGCGTCAGGTACCGGTCCAGCAGCACCTTTTTCGTCACCCAGTCTGCCTTGCCGAAGAGACGCATTGGGTCGCTTTCGAGCAGCGTGAGCGCCTCGTCCCACAGCCTCAGGACGCGCTCCTCCTCAGCCGACGCGCCGGAGGCGCGCAGGTAGGCAACCGCCTGTTCGTGATACAGGCGCTGGATCTCCACTGCTGTAAGGTCGGGGCCGTTCCGCATCGGCACCCGCGCTGTGCAGGTTGGATCGCGCGAGATGGTGCGCACCGCGGCGAGCGGGTCGCGTAGGTGCGGGACCTCGCCGAAGCCGACGTCCTCGATCATACGCAGCAGGATGCCGGTGGCGCCAAGCTTGAGAAAGGTAGCCCAGCCGGACAGGTTGGCATCGCCGAGAATGAGGTGCAGCCGCCTGTGGTTGCCCGCGGAAAGCGGCTCATGCTCGCGCGCGATGCTGAAGATCGCCCGTTCGCGCGTCGTCTCCGCGGAGATGACCGCCTCAAGAAAGTCCGCCCGCTGCGTCAACTGGAACTGCGAGCTGGCGCGTGCGTTCACGCCCACGCCGACGCGTCCAGCGCCGCAGTACACCTGCCGCGTGACCAGGAACGGGATCAGGAAACGGGCAGTGAGGCGCAGTTGGTCGTCACTCTCGAGCCACTCCGTCTCGCGCTCCGTCAGGTAGTTCTCGTGGCAGCCATACGTATGTCCGCTGGCGTCCACGTTGTTCTTGACCACCATCAGGTGGCCCCTGTAGCCGAGCTCTCGCAGCGTCTCTTCGGCGTGGGGCAGAAACTGGCCGATCGAAAAATCGGCCGCTTTGTCGTACACCGTGGCTTGGTACGCGCTGCGGCATTCGGGCAGCGACCATTCGGCATGGCCGACATCGACGTGGAACTTGGAGCCGTTCGCCAGGAAGAGACTGCTCGTCAGGCCGCGGTCATCTGTCAGGGTCGCCACCAGCGCAGCAACCACCAGCGCTCGCTCCGGCCGTAAACTGTCCGGCGCGGGGAGGAATGTGACGGCGTACTCCGTTTCCAGGCTGTAGATGCGGTCGCGCACGGCGTTACTGTCCCGGGTGTTGCTCGAATGCCTTCACGTCCAGTTCCGGTCGCTTCTTGCGCAACTCCGGGCGCTTGGCGGCGGCCACGCCTCCGATGGTTTCAGTCGGCCCTTCGGGGGGGACATAATCCGCCAGGATGTCATCCAGCGCCGCACCCGTCGCGCTGATCTCCCCGGTCAAGCGCGCCACCTGTTCCGCGTCCTGCCGCGTCGCGCCCTTGATCTCCTCCTCTCGTTTCTGCCCGCTCTTCTCGCGTTGTGTGCGCTCCTGTTCCATCTATCGAGCCCTTTCTAATTCATTGTCGGCGGTGATGTCGCCAAACGGTCGGGCCTGCAACGCGGCCAGCAGTGTCTGCAAGTCAGTCACGTTCTCCAGCAGCGCGCCGACGGCGGACGCGCACCCTGCCGTGGGATCAGGCATGCTCAGCCGGTGGCTCCCCCGCATGCCCGGCCCGCGGAAGGCGAGTTCCTCCCAGTCCGCGCGGTCGACCAGGCCTCCGAATCGCGCCAGGCACTGACCGCGCAAGTAGGCGCGCGTGTCGGCGGGGGGCGTATGCGCAAACCGCTCAATCTCCTCGTCGGTCAGCAGGCGGTCCACCGCGCCGCCGGCCTGCAACCGATGGAACAACCCCATCTCCGCAGCCGTGGCGCCGCGGCGGATGTCGTGATACTCGATGTCGAGGTGCCGCAGCGCGAAGTAGATATCGCGCTGCGGCCAGTAGTCGCCCCAGTCCAGTTCGAGGTCCGCCGCATAGCGCTCCAACGCGTTCGCCTTGTGCCCGTAGTGGCTGCGTATCGCGGCCACCGTGCCCTCTGCCGCATCCTCGCGCTCCAGGCGTTCGAAGTCGAGTGTCACTTCAATCAACGTTTGCCAGCGCCTGACCATATCCCAGTCCGCGCGCTGGCCGGCCAGGTAGCGTTCCAGGAAGTTGCGCTTGATCGCCCAGTCGACGCGGCGGCTCAGCAGGCGCCAGTCGCGGCTTAGTTTGTCCAGCGTGTCCGACCACTCTTCGATGACGTCGCCGTACATCTGTCGAAGCCCGTTGTTCTCAACGTACTCTGTCGCGCAGGCCAGGATCTCGCGCTGCATCTGAAGCGCGGTCATGGCGCCGCCGCTGGCGAGGGCGACAGGACGGTCGAACGTCAGGTCGCGCGAGATTTGCTGCGCGGCGCTCACCGGATCATCCAGGGTCAGGTCAAGCGGGATGGCTTCGTCTTCCAGCATCATCAGGACCAAAGAGGTTGCGCCCACCTTTATGAACGTGGAAAACTCCGACATATTAGCATCGCCTGCGATGACGTGCAGGCGGCGGAACCGCTGCCGATCTGCGTGCGGCTCGTCGCGGGTGTTGATGATAGGGCGATGATGGGTCGTTTGGAGGCCGATCAGCGTTTCGAAGAAGTCCGCGCGCTGGGAGAGCTGAAAACCGGCGGGCGACGTCCCGTTCTCCGCGCCCGCTTTGCCCGCGCCGCACAGCAGCGGCCGCGTGACCAGGAACGGCACGAGCACGCGCAACGTGCGCTGGAGCTTTCGTTCGATCAGCGCATCGAACGTGTCCGGCGCCAGCAGGTAGTTTTCGTGGCAGCCGTAGCTGTTGCCCTTATGGTCGCTGTTATTCTTGTAGATCGCGATCTGCTGACCGTGGGGCAGCCAGCCGCTGGCGTTGGCCCGGCGGCAGGCCTCCGCGACGATGAGTTCGCCGGCTTTGTCCGCCGCGACCACGCCGCGGGGGGTGGCGGCCTCAGCGGTGGAGTATTCGGGGTGGGCATGGTCGATGTAGAAGCGCGCGCCGTTCGGCAGCATCATGTCGCTCGCATCGAAGCCGCCCGAGTCGATTGCCTCCCCACCCTCCGGCTCTCGCCCTGCGGCCGTGGCCCCGCGCAGCCGCTGCGGCAGGCTCCGCCAGGTTGATCCGGTTGCGGGCGCGGCAGCTTGCGAGGGCTGGGGCCCCATCGCGACTCGGCGCGGCATCCGGCCCGGGCAGTGTTCGAGCAGCACGCGCGAGGCCAGGAAGGGATCCGAATCGACTGCCCCGCGGATCACGATGCCGAATTCGGTCTCGATTCCCGCAATTTTCGGCAAGCTCATCGTTAAGCTCCTTTCTTCCCCCGCCCGGGCGCGCCTGCGCGCAGGCGCTCAATTCAAATATGGCCTGGGCTTCTCCAACCCCCACGGGTCATCCACAACCTCGCCGAGCTGCGCCTCCACAAACTGGATCGTGTCGGCCGGCTGGCCCGGCGCGGGCGGCGCCAGCTCGCGCTCGAGCGCGTGCGCGGCCCATTGATCCGCGTTTTGACCGAACTCCTCTTCCAGAGCTCTCCGCACGTCATAGAAGGAGATGCCGGCCGCGACATCGCGTTGCGCCGCGCGCCGTTTGACCGCGGACTTCTTTGCGCGCGAGACGAGGCCCGTCAACAGCGCGCCGCTGACGAACTCGCGCAGCGCAATAAAGTGGTGCCTCCCGCTGCCCGTCACGACCTCGAGCTGGCTGGCCGGGTTGAAGATCAGGTCAGTCACCTCGTTAATCAGCGCCTCGGCGAGCTGCTCGCGCCGCGCCGCATCCTGGACAACCGCCCACAACTGCGCGTTCCCCTGGAACGCGGCCAGCCCCGCGCCCTGTTCCTGCGCGCTGCGGACGTCGCGCGTCGGCGGAATAACTTTGAGGAGCATCTGGCGTTGATCCGCGGGAATGTTGGCGCCGCTTACGGCGATCGTCCGTTCGACCACGCGTTGCTTAAAGACGAGGGTCCGCGAATGAAACTCGGGCCCCCGCTTCAAACCGTCGGCGCGCAGCGGCAGGTCCGGCGTGAGGTTCAGCGCCAGGATCTTGCGCGCCGCCTCCCGATCGGGACGCTCCACCTTGATCTTCACGTCGAGCCGGCCGGGGCGCATGATCGCCGGGTCGATCATGTCGTGCCGGTTGCTGGCGCCGATCACGATGACGTTCTCCGACGATTCGACGCCGTCCATCTCGGAAAGGAACTGCGGCACGATCGTTGTCTCCACATCTGAGGAGCGACCGGAACCGCGGGCGCGAAACATCGCTTCCATCTCGTCAAAAAAGATCACGACCGGCGTGTAGTAGGTCGCGGTGCGTTTCGCCTCTTCAAAGATTTTGCGGATGCGGTGCTCTGACTCGCCGACCCACTTGCTCAGCAACTCGGGACCCTTCACATTGAGAAAGAAGCTGCGGACGCCGTTTTCGCGGTTCAGCACGTCCTCGATGCGATGCAGGGCCTCTTCCGCGGCGTCAGGATCGATGTCGTTCATCCGCATATCGTCGCGCAGTTGAGCGAGCGCAAGGTTAGCATCCACTGCGGCCGGCCCAACCGGGCCTTGCGCGGCAAGTTCTGTCTGCATCTGGCGATACCGCTCCAGCAGCGCGTGGTCGGTAGGCCGCTGGCGCAGGCGGATGTAGAGCGCGATTCGCTCTTTCAGGCCGCTCAGGTGGTCGCGGATGCTCTCGGTCAGGCTGTTGGCGATGGCCTTGGCGATCATCGTCTTGCCGCAGCCGGGAGGACCGTAGAGGATGATGCCCTTGGTGCGCGCGAGCTTGTACTCGTCAAACAACCAGCGGTGAAGGTAAGGCAGCTCGATCGCGTCGCGGATTTCTTCGATCTGGTCGTCCAACCCGCCGATGTCCGCAAAGGTGACGTCCGGCACCTCTTCCAGCGTCAGTTCGCCCGTCTCGTAGCTCGGCAGTTTCTCGAACGCAAACTGAAGATGCGTGTCCACGCGCACCATGTCGCCGATCTGCACGCCCTCGGCAAACAGTTGGTCGCTGATTTCGACCACGATGCCTTCGCTGCCGCCGGAGCGCACATGGAGCCGCGGGCGAACCTTGTCGAGCGCGGCTTCCCCGGCCGCGTCAAGCTGCACGATATCGCCGCGGCGCAGGGTCTTTCGCAAGCCCTCCTCGCACGCCACGTCGAACTTGTCCCCGCGCTCGCCACCGGCCCACCGCACCTGGAGCTTGCCGGGCTGATCCGGGATGGCGGTGACGCGCGCGCAGCCGGACGGGCTGATGATGTTGGCAACCTCGGCCGTGTCGCCGCGGAGCTGGTGCGCCCGCGCGCCGACGACATTCATCAGCTTGTTGAGGACGACCTGTTGCCCCTCGCTGAGTTTGGCCGCGTCGAGCGACTTGCTGGCCAGGTTGACCTCATAGCGTTGCCCGTGGACCCCCACGACGAGATCTCGCTTCGTGTCAATCTGGCCGCGGATTTCCCGGAGCGCATCGCGGGTGGCTTCCAGCCCCTTGCGCTCGCGTTCGTCCGGCTCCCGCGCGATGGCGCTCGCCAGGAGCTGTTCGACGCGTTCCCACATCCTCTCGCGTTGGGGCTGCGCTTCCGCGCCCGACTCGCCGCATTCGGGGCACAGGCCGAGGAAAACGCCGTACTGTAGCGGCGGCTCGCCGAGGAGTTCGACCTGTTCCTGGAGCTCCCCGAGCCGGTCCTTAAGTTGGGGAAGAAGCGCCTGGGTCCGACGCAGCTCGGCCAGAAAAGCAAGGAGTTGCGTATGCGACTGCCGTTCCGCAACCGAAGAAGCCGCGCGGATGGCAGAGTGGACGAGCGCTTCAAGCCGGTCGAAGAAGTGGTTGGCCTCAATCATCGTTATCCCCTGATTGCCGCGCGGCGGCTGAGATTGAGTTGAAGCGGCTGGACGGCTTATCGGGTGGCGAGAGACTCTCGAGGTGAGGTTCGCTCGTCAGCGCAGCGGTTAATGCGTGGGTCTCGAAACGGCCTCTTTGTACCACACGTTAACTTGCTGCGCAATTTTGCGCATGCTCCCATGCAGCAGTTTTGGATGAACAGGCGCAACTGTTGCGGCTTAATGGTGCATTGAAGCGCGTAGGAGGAAGACTGCGCAGCGAAGACGGCGAGGCTCCTCGCCGACCTGAGCCATTCGCGAAGCCGCGACCCGCTGATCCGAGCGTGGAGCGTAGGATCAGCGGGTCGCACCGGGAAGCGCTATAAGTCGCTCGCACGAGGCGCTTCGCCGCCGGGCTGCGGAGCAAGCGGCGGCGCGGTCAGCCGCCGGTAGGCCAGCGTCCACGTGGCCGACGTAAACGCGGTCACGATGCTGCTGATGAGCGCGCCCAGCACGGTCGCCAGCAGCCCCAGCCCGCAGATCGGGACCCAGACTGCCCCGCTCGGTGGGCTCGCGCCGTCCCGGCCCAGCAGCGCGACGAGCGGCAGCACGATGGGCAGCGTAATCGCCGCGACGATCGCGCCGATGACGAGGCTCAACACGAGGAAGATGATCCACAGCACGACCGTGGGCCCGATGTTCGCCTTGAGCACCTGCCACCCGCGGCCGAACGCGGCCGTCCAGTTCAGCCCTTCGAGCATCGCGGCGCGGTCCGCGTAAAGCTGGATCTGGCTGAGGACGATCGCGAGGATGAAGATCAGGCAGAAGCCGGGGCACAGGCACGTGAAGAGCATCCCCATGATTGGCCCGACCGAGCGATCCGACTGGGTCGAGAGAATCGCCGTGCCGCCGGCCAGCGCAAAGATCGCGATCATCAGGACGATCACGAGCAAGATGATCGGCAGGATAGTCAGCACCGTGATGCCGAGCAGCGTCCAGAAGCGCGTCGCGCCGGCCGCCCAGGCGCGCGCAAACGTGGTCGATCCCTCGTCCTCCACCTGCGCGACGCCCGCGATCAGGCCGCCGCGCGCGATGATCGAGATGATCAGCAGGGCAAGCCCGACGAGGAGCCCGAGGCAGGCCAGCGCGGCCAGCGCGCCGCCGAGCAGCGGCCAGTTGATGTTTGGCAGGGTCCCGTTTTGCAGGTCCTGCTGGCCGAAGTTATACGTCGTGTTGACGCCGCTGGTGCCCTGGCCGAGCGCGGCCAGGAAGCCGAGGAGCCAGAGGATTTTCCAGCGCCAGACGATTTCCCAGGCGCGGCCAAGGATTCTTCCGTAGTCCATAACGATGCCTCCTTGCAGGTAGGTGGGAAGAATGTGGCGTTCTTCACTGATTATACTACGAAAGGAGACCCGACGGGTTTCGCAAACCCGTCGGGTCTTGCGCGTCGGTACGCGTCAGCTCTTCCGCATTACCCACGCCAACCCCGCGGCCAGCGCGAACGCCACCGCCAGCGCGCCCGTCACAATCGTCCACGTCCACAGCGCGACCGTCCCACCGCCCGACGCAATGCGCGCATCGAGCGGGTTGGTTGGCTGGTAGAGCACAGTCACAAGGTCGCCCACCCGGTGCGCCGGCGGCCAGCTTCCCTCGCCAAGCTGCACCCTCTGCCGCCCGCCCGTTGGCAGGTCGAACGCCACGACAGGGTAGTAGAAGATGCTCCCCTCCGAGTTCTTGCGCTCGGTCATCTCGATCACCTGCGCGACGACGCTCCGCTCAGCCGTAAGCCGCCGCGACGTGCTGACGCCGGTCAGCGCCGCGATAACGAGCATCAACGCGGCGATGCCGGCGAACAGGAAGAAGAGGACGCGCGTCAGCGTCTTGCCGGTGCGCTCCATTTCGGCCCGCTGCGCCTCAAACTCCGCATCCAGCCGCGCCCATTCCTCGTCGAAGTTATCGTCGGTCTGCGCCTTCCGCGCGCCGCGTTTTCGCGCCACTTCGTGCCTCCGCATGCCCACAACTGGTGCGCAAGCTCCACCTTGCGCTACATCATTGACGCATTCTCTATCTAACCCTATAATTCTCTCATAACTATCCGTACGGTATCATACCGCAAGCGTTTGCTAGAAGGCCAACCCATGCCGGCAACTGAGACGACTGCCCCTAAGACTTTCATTCACGAGATCATCGACGAGCACAACCGCACCGGCCGCTTCGGCGGGCGGGTTCTGACGCGTTTCCCGCCCGAGCCAAGCGGCTACCTCCATATCATCCACGCGAAGGTGGCCTCCATCGACTTCGGCATCGCGCGCGACTATGGCGGCAAGTGCAACCTGCGCTTCGACGACACGAACCCCATCCGCGAGGAAGCGGAGTTCGTGGATGGCATCATGGAGACCATCCACTGGCTCGGCTGGGATTGGGAAGACCGGCTCTTCTTCGCCTCCGACTACTTCGATCAGCTTTACGCCTGGGCGCAGGAGCTAATCCGCAAGGGCAAGGCGTACGTGTGCGACCTCACGCCCGAGCAGGTGCGCGAGTATCGCGGCGACCTGACCACCCCCGGCGCGAACAGCCCGTGGCGCGATCGCTCGGTCGAAGAAAACCTCGACCTGTTCGAGCGCATGAAGCGGGGCGAGTTCCCGGACGGCTCCCGCACGTTGCGCGCCAAAATCGACATGGCGCACCCGAATTTCAACATGCGCGACCCGGTCATGTACCGCATCCTGCATGCGGAGCACCACCGGACGGGCGACAAGTGGCGCATCTACCCGATGTATGACTGGGCGCACGGCCAGTCCGACTCCATCGAGGGCGTCACCCATTCGCTCTGCGACGTTGGCTACGAGGATCACCGGCCGCTCTACGAGTGGTTCTGCAACGAGTTGGGCATCTACTGCCCGCAGCAGGTCGAGTTTGGCCGCTTCTCCATGACCTACACCGTTATCGGCAAGCGCATCCTCAAGCGCTTCGTCAACGAGGGCCTCGTGCGCGGCTGGGACGATCCGCGCATGCCGACGCTGGTCGGCCTGCGCCGCCGCGGTTACACGCCCGAGGCGATCAACGACCTGTGCAACCGGACGGGCGTGTCCAAGACGAACACGGTTATCGAAATTCAGTTGCTCGAACACTGCATCCGCGAGGACCTGAACCAGCGCGCGCCGCGCGTCATGGCCGTGCTGAACCCGCTCAAGGTTGTGATCGAAAACTGGCCGATGGACGCGGACGGCAAGCCCGTTGTCGAGTGGGTCGACGCGGTGAACAACCCCGAAGACGAGTCGATGGGCGCCCGCAAGGTTCCGTTCAGCGGCGAGCTCTACATCGAGGCCGACGACTACCGCGAGGACGCGCCGAAGGGCTGGTTCCGGCTCGGCCCCGGCCGCGAGGTGCGGCTCAAGCACGGCTACTACATCAAGTGCCGTGACGCGGTCAAGGACGCCGACGGCAGGGTGGTCGAGTTGCGCTGCGAGTACGACCCCGAATCGGGCGGCGGGACGACGCCCGATGGCCGCATGGTGAAGGGCACGCTGCACTGGGTCTCGGCTGCGCATGCGCTCGACGCTGAAGTGCGCCTGTACGACTACCTGTTCACCAAAGCCGACCCGTACGACGCGCCCGACGGCGATTTCATGGTTAACTTCAACCATAACTCGCTCACCGTCCTGAGCGGCTGCAAGGTTGAGCCGAGCCTTGCTGAGGCGCAACCGGGCGACCGCTTCCAGTTCCTGCGCCAGGGCTACTTCTGCCTCGACCCCGACACCCGCCCCGGCCTGCTCGTCTTCAACCGGACGGTGGGGCTGAAGGATAGCTGGGGCAAGGCCGAGAAGAAGAAGTGACATAATAATGCAGCCGGGTTCCGCAAGAAGCCCGGCTTCTGTGTTGGCAAATAGAAACTCCAGGCAATCACCCATCCAAGGAAGGCAATATGAAGGGCAACGAACAGGTCCTCGCCACGCTCAACGTGCTGCTGGCCGACGAGCTGACTGCCATCAACCAGTACATGGTGCACTCCGAGATGTGCGCCGACTGGGGCTACGGCGAGCTGCACGAGGCCATCGAGAAGCGCGCCATCACCGAAATGCGCCATGCGGAGAAGCTGATCGGCCGCATCCTCTTTCTCGAAGGCGTCCCCATCGTCAGCGAGCTGAACCCCATCCACATCGGCGCGGATGTCGTCGCGCAATTTAAGCGCGACCACGACGCCGAGGCCGGCGCGGTCGTGATGTACAACAAGGGCATCAAGCTGTGCGTCGAGGTGGGCGACAACGGCACGCGCGCCATGCTCGAAGAGATCCTCCACGACGAAGAGGACCACGCAGACTGGCTCGAAACGCAACTGTCGCAGATCGAGCAGATGGGGCTGCAAACCTATCTCGTCGAACAGGTAGGGTAGCTCCTGCTCACAGGCCCGACGGGTTTTCCACCGTCACGAAGTGACGCGCCCGTCGGGTCTTGCATTTAAGAAGCGGGCGCGGCGTCGGCTCGCGCGAGGGTGCGGTTCACGATTTCGCGCGAAATCCGGTTTTGCCCCGGTCGCTCGTTAA
>CAZPTI010000063.1:0-20327 GCA_964588925.1 uncultured Anaerolineales bacterium | reverse complement strand
GGGCGGGCAACATCCAGCCGCCCATCGGCCCGGTCACGGTCACGGTTGCGCTCAACCCGCCGATGATCGCCTGGGGCAAGACTGCGTTCAATCTCTCCGACGCGTTCGAGGGTTGGGTCAACCTCGGCGGCGCAGCGAGCGCCGACGGCGAAGCGGTTGCGTCCGCGCAAACCGCCCCGCCTGCCGCAGGCGCGCCGGCCTCCTTCGACGGCGCGGCCTGGAAGCTGAGCTGGCAGCCGACCGGCAACCTCGACGGCGGCATCTTCCCGATGACCGCCACGATCACCGATACGGCGGGGCTGACGGCAACGACGAACGCCGACATCACCGTCGATCTCATCCCGCCGCAGCCGTTCAGCGTCACGCTGACTTCCGGCGCGAACACCCTGCCCGACGGCGCGACGGTGCGCGATGCGTCGCCAACGCTCACCGCGGCATGGACCGCCTCGGCGGACGGCGCGGGCCTCGCGCCCTACCTTGCGGGCTGGACCAACAGCCCGACGCCCGACAAGAACGCGCTCTCACCGGTCGCCCTTGCCGGTCCGCTGACCGTCTCGACCGCAGCAGGCGAGGCTCAAATCTGGTGGGCGCACATCATTGCGCGCGACGTCAACGGCAACGAAGCGAGCGTCACCCGCGGCCCCATCTTCACCGACTCGCCGCTCACCCCCGACCTCATCGACGATGTAACGTTCACCGCATGGCTGGACAGCGGCGCATCGCTCGTCGCGGCCGACTTCGAGGCCGCGGCCTTCGACCCGAACACCGGCCCGCAGCGGCTTCACGCGTCGTGGGACGCGGACACGCTGCGCCTGACGTGGACCGGAGCGGACTGGGACACGCAGGGCGAGTTGTTCGTCTACCTCGACCGGGACGGCGGCGGCGCGACATCGCTGCTCGACCCGTGGAGCACCGGCGGGACCATCAGCTTCCCGCCCGGCTTCGACGCAGACCGGCTCATCCGCGTCACCTCCAACACCACCGCGACGCTCCAAAGCTGGACGGGCGGCGGCTGGGACGGCGGAACGCCACTGACCGCCGCGCAGTTCGCCTACGAACCGGGCGACAGACGCACCGATTTCATCCTGCCCTTCGCCCTGCTCGGCCTCGACAACGCGTCGAGCGTGAGCGTCGTCGCGGTCGCATCGGAGAAGGACGCGCTGAAGCTGTGGGCCGCCGCGCCCGACAAAAACCCGCTCAACAGCGCCCGCGTGCTCAACGCGGTGGCGGCCGCGCGTGACCTCGACACCTACACGCTGACCCAGGCGCTCCAACTCGGCCCGCTCGGCAGCGGCGTCCGCCCGGACGGCGGCAAACCCGGCGGCTCGGACCTGCGCGCGGCCATCGGCAGCGGCCCGTCCGGCCTCCGCGCGGGCTTCCTGCTCGACAAGTGGGTCGACGTCCTCACGCCGGGCAGCCTGCTCGACGCGAACGGTGACGGCATGGCCGATCAGCCGCTCCCCGCCGACACCCTGCCCGCGGCGGTCGGCCCCGGCCAGCCCATCTCATATACGATCAGCTACGCCAACGCGGGCGACGGCCTCGCGGCGGACGTGACCCTCTTCGCCAGCGCGCACGGCGGCCTCCGGCTCTCCGGCGGCGCGACGACGCAGACGATCCCGCTGGGCGGCCTCGCGTCGGGCATCACGGGAACCGTGCAGATCGACGGCTACATCGATCCGGCCTACACCGGCGCATCGGCAGAACTGGCCGTCACCCTCTCCGACAACCGCCACGACGACTTCGAGTGGCTGTGGACGCAGCACCCGGTCGACGCGCAGCCGCCCGCGGACGTGAAGATCACCACCGCGCCAGCCTACGCCGCGGCGGGCATCAACATCGTCGGCGGCGAGGCGAGCGACCTCAGCGGCTTGCAGGCAGTCGAGCTGACCGCCGCAGCCGCGCCGGGCGGTGGATCGACCACGATGACGTGCCCGGTCGCGTCCCCGTTCGACAACCTGTGGAACTGCAACTGGGACCCCGGCGCGCTCTCCGGCATCGACCAGTTCACCCTCACCGCAGTCGCTATCGACCTGTTCGGCAACCGCAGCGCGCCGAGCCCCTCCGTGACCGTGCTCGTCGACGTGACCGCGCCGGCCATCACGCTGGACCCGCTCGTCGACGACTACCTTGCGGACGGCTACCTCAACGCGACCGAACTGCTGTGGACCGGCTCGGCCGCCGACAACCGCACGGTGAGCGGCGTCCGCTTCTGCAACCCGTCGGACTTCTCGCCCGACTGCCACAGCGCGACGACCACCATCCCCGCGGCGAGCGTCGGCTGGTCCGCGGACTGGAACAGCATCCTCGCGGGCGACGGCATCAGCGTCACCGTGGGGCTGTACAGCGTGGACGCGGCCGTTAACCGCTCGCCCGGCCTGCTGCGACAGACGGTTGTCGACACCGTCCCGCCTGCGCTGGCGGTGATCACCCCGACCTTTGTCGCGGGCGAGGTCGCGGCTATCCAGCGCGGGCAGGCCATCACCGGCACGGTGACGGACGGCGCGGGCATCGCGTCCCTCGTCGCCAACCTGCAACTGCCCGACGGCAGCACGCGCATCGACCCGGTTACGATCACCGGCAACACGTGGGCGTACGTGCCGCTCTTCAACCAGTCCGGCGCGCACGTCCTCCAGTTCACCGCGACCGATGTGGCGGGCAACGCAACGTCCCTCGGCGCGTTCACAGTAGACGTCGCGGGCGGCCTCCGCTTCTACGTCAACGCGAACCGCCCCGCAATGGCCGCCGCGGCCGAGAGCCTGCCCACCGGCGCATCCTGGGCCGACGCCTACTTCACGCTGGGGGACGCGCTGGCAGCCGCAAAACTGGCCGGCGACGAGATCTGGGTCGCCGCGGGGACGTACTACCCCGACGAGGGCATCGACCGCGTGGACAACGACCGCGCGAGCACGTTCACCGTCGCGCCGGGCGTCAAGCTCTACGGCGGCTTCACGGGCATCGAAACGCTGCTCGACGAGCGCAACTGGGCCGCGCATCCGGCCATCCTCGACGGCAACATCGACAGGGACAACACGATCAACGGCAACGCGCACGACGTGGTGACGATCATCAACGGCGGCGCGGACACCGCGCTCGATGGCTTCACCATCCGCAACGGCAAGGGGGTCGAGGGGCCGGGCGTTGGCTTCGGCGCCGGCCTGCTGGTCGACGGCGGCAGCCCGACGCTTCGCAACCTCGACATCCACGGCAACCGCGCCAACCGGGGCGGCGGCGCGTACCTGAAGAACACGGCCGCGACGCTGACGAACGTCCTCTTCATGAACAACGAGGCGGGCCAGCTTGGCGGCGGCGCGGCATGGATCGACGGCGGCAGCCCGGTCTTCACCAACGCGACGTTCACGGGCAACCGGGCGAGTCAGGCGGGCGCGCTATCCATCTCCGGCAACGCGACGCCGCAGCTTCGCAACACGCTCATCTGGGGCAACTTCGCCTCGCCGACCGCGCCCAATCCGCTCTCGCGCAGCATGGTGGTCGAAGCGGGCAGCGTCCCCTTCATCACCTACTCGGACGTGCAGGGCGCGCGCGCCAGCGGGCCAGGCTGGAACCCGGAAGCAGGTACGGACGGCGGCAACAACATCCATGCCGACCCGCTCTTCGTCACCCTGGCCGACCCGGACACCGGCGCAGGCGATGCGCGGCTGCAAACCGGCTCGCCGGCTATCGACGCGGGCAGCAATCCGTTCAACACGGAGCCGAAAGACCTTGGCGGCGGGCCGCGCGTGCTCGACGGGAACGGCGACACCGTGCTGACGATCGACATGGGCGCGTACGAGCGGGACACCGCGTGTCTTGCCCCGTCCGCGCCGCAGGTGACGGTTGCGCTCAACGCGGGTAAGGTCGAGCTGACGTGGCCCGCGCAGGGCGGCGTCACCTACGACGTCTACCGCTCGACCGAGCCATACTTCACCCCCGCCACGCCGTACGCGACGTCCGTCGCCGCGCCGTGGCAGGACCCGGACGTCCTCGCCGCGGGCAACCCCGCGCTCAACTACACCTACATCGTCCGCGCAGTCGGCTGCGCCACCGCGGACAGCCCGCGCGTCGGCGAGTTCGACTTCACCCTCACACCGGGACAGTAAGCTCTGCCGCGAAAAGACCTGACGGGTTTTCGGGAACCCGTCAGGTCTCATTCGCGTAATTCGCAGCGGCTCTGCCGCTCCTGCCGGAAAAACCCCTCCACATGCGTTCTTTTTATTGAGTACAAACGTTGTACTTGATAAGCGCCAGCGCATTACAGGAGGTATTCCCCTATGGCTACAAGCCCCGACAAAAATGCGCGTGGGACCACGCTCAACATCAAAGTGGAAACCATCGACGCCAAAGGCGAGCGTCCCCAGGCCGTCGCGTACGCATTTGACGCGGCCGGCAAGCTGCTCAGCAGCGCGGTCATCGGCGAGAAGGGCGACGCATCGCTCGCACTCCCGCCCACGCCCGAAGGCAGCGCGGTGCGCGTGCTCATCGGCCCGCGCGTCGACGACAAGGAGATCAACGCGGCCGAGCTCAAGCGCCGCGGCGCGCTGGAGCGGCGGATCGACGCGCGCTCCCAGGCCAGCGTCGCGTTCCGCCTCCCGCCCGACCTCGTCCTCTGCTGGAATCTCGGCATCTGCTTCGTCCGCGGCCGGCTCATCAAAATGCTCGGCCCGGTGCAGGTGCCCGTCTGCCACGCCACCGTGCGCATCTACGAGGTCGACATCATCCCGTGGATCCTCGACCTGCCGGTGATCGACCTCGACCGCTTCCGCGAGGAGATTCTGCGCCGCTGGCCGTGGCCGCCGCCCCCGCCGGAAGGCCCCTGGGGTCCCATCGGCCCCATGCCCGGCCCCGGCCCCGATCCCGCGCCGGTCACGCTGCCCTTCGCAATGGAGGCTCGCAGCGCAAACCTTGCCGCGACGCAACTTGACCTGCCCGCGGGTCTCGACGCATCGCAGGCCGTCATGACCGCGCGCATGGTCAGCGGCGAGCAGTTCCGCGCCGAAATCCTCAAGGCGCCCGAACTGTACAAGCCGTGGATTTGCCTGATCTACCCCGGCAAGGTGAAGATGGACCTCGTCGCCACGGCCACCACGGACGACTGCGGCGAGTTCTCGACGTGGTTCTGGCGCGGGTGCAACAACCCCGACCAGCCCGACCTCTACTTCAAGGCGTGGCAGCACGTGCCCTGGCTCGGCAACGTCCAGATTTACGGCCCGACGCCCGTCTCGTGCCACACGCGCTGGAACTACCAGTGCGGCTCGGAAGTGACGCTCGTCACGACCAGTCCCCTCGCCCGCACGTGCTCGCCCTGCCCGGATGAGGACGTCCCGCACATGGGGCTGACCGTCAAACGCATCGGCTTCCGCCTGCTCAACGAGATCTACGGGACGAGCGACACGCTCGCCGCGAACGCCACGAACCTGGGCATGGTCCACCAGGGCGGCTATGACCGGCCCTTCGGCGGCCTGCTGCACCTCCAGATGAACTTCAGCCCGGCCCTGCGCGCCAACAACGTCCGCTACTACCGCGCGCGCATCCGCCGCGTCGGCGCGGCCGACTTCGAGCCGCTCAACCTCGCGGTCAGCCGCTACTACACAGTGTGGACCACCCCGCCGACCGAGACGTCCTACCCGCTCGGCCCGCAGACCGTCGGCGCATCGCCCAACCTGTACGAGATCCCGACCGAGCTTGGCCCCGTGCCGAACTCGACGTGGTCCCCGCGCGAGGCGTTCGAGGAGTACCACGTCAAGATTCCGTCCGCGGCGCTCGCCCCCGGCGTGCCGCGCGCATCGCTGACCGACAACGCGGGCAAGTTCGAGCTGGAGATCGCCCTGTTCGACGGCGCGGGCAACCAGGTCAACCTCGCCACCGCGGGCGTGACCTTCTACCTGCCGACCGCGGGCAACCCGGCCGCGGTCAGCGGCGCGCCGCACATCGTCGACAACACTTTCCGCATGGTCCTGCACTTCGACAACAACAAGTGCGAGGCCGCGATCCAGCAGCCGGAGCTGGACGGCGTGAGCGCCAGCCCCGACTGCGGCATCCTCGAATGGGACGACCTGAACGGCCTGGTCACGATGGACTACGCGCCCTATCACCGCAACGGCCACGCGGTCTACACCTTCAACGTCATGCGCGGCGCGTCGTGGCTCTCGCTGCCCGCGGCCGCGCCCTCCGACGCGCTCGGCGTGGGCGGGACGGTGCCGCCCGGCGGCGCGACCTACACGAACACGCAGACGGTCGGCCGGCTGCTCGGCGGTTGCCCCGCGGCCGGTTTCGCCGCGGAGCTCTACGTCGACTCCCTCGCCACCGACGGCACAGGCGCCGAGCTCGGCTACGACGCCCGCGCGCTGATCGCCTTCGCGCTCACGCCCGAGATGGAGTGAGTTAGCCCGCCGCGAATGACGCGAATGCCGCCGAATTGAACGAATCAGGCCGACTATTCGTATAATTCGAGCAAATTCGCGTAATTCGCGGCGGAGAAGAAAGCATGAGTGATTATGTATTGCGTGTGTTAGCCAAAGACGCCGGCGTTCGTGTGTTGGCCGCAGTGACGACGGACATCTCGCGCGAGGCCGCGCAGCGCCACGCGGCCTACCCCATTGCGGCAGCCGCGCTGGCCTATGGCATGACAGGAGGCGCGCTCCTCGGCGCGCTGCTCAAGGTGCAGGAGCGCGTTGCGCTCAAGATCGACGGCGACGGCCGGCTCGGCAAGATGATCGTCGAGGCGGACGCGTACGGCCGTGTGCGCGGCTACATCGCGGTGCCGGACGCGGTCAGCGGCGAGTCGCTGGACCGCGCGGCCGTGGGCGAGGCGCTCGGCAAATCGGGCGTGCTCACTGTGGTCAAAGACCTGCGGCTGAAGGACCTCTATCGCAGCGCCACCGCGCTGGAATTCGGCGAACTGGACAAAGAACTCGAACACTACCTCAACCAGTCCGAGCAGATCCCGTCGCGCGTCGAGATCGGCGTCGTCATGGACGACGACGGGCAGTTGGTGCGGGTGAGCGGCGGGCTGCTGATCCAGGCGCTGCCCGGCCACGGCCACGAGAAACTCGAGCGGCTGGCCGAGCGCCTCGCCGCGCAACCGCCCCTCGAAGAGCTCCTCGCGCAGGGCGAGACGCCGGAGCAGCTGGTCGACCGCCTCATGGCCGGCGACGAGTACATTACGTTGGACAAAACAGACCTCTCCTTCACCTGCTCATGCTCGAAGGAGCGTTCCGCCAAGGCCATCCGCATGCTCGACCCCCAGGACCAGCTCGCGCTCATCACCGAGGGCGAAGCCGTCATCGACTGCCACTTCTGCCACGCGCGCTACACCTTCACACGCGAGGAGCTGGTGCAGTTGCATGACGAGGCGCTGCTGGAGCGGAAGGCGGCGGAAGAAGGCTCTGCGGACCGCGAATAACGCCGCGCATATCATGTGATCCTGGCAGTCGAAAGTCAAAATAATCTGACAAAATGTGTCTCGAAAAAGGTGTTGACTTTCGGCTGCCTTCTGATATAATGCCTTGCTGAGACCCGATGGCGTTTTGTTCCTTCCAACTATCAGAAGCTTTTGTTGCAACTGTCAGTTATCTGCACTTCTGTTCGTTTGATTGCCGCCTATTTAGCCTTGAGACAGGAGGATCAGATGAAATTGCGAAACCGCGGTCTTCGCGTCGCGGCGCTGCTGTTGGTTGTGTTCATGACAGTGGCCCCCGCGGCGCCCCTTGCGGCTGCGGAAGCTCCCCCGCCGAAGCTCCCCGCCCACCTGCTCCTGGTGCCAGACGCCGACCAGGAAACCTGGAACCAGCAGCCGACCGGCGCAGTCACCGGCCCCGTGCAAGTCGTCGTCCATGTGGACAAAGAGCCCATGGCGATGGTCAGCAAGTACTGGACGCACCAGCAGCGTCTCGACTACGTCGCCGAGATCACTGCGCTCCAGCAACCGCTCATCGCCGAGGTCGAAGCCCTCGGCGGACAGGTGGTCGGCCGCTTCACGCACGTCTCCACCGGCCTGGCCGTGGTCATTGACGCGGACAAGATTGACGACCTCAAAACCCTCGATCACGTGGTCGGCGTGCGCGCCATCGGCGACTACGCGCTGGACCTCACCGAGACCGTTGACTGGATCGGCGCATCCGCCGTTCACGCGGCCGGGGTGACGGGCAAGCACATCTGGACGGGCTACGGCCTTGATGTCGCCGTGATCGACTCCGGCATCGACTACACGCACGTCAAGCTCGGCGGCGCGGGCACCCCCGAAGCGTATGCCGAGGCGTACTGCGGCGATCCCGGCGCCACGCCGGATCCGACCGACCCCGCCTGCGACGCGCACAAGCTGCCCGCCGCGGCCGGCCTCTTCCCCAACGCTAAGGTCGCTGGCGGCTATGACTGGGTGGGCGAACTGTGGCCTACCTACAGCGGCAGCATCCAGCCCGACCCCAACCCCATTGACTTCGAGGGCCACGGCACGCACGTCGCCGACATCATCGGCGGCCTCGAATCCGCGCCCGGCGCGGGCGACGGCGGCGTCGCGCCCGACGCGAAGATCTGGTCCTTTAAGGCGTGCAGCGCGGTCTCGAGCTCCTGCAACGGCCTCGCGCTCCTCCTGGCCGTCGATGACGCGCTCGACCTCGACGACTCCGACTGGGGCGCCTGCGAACCCGGCGTCGACGAGTTCTGCACCACCTTCGACCCGGCGGACATCATCAACATGTCGCTCGGCTCGCCCTACGGCCAGCCCGAAGACGACCTCACCCACTTCGCCAACCTGGCCTCCTACTACGGCTCGGTCGTCGTGGTCTCCGCCGGCAACAGCGCGGACAAGCCGTACATCGTCGGCTCGCCGTCCACCGCCGCCGGCGCGATCAGCGTCGCGCAGAGCACCGTCCCCTCGGACAAGCTCTACACCGTGACGGCTGGCTCGGTCTCGGCCGCAGGCGTGCTGCAACCCTGGAGCCCGCCCATTACTGCGGACATCGCAGGGACGTTGCAGTACGGCGACGGCGCGGGCGGCAACACGCTCGGCTGCTCGGCCTACCCCGCCGGCTCGCTGGCCGGCAAGGTGCTGCTCGTCGACCGCGGCTCGTGCGCGATCAGCATCAAGGGCGCGAACGGCAGCGCGGCCGGCGCAGTGCTCGTCCTCGTGGCGAACAACCAGTTCAGCAACACCCCGCCGACCTTCAGCTACGGCGGCGGCGCCGTCACCGCGCCGGTGTTGAGCCTCACGCAGAACGACGGGTTCGCGCTCAAGGACGTGGTCGGGCAGACTGCCACCGCAGGGCCGACTGCGTTCATCGCGCTGCACGACGACATCGTCGCCAGCTCCGCGCGCGGCCCGCGCATCGCAGACGGCGCGATCAAGCCCGACATTGCCGCCCCTGGCGCCAGTGTCTCCGCGGAAGTGGGCACCGGCGCGGGCAAGACCGCGTTTGGCGGCACCTCCGGCGCAGCCCCGATGGTCTCCGGCGCAGCCGCCCTGGTCGTGCAGAACCTCGAACAGCGCGGCATCCTCAACGACGCCAACCCCGGCGTAGTCCGGCCCGGCATCTCGATGACGCCGCTCGTGAAGGCCATCCTGCAGAACACCGCCAACCCGAACACCTACATCGGCGGCAGCGCGGCGAACGGCGGCAAGGGCTACCTCGCGCCGATCACGCTCCAGGGCGCCGGCCGGGTGGACTCGCTGGCAGCGTACCAGACCGACACCTTCGTGCTCGACATCACCGACATCTACAACTGGTGGAGCGCCGATCCCAGTGATCGCGAGCCGGGCTGCACCGTCTCCACGCCGCCCACCAACGCCATGACGCACATGATCCTGCCGGAATGGTACAACGGCTCCTACGACTGCCTCAGCGCGTACCCGTTCGGCAACGATCTCTTCAACGCCTGGAACGCCATCGCGGGCAGCGTGTCGTTCGGCTATGACGGCGTATCCACCACTTACGAGGAAACGCGCAAGCTCCTCATCGCCAACGCGGGCGATGTGCCGCAGACCTACAACCTCAGCGCCGCGCTCCGCTACGCGGACGACGAGGCGAAGGGCGTCTCGATCACCTTCTCGGAAGACACGCTGACCGTCGACCCCAAGTGGGTCGGCCTCGTCGATGTCACCCTGCATGTCGACGCCTCCGCGCTGCGCGACTGGACGATGGATGCGGGCACCTTCGGCAACGCGGGCACCAACATCTACTGCGACAACTCCGACCCGGCCAGCCTCAACCCGCGCAGCGGCTGCCCCACCTTGCAGATGTTCGAGTATGACGGGTTCATCAACGTGACCGATCAGGGCGGCGACGTCGTGCGCGCAGCGTGGCAGAACCTGCCCAAGCAGGTGGCCGACACGAGCGTCAAGAGCCAGACCGGCCGCGTGATCACCTTGCAGAACGTCGGGCCGTACAAGAACAGCCGCCTCGACACGTTCGCGCTGGTCGACGTCAGCCCCAACAACTGCGAAATCGTCGGCCCGGACGGTAGCTGCATTGAGCCGGACTACGTGCCGGGCATCCTGCCGGGCATCAACGCCACCGCGATCGACATCAAGGAAGTCGGCGTGCGCGGCTACACCGTGCCCAACATCAGCAACCTCGCCAAGGTCATGGCCGGCCCCGTCACCACAGACGATGTCGTCGACTTCGGCGTCACCGTCTACGACAAGCCGTTCCGCGCCTCGCACAACTACCCCGTTGAGTTCGACATCTACGTCGACAGCGACGCGGACGGCGTGGACGACTACGTCGTCTTCAACGCCGACCTGACCCTGAACGCGGCCGACGGACGCAACGCGGTCTTCGTGGCCGACATCAACCCGGCCAACGGCACGAAGCCCACGCGGCCCTACTTCTTCGCCAACAGCAACTTCAACTCGCAGAACTGGATCCTGCCGGTGCCCGCCGCGGCCATCGACGTCGATCCGCTCAGGCAGTTCAAGTTCTTCGTGCTGGCCTTCGACGCCTACTTCACCGGCGGCCTGTGGGACTGCTCACCATACGACTGCGGCGCGTACCACAGCTACACCGTGCGCTGGCCGAAGTTCCGCCCGAGCCAGTGGTTCGGGTCGGTGCTCGCCTCGTCGACCAAGCCGATCTACTACCTCATGCCGCCTCTGGGCTCCACCCAGTCGCCGTCGCAGACCGGCCTGCTCTTCATGTACCGCGATGCGCCGGTCGAGCGCGAGTCGGATCACGTCCTGCTGCCCTAAGTCAGCAGTCGTTGCCAGTCGCCGGGCCCCGCCTGCCTGAGTCGCGGCCCGGCCCGTGGGTGGAGACACCAGAAGGCCCGCTGTCTACACCCACGACCGAGAAGGTTTCGCTATGAACAAGATCGCCGCAGCGCTCGTCGCGCTGTTCGCGCTTGCTCTCGCCACGTCAGCCGCCGCGCAGGCTCCTGCGCCGTCTGCAACCGCGCCGGACGCATCGGTCACGATCCTTGCGGAAGGATTCGAGGGTGCATGGCCGGGCGCGGGGTGGACGGTCACGGACCTGAGCAACGACGGGTATGATCGGAAATGGGGCAAGGACGACTTCAAGCCCCACACCGACGTCTACTCCGCCTGGCCCGCGGCCGCGGGCGCGCATCGCGTCGATCCCGCCACCGGCGCATACCCGAACAACCTCAACTCGCGCATGGTCTACGGCCCGTTCGACCTCAGCGACGCGCTCTCCGCAAAGCTCACCTTCTGGCTCTGGGCCGAAACCGAAGCCGACTACGACTACCTGTACCTCGGTTCCTCCCCGGACGGAACTAACTACAACGAGGAGAGCACCTGGGAGGGCACCCTAGACTGGGACGAGGTTGAAGTCGACCTGACGAAGTACGCCGGCGATCCGTCCGTCTGGGTGCGCTGGGACTTCGTCAGCGACTTCGACACCGCGCTGGCCGGCCCGTTCATCGACGACGTAACCATCACCAAGACCACGCTCGATGCGCCGGTCGTCTCAATCACCAGGAGCGGCTCGAACATCAACCTGGACTGGCCCGACGTCGCGAGCGCGGCGAGCTACGAGGTATGGCGCGCGACCAACGCCCCGTACTTCACGCCTGGCGCCACTTGCGCGGGCAATGCCGACTGCGCCGCCGTGACGGCGTCCGCGTGGACCCACAACGGTGGAGGCGGCAGCGCCTCGAATAACTACACTTATGTCGTGCGCTCGGTGAGCGGCGCGGTCAAGTCCAAAATCTCCAACCGCGTCGCCGAGTTCGACTTCACACTGGTGCGTTAACGTAGATCGCGGCGCGCCGCCGTAGCGACGCGAAGGATCACGCCGGGAGAAATCCCCGCGGGAGAAGTCCCGCGCGTGACCCTTCGCGTCGTCGTTTGCGCCGCGTTGGCGCGCCCGCCCCCCAAATCATACCCATACGGGTACTGTTTTCTCCCCCCCTCACCCCTTACACTCCCCTCCAGGACGCGGCAATCAAAAGGAGGTTCTATGGACGTTACAGAACTTGCCACCGCCATTAACATCTTCTGGATGCTCATCTGCGGGTTCCTTGTCTTCTTCATGCAGGCCGGTTTCGCGCTGGTCGAGACGGGGTTCACGCGGGCTAAAAACGTGGCCCACACGATGATGATGAACATGATGGTGTTCTGCATCGGCGCGCTCGGCTACTGGCTCGTCGGCTTTGGCTTCCAGTTCGGCGGCGTCAATGCCGTCTTCCCGGCCACCGCCACTGCGCCGGAATGGGCCTTCTCGCCCACCACGCTCGGCGCCTGGGGCGATGCGCTCGGCACATGGCTGATCAAGATCGACCAGCACGGCATCCTCGGCGGCGCGGGCTTCATGCTGACCGGCATCGCATCCAGCGGCATCCTCGCCTTCTTCATCTTCCAGATGGTCTTCATGGACACCGCGGCCACCATCCCGACCGGCTCGATGGCCGAACGGCTCAAATTCGTCGGCTTCTGCCTCATGGGGCTATGGGTTGCCATGTTCATCTACCCGCTGCTCGGCAACTGGGTCTGGGGCGGCGGCTGGCTCGCCAACCTCGGCCGCACCGCGGGGCTGGGCAACGGCGCGGTGGACTTCGCCGGTTCGGGCGTCGTCCACATGATCGGCGGCAGCATCGCGCTGGTCGGCGCGATCGTCATCGGCCCCCGCATTGGCCGCTTCAACCGTGATGGTTCCGCCAATGCCATGCCCGGCCACAACATCCCGATGGGCATCCTCGGCGCCATCGTCCTCTTCTTCGGCTGGTTCGGCTTCAACCCCGGCTCGTCGCTGGCCTTCGTGGGCGGCGGGCGCGACCTGGCGGTCAACGCGGCCGTGAACACGCTGCTGGCTGGCGCGGCGGGCGGCATTTCGGCCATGCTCTACATGTGGCTGCTCGGCCCCACGCGCAAGCCCGACCCCGGCCTCTCGGTCAACGGCGTGCTGGCCGGCCTGGTTGCGGTGACTGCGCCGTGCGCGTTCATCGATTCGTGGGCGGCCGTCGTGATCGGCCTCGTGGCCGGCGTGATCGTCTGCCTCGTCACCTTCCTGCTCGAACGCATCCGCATTGACGACCCGATCGGCGCGGTCCCCGTGCACTTCGCCAACGGCCTGTGGGGCCTGCTGGCGGTCGGCATCTTCGCCAACGGCAGCGCGGTCTCCGCAGGCTGGAACGGCGTCGCAACGCCCGTCACCGGCCTGCTCTACGGCGGCAGCACGCAAATCGCGGCGCAGATCCTCGAGATCGGCTCGGTCGTCCTGATCGCGGGCGGGCTATCTTATGTCTTCTTCCGGGTGCTCAACGCGCTCAAGCTGCTGCGCTCCGAGCCGAAGGATGAGCTAATAGGCCTCGACCTCCCCGAAATGGGCGCGCAGGGCTACACCACGGTCGACGTGAAGATGCCGGGCGGTCGCCTGACGCAGCAAGCCCCGGCAGTGCGGGCAGCAGGCAAGGCAGTTGCGGAGGGTTGACATGACCAAAAAGATCGAAGCGATTATCCGGGAAGAGGCGTTGGACGCGGTAAAGGATGCGCTGCGCGCCATCGGCATCGTGGGGATGAACGTGTTTGAGGTGCGCGGGCACGGCCGGCAGGGCGGCATCGAGCTCTCCTGGCGCGGCACGTCCTACCGCATGGACCTCATCCCCAAGCTCCAGCTAAACATCATCCTGTCCGACCACAACGTCGAGCGAACCATCCAGGCGATCATGGACGCCGCGCGCACCGGCGCCGAGGGCGACGGCATCATCTTCGTTTACCCGGTCGACGACGTCATCCGCATCCGCACCGGCGAGCGCGGCCGTGACGCGCTGCAATACCCCGACGACATCGACGCGCGGACGCCCGTGAAACGATAGCGCGACGGCGCTGAAGCGCCCACTACAAACCGTTCGTAGTAACCGGCGCACGCGCCGCCGCTTCAGCGCCCGCTTTGTTCCCGCACACACGCAGCTTATAATGCCCCACATGGACGAATCCCGCCTCCTGCTCAGCCTCGAGCGCATCAACGCGCTGGCCGCGGCGGTCAACCGGCTGGACGGCGACGACCCGGCCGGGCTTGACGCGCTCTTGCGCCGGATCGAGGCCGCCGCAGAGGGCGTGACCGACGGCGCGAGCGCGTCCATTGCGCTCGGCGAATGGCCCATCGCGTCCGACAGCGACAGCATCACCCTCCCCCTCCGCGTGGCCGACCAACAGCTTGGCGTCTTGATCGTCTCTCTCGCCCACCCCCGCCCCCTCGAGCGCGGCGAGCTGCTCCTGCTGCAAAGCCTCGCCAACACCGCCACGACCGCGCTCACCGAGGCCGGCGCGCGCCGTGACACCCTCCGCACCCTCTCGCGCAAGGAGGACGAGCTGACCCTGCTCCGCCGCGCCGGCCTGCTCATCTCCTCCCGCACCGGCCTGCAGGACACGCTCGAAACCATCCTGCAAATGGCGCTCGAAGTCACCGGCGCGCGCTACGGCATCTTCCGCCTCGTCGACCGCTCGCGCGGCGCGCTGGTCATGGCCGCCATCGCGGGCGACAACCTCGGCCGGCCCGCGGTCGAAGCCCTGCCCATCAACGTCACCTCCGTCATGGGCATGGTGGCGAAGACGCGGCAGCCGGTGATGATCGCGGACGTGCGCCAGCCGCCCTGGGCGAAAATCTACTACCCGCTCGACCACGGCCTCCAGATGCGCGCAGAGTTGGCCGTGCCCTTGCTCGGCGCGGGCGGGCGGCTCGTCGGTGTGCTCAACCTCGAAAGCCCGCAGGTCGCCGCATTCACCGAGGCCGACAGCCACCTGCTCCAATCGCTGGCCTCGCAGGCGGTCATCGCCATCCAGCAAGTCCGCCTGGTCGACGCGCTGCGCGACACGTCCGCCCGCGTGCTGACGCAGGAGCCCGCGCAGGTGGCCGAACACCTCCACGGCCTGCGCGAGGAGCTGATCAGCGGCGACGCGGAGTGGGACCGCAAGGTCGACGCCATTCTCGCGCAGTACGAGGCGCTGGCGCGGGAGAACGCGGCGCGTCGCCAACTGCTGGCCGAGGCGCAGGAGGCGCGCGGCGTGGCCGAGAGCTTCGCCGCGATGGGCGACGTGGCCGCAAACCTGCTGCACCACCTGAACAACCAGGTCGGCACGATCCCCGCGCGCGTCGAGGGCATCCAGGACAAGTGCGCGCCGCAGCTTGCCCAGAGCGCCTATCTCGCCGCCAACCTTGCCGAGATCGAACGCGCCGCGCTCGCCGCCATGCAGACCGTGCGCGAGCGGCTCGCCCTCCTGCGCCCCATCACCCCCGCGCCGGTAAGCGTATCTGAGTGCCTCGACGACGCGCTGCGCGCCGCGCGACTTCCCGGCGGGGTGAGCGTGTTACCCGCCGCGGGGCTGTCCAGCCTGCCGCCCGTCATGGCCGGCCGCGAGGGACTGTCGCTCGTGCTGCTCAACCTGCTCGACAACGCGGGGGAGGCATTAGGCGACCGGGGCGAGATTCGCGTAAGCGGCTGCGACCAGGGGCAGTGGGTGGAAGTGACCGTCGCGGACGACGGCCCCGGCATCCCGCCGGACATGCACGGCCGCATCTTTGAGTTCGACGTTTCGGGGCGGAGACGCGGCGCGCGCAACGGCCGCCTCGGCTTCGGCCTGTGGTGGGTCAAAACCCTCCTCACGCGCCTCGGCGGCACGATCACCGTGGAGAGCGACGGCAAGCGGGGCACCACCTTCCGGCTGCGGCTGCCGACCGCTGCGCAAGGTTAACAAGATGCGCGCGTTAGTGGTCGAGGACAATCTGGGCTGGCAGGAGATTCTCGCCGAAATCCTCGGCGACCTCGGCCTCTCCGTAGACGTGGCTGGCGACGCCGCGACCGCCTCCGCGCGCATCGCCGCGGGCGGCTACCGGCTGGCCGTGGTCGACCTCTCCCTGCGCGCGGAGGACGAGGGCAACCAGGAGGGGCTGGCCGCGCTTCATGCGCTGGCGGCCCATCCGGGCTGCGAAGCGATCCTGCTGACCGGCTTCGCCACAGTCGAGATCGCCGTCTCCGCGCTCAAGGAGCACGGCGCCTACACCTGCCTGCGCAAGGAGATGTTCCGCCGCGCCGAGTTCAAGGATGTAGTCAATCAAATCCTCGCCCGCCCCGTCCCGCAGGACCCGCTCGCGCCCCTCACCCCGCGCGAGCGGGACGTGATGCGCCTCCTGGTCGCCGGCCTGCCGAACAAGGGCATCGCGCGCGAGTTGGTGATCTCTGAGAATACGGTCAAGCGCTATCTCAAATCCATCTTCGAGAAGCTCGACGTGGACAGCCGCGCCGCGGCGGTGGCGAAGGTGCTGGGGCAACAATAGACCTGACGGGTTTCGGAAACCCGTCAGGTCTCGCGTTCACCCCTCCCCATACACCTCCGCCTCATACGCGGCCTTCTTCGCCTTCTGCAACTGCTCCTGCACCCAGTTCGCGAACCGCGCCTGCTCCTCCTCCGTCGCGTTCCGCCACAGCTTTTGCAGCTTGTCCAGCACCTGCGGCGGCTTTTCGATGCCCGCCTCGACGTACGCCTGCTTCAGCGTCATCTCGCCCGCCTGCACCGCGTCCAGCAAATCCGGGTGCGTCTGCGCCAGCTTCTCGCGCTTCCGCTCCGCGGCGCTCTTCCGCGCGCTCGCCCCAACCGCCGCGCGGCTCTCGGCAACCGGTCCCTGCCCGTAATCCGCAGGCAGGCTCACCTCGCCCCCACCGTTCGCGGCCATCTCGGCCTCGAACGCTTCCAGCAGCTTCCGCCCCAGCGCGACCTGCGGGTCCTCGCCTTCCAGACCCGCTTCGGCAGTCGCCGCGTCATCCCACGGCGCGCTCACCTCGTCACGTGGGGACGCGCCCGCCGCGACCGCCCAGTGCGGTTGAACCGCATCTTCTTCCATCCCGCTAAACTTGATGACAAGCTGCATCGCCTCCGCCTGCCCCGGCGGCGCAGTGCGGCGGATCAGGTTGGCAAACGACGTGTACGGCTCCTGCGGCGGGGGCGGCGACAGCGTCTCCCAGATGCGGTTCGCCAGCGCGGCGCGCACCGCGGCAAGGAAGCCCTGCTCCCCCTGCTCGCGCATCCCCCACGCGGCGTTCATGCGCACAACGACTTCTTCGCACCAGGCATACGTCCCCGGCTCATTCACGGTCGGGAGCAAAGGATCAACCTGCGTTTCTTTCTTCGTAGACAATGGGGTCCTCCATACGCAAACGCGATACGAACATCATTTCTACCGCAAAATGCGCGATGTGGCAAGAATGGAACAGACGCTGAACCGCTTGTAGTGCGCGCTTCAGCGCGTCGCGCGTAACCATCCGCCCCGCCCTTCGTTAGCACCTAAGAGACGCTCGACCAGGCGGTGCAGTCGGTGCGTCGAATCCCAACGGAGGGTAGTATATGCGCAGATTTCGGCAGGCCCTCATTGCGCTTGCCTGCGGCGTCCTGCTGTTCGGGAGCGCGCTCCCCGCAGCGGCAGCCCCTTCCCCGGCGCCCGATGTGGCCGCCACCTGTCCCGTCGTCGTGAAGAACGGCAACTTCGAGGCAACTCCCGTCGGCGCAAACTGGACGCAGAGCGGCGCCAGCGGAACTTCCCTCGTCGACACGCTCAACCCGCGTACGGGCAAGTACGGCGCCTACCTCGGCGATGTGAACAACACCAACCACGCGATCCGGCAGACAGTCACCCTGCCCCACCGGCCCGTGCTCCTCACGTTTTGGTGGGAGCAGTGGACGCAGGAGACTGCGCCCGGCGACACCGCGGACTACCTGACGGTCAGCCTGCTCAAGACGGACGGCTCGCTGCTGAAAGAGTTCATCCGGCTGGGCGTCGACCCCGACCGGCCGCCGTGGGAGAAAGTGACGCTCGACCTGTCGGCCTACGCAGGCCAAACCGTCCAGTTGCAGTTCCTTGCGCGCAACGACAGCACCAACCCTACCGCATTCTTCGTGGATGACGTGAGCATTGCGGGGTGCCATGTTTATCTGCCTATGAGCCGCAAGTAACAACAGGAGGTACACACTATGAAGCATCGTTTGAACGCGCTGCTGGCCCTGCTCGTGCTGGTCAGCCTTCTCGTCACGCCCGCGCTCGCCGCAGCCGCTGAGCCGGATGGCGCGGCCTTCGACGTGAAGTTCGCGGGCGTCATCACCACTGTGCCCGCGACCGCCACCGATCCGTGGATCATCGCGGGGCAGACGGTCAAGACGGACGCCAACACGAAGATCCGCATGGCAACCGAAGAGGACGCGGCGGCCGGCATGTGGGCCGATGTCATGGCGAAGAAGCAGAGCGACGGCACGCTGCTGGCGATCAAGCTGACCGTCATGCCCGCCGAGATGCGCGTGATCGGCCCGCTCGAGGTCATGCCCGAAGGCGACATGGGCGTGTGGACCGTGGCCGGCATCGACTTCACGGTGAACGAAGAAACGGAAATCAGCGACCGCGGCGAGCCCATGATGGTAGACGGCTGGGTCGAGGTCCATGCAGTCCAGACGGAAACCGGCCTCGTCGCCACCTCGATCAAGTCCGTCGAAGAGCAAGAGGACGTCGAAATCTACGGCGCGATCGAAGCCTTCTCCGAGACCGAGTGGACGATCAGCGGCGTAACCATTGCCGCAAACGCGGACACGAAGATCATGGGCAAGCCGGTCGTCGGTCTGCTCGCCCACGTCTCCGTCATGATGCAGGAAGACGGCTCGCTGCTGGCCCGGACGATCAAGGTCGCGTGGAACGAGCAGGGCGGCTGGCGGCAGCCGCAGAACGTCAAGGGCAAGATCGAGGCCATGCCCGAAAGCGGCCTGATCGGCGTTTGGACCGTCGCCGGCAAGCAGGTCGAGGTCACCGCGCAGACGAAGGTGATGCAGAAGAAGGCGCTGGCCGAGGTGGGCGCGACCGTGCACGTGGTCGGCTACACCGAGGGCGCCGTCATCAAGGCGCTGCTCGTCAGCGTGATGGCCCCGGCGGAAGGCTCCAAGCCGTTCCAGCTCATGGGCACGATCGAGACGCTGCCCGCGGAGGGCATGGTCGGCGAGTGGGTCGTCAGCGGCAAGACGATCGTCGTCACCGAGTCCACGCGCATCGCAGGCCAGCAGTTCGTCAAGGTCGGCGCGCGCGTGACCGTAGTCGGCACGGAGAAGGCCGACGGCACGCTCACCGCAACGCTCGTGCACGCCAAGCAGACGAAGTAACGCTTTTCCGCCGCGAATCAGGCAAATTCGTCCGAATTCGCCTGATTCGCGGCGTCTCCTCACCCACTTTCCCCAGGATTCCTCTTTTTGGTAGACGCCTTACACATTTATTTTTGACATTATGACATCATCCCTCTCGTAGTTCTGAGTATCGACAAGGGAGGGTGTGTATGTACCGAAAACTGTTCGTCGTATCGATCATCGCGCTCCTGCTGAGCCTGGCCTTCGCCAGCGTCGGCTTCGCGCAGACCGGCACGGGCAACCAGGACGCCATGCAGAATCAGGGCGCGACCACAAACCAGAACAATCAGACCAACCAGAATCAGAACCAGGGCGACGACCCCGGCTCGGCGTTCAATAGCCTTCGCCAGGGCAGCCAGAACCTCAACGCGGGCCAGCGGCAGTGGTACGTCTTCCGCTACGCGGGCGACAACTCGCCGATCCAGATTCGCCTGAGCGGCAGCAACGCGCAGTTCAGCGTGTGGACGCAGCAGGACATCCAGAACGCGCAGGGCAATTTCGGCGCAAATGCGAACCCGGTCGGCCGCTCTTCCGCCAATGACCAGTTCGGCGGCGACCAGTACTGGACCGGCTCGTTCAACACCGCCGGCAACTACTATGTCATGGTCGAGACGACCAGCGGCGGTGCGGCCAGCGGCAACTACACGCTCTCCGTGACGGGCAGCGGCGTGAGCTGGCAGGGCAACAACCAGTCCGCCAACAACCAGACGGGCGCGACCGGCAACAA
>CAZPTI010000062.1:2013-20697 GCA_964588925.1 uncultured Anaerolineales bacterium | reverse complement strand
GTTGCGCCGCACGATGCTATAATGACCGACTGAATTGCATCTTGCCAGAAAGCTCACCGATTCGTGCGTACGCAAACCCGCTCGTTCTCGCTCCTGATCGTCGTCGCCATTGTCGCGGCGGCGCTAACCCTGTTCTTCTCCGGCGCGACCGCCGCCCGACCGTCTGCGCAGGATTCGCCGCTGCTGCCGACCGCAACGCCCACGGCCACCATCACGCCGTTCGCGCCGCCGGACATCGGCGCGCCGACGACCTTCCCTGAACCGGAACGGCCGCTGCCGGTCGAAACGTTCCCGCCGCTGGACGCGCCCACCTCCGTCCCGCTGCCCACCGCTGCGCTGCCCACCCCGACCGTGAGCGGCTTCCTCCCTGCGCCCACGATCACCAACCCGGAAGAGGTCCGGTCGCTCCCCCTGGCGCAGCCGCCCGTCTCCGGCGGGGCCGACGAAGGCTTCCCGACGCCGACCCCACGGCCGCCCCGAAACCCCGTGGTGGCTGCCAGCGTCGCGATCCTGAACGTGCTGTGGCTCATCTGCGGCGGCGCGCTGGTAATCGGCGGCGTGATCTACATCATCGTGCTGGCGCGCCGCAACAGCGATTCCTAGCCCATGTCGTCGCGCGCCTCCCGGTTGGCCGTCCTTGCGCTCACGCTGCTGGCGTTTGCGCTGCGCGTCCTGGGCCTGCTCAACCAGAGCCTGTGGCGCGACGAGGTCGACGCGCTCCTCTTTGCCACGCAGCCGCTCAGTGAGTTCATCGCCATGTTCCGGCAGCCGGGACAGAACGGGCCGCTCTTCTTCCTCGCGCTCCGCCCGTGGCTGGACGTTGCCGGCAACAGCGAGTTTGCGCTCCGCTTCCCCGCCGCCCTCGCCGGCGCGTTGAGCGTGCCGCTGCTATATCTCCTCGTGCGCCGCCTCGCCGGTCGAAATGTCGCTCTGCTCGCCGCCTTGCTTATGGCGACTGCGCCGTACGGCGTGTGGTACGGGCAGGAAGCGAAGATGTACGCCCTGCTCACCGTCCTCGCGCCCGCTTCGCTGCTGGCGATCACGCAAATTGCCCGGCGTGAGGACAGCCCGGCTCGCCGCCTTGCCGCATGGGTCGTCCTGTACGTCGTCACCAGCCTGAGCTTCTACACCCATCTGCTGGCGGTCCTGATCCTGCCCGTCCAGGCGATCTGGCTGCTCGTCCTGCCGCCGGGTCCGTTCGGCGTTCGCCTGCGCAACACGATCCTCTACCTGCTGGCGCTGGCGCTGCCCTATGTCCCCTTCCTGCGCTGGGCCCCGCAGACGTGGAGTTCGTCCTTCACGACCGGGCATCCGTTTGTCCCGCTCGGCGACATCGCGCAGGTGCTGGCCGGCGCGTTCAGCCGTGGGGTGCTCGGCATTCGGCCCGTCTCGCTGCTGCCCTACATGATCGCGCTGGCGGCCGGGCTGATCCTGTGGCCGCTTTCGAGGCGAACGCACGCGCGCGCCCTGCCTGGCCGCTGGCGCGTCGTCCTGCTGCTGGCAAGCTGGCTGTTCCTCCCGCCGCTGCTCATCTATCTCGTGTCGCTCGGCATGCCCATCTTCACCGACCGCTACCTGATCTGGGCCATGCCTGCGTTCCTCGCGCTGCTGGCCTGCGGGATCGTCGCGCTGGCGGGGGAATGGCGTCCGCTCGGCGTCGCAGTTGGAGCCGCCATACTTGCGCTGAACGGCTGGAGCATGTATCTTCAAGCCACTCAGCCGATCAAGGCCGACTTCCGGGCAGCCGCCGCATACGTTACGTCCCGGTGGCAGCCCGACGATGCGCTCATGTTCCAGATTCCGTACAATCGACACACGTTTGCGTATTATGCGAGCAACGCCCACGATGCACGCGACCCCCGCTGGCAGGGCGTGGACGGGCCGTACACCAACGCAGGGATGAGCGGTGCGGAAGCGGACGCGTGGATGGCGACGCGCCTGGGCGGGGCCGACACGGTGTGGCTCGTCTCCTCCGAATCCGCCATGTGGGACCAGCGCGACCTGACCGGCCAGTGGTTAGGCGCGAACGCGCAAGAGGTGGATCGGGCCGAGTTTGCGCGCGTGACCGTGGTCGAGTACCGACGCTAGGGCGCTTCGCCCGTATCGAGGACAAACGCCGTGCTGCTCAAATATCAAGCCTCGCTGATGCCATACGACGACGGGCAGGTTTCGGGCGAACCCGACTGGATGCCGTCGCCGGAGGAAGTGGCGCGCGCTCGCGCCGAGCTCTCCCGGCGGGGGGCGCTCAACATGCTGGCGCGCCAGGCGACAGACGCAGAGATGGTGGAGCCGGGGCGCGCGCCGTGGCTGTGGTTGCTGGGCGGCGCGCTGTGGATCCTCATCTGGCCTGCGGTGATTGCGCTCCGCATCGGGCTGGGGTGGTGGGAGGGCTGGCTGCCCGTGTGGATTCCCCTCGTGGCGGCGGCTTTGCACATGCTGGCGCTCGCCGGGCCGGTGCTGCTGGCGCAACGCAACGCCGGCAAGTCGTCCCTGCGCCGTCGCTTCGGACGCGTGCGCACCCTGCCCGAGATGCTGGCGCTCGACCCCGCCGAGTTCGAGGTGTGGATCGGCATGATGTTCGAGCTAAACGGCTTTCGCGTCCGCAACACGCCATACAGCGGCGACCACGGCGTCGACATCGAGGTGTCGAAGCCGCCGATCAGGACGGGGCTGGTGCAGTGCAAGCGGTATCGGGGCACCGTGGGCGAGCCCGCTGTGCGCGAGCTATATGGCACGTTGATCCACGAGCGCGGGGATCGCGCGTGGCTGGCAACGACCGGCGCGATTTCAAAGCGCGCGCGCGAGTGGGCTGCGGGCAAGCCGATCGAACTATGGGACGGGCAAAAGCTCGTCGAACTGGCGCGCAAGGCGCGCTAAAAACCGTTCGTAGTAGGCGCTTTAGCGCCCGTCTCGCGCTGAAGCGCTTGCTACCAACCTGACGGCTATCCACGACAACGAGGTCACGATGAAACGCACTGTCACAAACCGCCCGCTCGTCTTCGCGCACCGGGGCGCGAAGCGGGTTGCGCCGGAGAACACGATCCCGGCGTTTGAAGCGGCCATCCGGCTCGGCGCCGACGGCATCGAGCTCGACGTCCAGTATAGCTCGGACGGCAAACTGGTCATCTTCCACGACCTCTCGCTCGAAAAGACCTCCAACGGGACGGGCCGCGTCAGCGCGCTCACGTTCGACGAGTTGCGCAGTCTCGATGCAGGCTCGCACTTCGGGCCGGAGTTCGCCGGAACGCAAATCCCCACGCTGGACGAGGCGCTGGAGACGGCGAAGGGCAAGCTGCTGGTCAATATCGAACTGAAGACCATCGAAGTCTCGCAGTCCAACCTGGGCCCTGATGTCGTCGACGCCGTTCGGCGGCACGGGATGATCGACGACGTCGTGATCAGCTCCTTCAATCCGTTCGCCCTCCGCAAATCCAGGACCGCCGGTCCGCAGATCGAGCATGCGCTGTTACTGGCGGCGGATCTGGCCGGATGGACGCGGTGGGGGCTGACGCTGCGTCACTCGCGCGCAGACGGGTTGCACCCTGAAAAGGACATGGTGACGGCGGAGTATATGGCTGCGGCGCGCAAGCGGAAGATGCCGGTGCGCGTGTGGACGGTCAACGACGAGGCGGACATACGACGGCTGGCCGGCCTCGGCGTGGACGCGATCATCACCGACACGCCCGACGTCGCGCTCGCGGCGCTGGCGAAGTAAGGAGCCTCGCGTGATCGACCGTTCAGCCTCCCTGCAACCCTTCTTCACCCCCGACGGCGTCGCGGTCATCGGCGCCAGCCGGGATCCATCCAAGCTCAGCTACGGCGTCATCCGCAACCTGGTCGACCCGGACACCGGCTACCCCGGCCCCATCTACCCGATCAACCCGAAAGCCGACGAAATCCTCGGCCTGCGCTGCTACGGGCATATCTCCGAAGTCCCCGACCCGGTCGAGCTGGCCGTGCTCATCATCCCGGCCTCTGCCGTCAGCGGCGCCATCGAGGATTGCGGCAAGCGCGGGATCAGGGCGGCGGTGGTCATTTCCGGCGGCTTCCGTGAGGTGGGACCGGAAGGCGCGGCGCGCGAGCGCGAGATGGTCGAGGTCGCGCAGCGCTACGGAATGCGCGTCATGGGGCCGAACGGCATCGGCGTCATCGACACCATCACGCCGCTCAACACAACCTTCGTCAAGGGCATGCCCCCGGCCGGGGACATCGCGTTCCTCTCGCAGTCGGGCGCGCTGTGCGGCGGGGTGATCGACTGGACCATCGGGCAGGGCATCGGGTTCAGCCGCTTCCTCAGCCTGGGCAACGAGGCCGACGTCAACGAGACGGACGTGATCCGTTTCCTCGCCGATGACAACAGCTCGAAGGTGCTGACGCTGTACCTGGAGGACGTGAAGGGCGGGGCGGAGTTTATGCCTGCGCTGGCAGCGGCTGCGGCAAAGAAGCCGGTAATTGCGCTGAAAACCGGGCGGACGGGCAGCGGGCAGGCCGCGACCGCCTCGCACACAGGCGCGCTGGCCGGCGCGCATGCGGCATTTCGCGCGGCATGCAGGCAGGCAGGCGCGCTGGAGGTGGAGAGCATCCAGGCGCTGTTCGATGCGGCGCTGGCGTTCGCCTACCAGCCGCTCCCCGCCGGCAATCGCATCGCCATCGTCACCAACGCAGGTGGCCCGGCTGCCCTGGCTGCGGACACGCTGGAGTCGGTCGGGCTGAGGTTGGCGCGCTCGTCAGCGGAAACACAGGCAACATTGCGCCCCGTCGTCGCAGCGGACGCGCAACTCGGCGGGCCGGTCGACCTGCTCGGCGGCGCGGACGAGCGCGGCTATCGCGCGGCGATGGACGCGGTGCTGGCCGATCCGAACTGCGACGGCGCGCTGGCCGTCCTCGTGCCGCAGGTGCTGGTCAATCCCGTCGCGGTCGTGGAGGCATTTGGCGCAGCGGCAGTTGCGCAGGCCGAGCCGCGCAAGCCCGTCGTCGCGTGCCTGATGGGCGACGTAAGCCTGACAGGGGCGCTGGCAAAGGCGCACGCGCTGCGCATCCCGGCATACACCTTCCCGGAGGACGCGGTGCGCGCGATGGGCGCGCTGCGCCAACGGCGCGCATTCGAGGAGCGGTTTGCGGCGCGAGAGTTCAGCCCGGAAGCATTGAATGCCGAGCGGGCGAGCCGCGCGCGCGGACGGCGCAAGGCGCAGGACATCCTTACCTTCGCGCATGCGGCGGGCAAGACCGCGCTCGATGCGGCCGAAGCGCTGCCACTGCTCGAAGCGTACGGCATCCGCACCGCGCAATCGGCGCTTGCGGTCGACCCGAACGATGCGGTGTCCTTCGCCGACAGCGTGGGTTATCCCATCGCGCTCAAGATCGCCAGCCCGGACATCCTGCACAAGTCGGACATCGGCGGCGTGATCGTCGGCGCGCAGGACGAGGCTGCCGTGCGCGAGGGGTTTGAGGCAATCCTCCAGCGCGCAAAGGCCGCGCATCCCGATGCGCGCATCCGTGGCGTTCAAGTTCAGGAGATGATCCACGGCGGGCAGGAGGTCATCATCGGCATCAAGCGCGACCCCACGTTCGGGCCGCTGGTGATGTTCGGGCTGGGCGGCATCTACGTCGAGGCGCTGGCGGACGTGAGTTTCCGCATCGCGCCGCTGACCGAACACGATGCGGAGGCGATGATCGACGAGGTGCGCTCCGCGAAGCTGTTGAGCGGGCTGCGCGGCGCGCGGCCGGCGGATCGCGCCGCGCTGGTCGATGCCATCGTGCGCATCGGACGGCTCGCCGCAGATCATGACGAGATCGTCGAACTGGACGTGAACCCGTTGCTGGCGCTGCCTGAAGGCGCGGTTGCGGTCGACGCGCGGGTGATCCTGGCCGTATGAGCGCGCATCCGGCCTTGCCCCTGCTCCGCCGCGTGCCGTACTTCGCCGCGCTGCCCGATGCCGTGCTGGAGGCGTTGGCCGCTGCCGCAGTCGAGCGCCGCTTCGACCGGGGGCAGGTCATCTTCCTCGAAGGGGACGCGTGCGCGGGGCTGCATATCATCGGGGCCGGCGAGGTCAAAATCTTCAAGGTCTCGCCGCAGGGGCGCGAGCAGATCCTGCACCGCATGGGGCCGGGCGACACTTTCAACGACGTGGCGGTGCTCGACGGCGGCCCTAATCCTGCCAGCGCGGGCGCATTGACGGACGCGACGCTCTACGTCATCACGCGGGCAGAAATGCAGCGGCTCGCCACTGCGCACCCCTCCCTCGCCTGGGCGCTGATCGAAAGCATCGCGCGCCGCGCCCGGCATCTGGTCGCGATGGTGGAGGATTTGTCGCTGCGCTCGGTCAAGTCGCGGCTGGCGCGGTTGCTGCTGAGCGAGGCAGAACGCGCGACCACCGTGGGTGAACTGGATCGCAGCCAGATGGTCACGCAGGCGGAGATGGCCGCGCGCCTCGGCACGGTGCGCGAGATGATCGGCCGCGCGCTGCGCGAGTTGAGCGAGGATGGGCTGATCGAGTTCGACCGGCACCGCATTGTCATCAAGGATCGCGAAGGGCTGATTGCGGTGGGCGAAGGAATCTAGCCGGGAAAGCGACAAAAGTAGCTTACAGGAGGGCGCTTCGCGGTTTATTGTGAAAGCAGTCGCGGAGCGTTTTCGCGTTTGGAGTGAACCGTATGATGAATGAAGTTCTGCCCGAAATTGACCTGGAGCTTTGCGACGGTTGCGGCGAGTGCCTGCCTGCGTGCGGAGCGGGCGCGCTGGCCCTGAGCGACGGCAAAGTCAACCTTGCGCGTCCCGATCTGTGCGAATATGACGGCCAGTGCGAACCGGCCTGCCCGGTGGGCGCAATCGGCCTGCCCTATCTGATCGTCCTCAGCCTGCCCGCAGAGGCAACCCCTCTTTCGGAAGCGTCAGCGTAAACGTCGCGCCCGCGCCCGGCCGGCTGACCACGGTCAATTCGCCGCCGTGCGCCCGCGCAAGCTGCCGCGCAATCGCCAGCCCGAGCCCGCTATGCCCCGCGCTCCGGTCGCGCGCCCGATCCCCGCGCCAGAACCGGTCGAACACATAAGGCAAATCTTCCTCGGAAATGCCCGGCCCTGTGTCGTTGACGCTGATCTCCACCCTGTCCTGTGACTCAATCGCGGAGAGCATTACCTGTCCGCCGGCCGGAGTGTGGCGCAGTGCGTTCGCGACGAGGTTGCTGAGCACCTGGTCGAGCCGCCCGGCATCACCGGTGACAGCCAGCGGCGCAGACAGTGGCGCAATGATCAGCGCGACGCCAGCCGCTTCCGCCTGCCCGCTGAAACTGGTCTGAACGTCCGCCAGCAACTCAGCCACGTCGATACGCTCGCGCGTCAACGGCAGTTCGCCCGCCTCCGCCAACGACAGCACGCGCAAATCCTCGATCAGACGCCCCAGTGAGCGCGTTTCGGCCAACGTAGCGCGCATGTGCTCCTCGGTCGGCTCGTACACACCGTCGAGCACACCTTCGAGATTACCCTGAATGATATGCAGTGGCGTGCGCAGCTCGTGCGCCACGTCCGCCGTGAGGTTGCGGCGGCGCTTGTCCGCCTGCTCCAGCTCGCTCGTCATACGATTGAACGCGCGAGAGAGGCGTCCCATCGGTCCCCGGCCCGTCTCCTGCACGCGGGCCGAAAGGTCACCCTCGGCCACCGCATCAGCCGCCTGCACCAGGTCGGACAGCGGCACGATCAGCCGCGCAAACCCGATCCGCAGCAGCGTCAGGGCCGCGACGGGCAGCGCCAGCGTTATCAGCACCGCAATTATCCAGGCCGCCAGGGGCGCGTTCGTGGCCGAGCCGGTCAGGCGGCCGACGACGAACGCGAGCGCGGCCGTCCAACCCAGAAAGAGCGCCGCCGCAAAGACCAAGCCGCCGAGGAAGCGCCAGAACAACCGCCGGTGTCGCATCCGTCCCCCGCGCCGGTGAGACCCGCCTGCCGCCTCATCGCCCCACGGCCTCGGCCCGGGCGGCCGGAAGGGCGGACCCTTGCGCTCCTTCACTCGGCCACCTCACTTGCGAATTTGTAGCCGACGCCGTACACGGTCAAGACGTACTGCGGCGCTAGGGGGTCCGCCTCGAGCTTGCGGCGCAGGTTCTTGATGTGCGAGTCGACGCTGCGGTCGAAGCCGTCGTACGCCACGCCGTGGATGCGCTCCAGCAGTTGCTCGCGTGAGAAGACCTGGCCCGGATTTTGCGCGAGGATGGCGAGCAGGTTGAACTCGCTGCGCGTCAGCGCGACTTCTTCGCCGTCGCGGCGGACCGCATGGCCTTCGACGTCGATCTCAAGATTGCCGGCGTGAATTAGCGACGGCTCCCGGACAGCGCCACGCGCGCGGCGCAGCACGGCGCGTACGCGGGCGACTAACTCACGCGGCGAGAAGGGCTTGACAATGTAGTCGTCCGCGCCGAGCTCCAGGCCGATGAGCCGGTCGGTTTCTTCGGCGCGCGCTGTCAGCATAATCACCGGCACGTCGGACGTTCGGCGCAGCGCGCGGCACACTTCCAGCCCGTCCATGCCGGGGAGGTTCAGGTCAAGCACAACCAGGTCAGGCGGCTCGTGGCGCGCCTGGGCCAACGCCGTGACGCCGTCGCCGGCTGTGACCACGCGAAAACCGTCCCGCGCCAGATAATCCTGCGCGAGGCGGATGATCTGCGGTTCGTCATCCACGACCAGGATGGTTCCGTTCACTCAACTGCTCCTTGAGCAGGATAGTAGCGCAAGTTTGCAGCCTGCGCTACCGCCCCGCCTGCGAGTTACGCGTTACACCGTGCGCTGCTCCTCGTTCGCGTTGTCCGCCTGCTCATGCCAGCGCCGCGCTTCCTCCTCCATCCGCCGCGCCCACTCCTCTTTGCGCGCCCGCCAGCGCTCATGATGCCCGCGGCCGCGCGTGAGGGCGAAGAAGCCGAGCGCCAGGAACCCCAGCCCGATGAACAGGCCGATGCCGTGGCCGAAGCCCTCGTAACGAGGCATGAACGGGCTGCCGGGAACCATGTACGGCGCAATAGCTGCGCCGCCGTCTGTGCTGGCCGAGAGCCGTCCGGCCATATATCCTTGTATCCACGCGTTTTGCTGCGCCTGGCCGCCCCCCACCGTCGAGATGACGACGACGATGAGCAACGCGACGAGCGCGAATCCGATCCAACGTCTGCCGAACATACTTGCCTCCATCAATCTCCAGCGTCGTTTGCGAATTGTCGTGCGCTGATGATGGAAGGATAAGCCGGAACTGTGGAGGAATGATGGAGAGACGCGGCAGATCTCACGTAACAATCGCGAAGTGAAAGCGCGGGGATCAGGTCAATTGCGATGCGCCTGAGCCGGGAGCAGGCCAATCGCCACGCCCATGAGCAGGAATGCGGTGGCAAAGCCGAAGTCGATGCTGTTGCCGCGCACGAACTTGAGGGGATGCGCGTCTGGCAGATAGGTTGTCACGATGTAGATCCAGCCGGAGAGGAACATCACAACCATCCCGGCGGCCAGAAACAGCATGGAGCGCCGCACCGGACGTTCCCACAGCCTCAGCGCGCGCGGCAGCACAATGAGCAGGGCTGCGGCCAAACTCGCGCTGTCGCCCAGCGTGTAGAGCGCATCCAGCAAGGGCCTCAACGGCTGGAGGGCAAAATCCCCTCTGGGGTCGTGAACCGAGAACTGAACCGTTGCTCACGCCGATTCTGGGATAAATCGCATAGTAGTCCGGCCCGTTGCTCAACATCTTGTCGACAATATTCTTGCTGCGACCGATCTTTACCGCAATCTCTTTGTTCGTGTTCCCTCGGCCAACAGCGCCAGCACCCTCCACTGTTCTTCGGTTAAGTCCACAGGAGACGACGTTTGAGCCGCGTTGTGACTACTCATGATGCTCATCCGATTGATAAAGGCAGACCGCAAGGGCGTGGCAGTTAATTGCCCACCCCCCGGCGGGACGTTTTCTTTCCGGTTTCCCCGTGCCCCAAGCGACTTAAGTCTCTGACACCCTCTGTTACGCAAGGTACAATCGGATATGCCAGTTAAGGACGCGTCCGCCGTCCTCTATCGCGCACCAGAGGAGCGCCGCCATGCTCGAACACTTCTGTCCCGGCTCAGCGAGCCTGCGCAAAGACATTACGCTGACGATCAAGACCTGCCCCGAATGCGGGGGAGACGTGGAGTTGTTCTCCATCGACAAAAAGGTCGCGTGCGACAGGTGCGGCTTTGTGGTGTACAACAATCTCCAGTCGTGCATCCAGTGGTGCCGCTATGCGGAGCAGTGCGTGGGCGCGGACGTGTTAAGCCAGTTTAAGAAGAGTTGAGGCATCATTTATGAAGACCATTCGCAAGATCATTACGATTGACGAAGAGAAGTGCGATGGGTGCGGCAATTGCGTGCCCTCGTGCGTGGAAGGCGCGCTACAGGTGATTGACGGCAAAGCGCGTCTCGTGAAGGAAAGCTATTGCGACGGACTGGGCGCGTGCCTGGGCGATTGCCCGCAGGGCGCGCTGACGGTGACGGAGCTGGAGGTTGACCAGTACGACGAGCCGGGCGTGCTGCGGTACCTCGGCGAGAAGTCGCCGGAGTTAGTCGAACGCCACGTCGAGCATTTGAAGGCGCACGGCATGACTTCGTCGTATCAACCGAAGCCGCAGCGGGCGCCGGTCGCCATGTGCCCCTCCGTCCGCATGGACGCGTGGGAGCAGCCGACACTGGGCGATCAGGGCGGGCCGAACGGTGACAGCGGGGCGCCGCGCGTGAAATCTGAACTGCGCCAGTGGCCCGTGCAGTTGACGCTGCTGCCGCCGAACGCGCCCTTCCTCCAGGACGCTCACCTCACCCTCATCGCAGACTGCGTGCCCTTCGCCAACCCCAACATGCACGCGGACTTCATGAAGGACGGTGCGATTGCGGTCGGCTGCCCGAAGCTGGACGACGGGCAGGCGTACGTCAACAAGCTGGCGCAGATGATCAAAGCTGCAAGTATCCGAAGCATTCGTGTGGCTTACATGGAGGTGCCGTGCTGCCGCGGCCTGGTGTTTATCGCGCAGCAGGCGATCCAGTTGAGCGGAAAGGACGTGCCGCTGGCTCTTGAACTGGTTCAAATTCATTCGTAATGGTAATATCATTCCATAGGCATCACTGATTCGACGAAGGAGTCCAGATGCAGAACGCTCCTCCCACTTCCGGGGCGTCCGAGCCCGGGACGCCCACTACCGGTCCTGCCAGCCCGCGGGGTCCTCGCTTCCTCAGTGTCTTTCCGCTGTGGATCTGGCTTGCGCTGGCCGGCCTGTTCGGCGGCATTGTCGGGCTGGGCGGGTTCACTTTTTCCTACGCCCAGGGCTTATCGTACCTGTCCAACGATCCGGCGTCGTGCGCGAACTGCCACATCATGCGCGAGCAGTTCGACCGCTGGAACCGCGGAACCCATCATGCGGTGGCGACGTGCAACGATTGCCACACGCCTCACAATAACATCGTCTCGAAGTATGCGGTCAAGGGCATCAACGGCTTCCGGCATAGCCTGATGTTTACGACCGGCGCGTTCGCCGAGCCGATCCGCATCACCGAAATGAACCGGGAGGTCACGCAGCATGCGTGCCTCTACTGTCACGGCGACCTGACCGTCAGCATGAACCACGCCGGCACGGAGGAACCCACCGACTGCCTCACGTGTCACGAGGGCGTTGGACATGGCACGCAATAAGGAGGAGTTATGAAGTCCAAGCGCGCGTGGCTCTGGGTAGGGCTCGCGTTTCTGCTCGGCCTCGTGGTCATGGGCGGCGTTGCGGCCCTCCTGACCAACATTCAAACCCGCAAGGCGGAAGCGGTCGAGTACCCCCTCAAGACTGTCGAAATCGCCGACCGCGAACTCGACCCGGCCGTGTGGGGGCAGAACTTCCCGCGGCAGTACGACACGTTCAAGAAGACGCAGATCGACACGAATGAGACGCCCTACGGCGGGTCAAAGCTCTATAACAAGCTGGAAAAGTACCCGATCCTCAAGCGCGTCTGGGCGGGTTATGCCTTCGCCGAGGATTTCAACGAGGAGCGCGGCCACTACTGGGCGCTTATCGACCAGAAGGAGACCCGGCGCCAGCAAGTCGTGAAGCAGCCGGGCGCGTGCGCCAACTGCCATGCCGCAGAAGCGCCGCTGCTGATCGAGGACATGGGCTGGGAAACCTTCAACTCGACGCCGTACGCCGAGCTAAGCGACAAGCTGCACGCAGGCTCCACTTGCCGGGACTGCCACAACCCGGACACGATGGAGTTGTGGATCAGCCGGCCCGCGTTCAAGAACGCGATGGAGAAGCGCGGGATTGACCTGTCGCAGGCCACGCGGCAGGAGATGCGGACGTACGTCTGCGCGCAGTGCCACGTCGAGTACTACTTCAAGGGCGAGAAGAAGGAGCTGACCTTCCCGTGGGAAAAGGGGCTCCAGATCGAGAACATCAACGATTACTACGACGAGTACGGCTTCAAGGACTGGACGCACAAGGAAACCGGCGCGCCCATGCTAAAGATGCAGCACCCGGAATTCGAGATGTTCTCGACCAGCCTGCACTACCGGTCGGGCGTTTCGTGCGCGGACTGCCACATGCCCTACGTCCGCGACGGCTCGGTGAAGGTTTCCGATCACTGGGTGCGCAGCCCACTCGATAACGTCAACCAGGCGTGCGGCACGTGCCACAAGCAGGACGAGCAGGCGCTCAAAGACCGCATCCTGATTATCCAGAACAACACCGCGCAACTGCTCCGCGCGACTGAGGGCGCGATGGAAGCGGCCATCGACGCGATGGCAAAGGCGAAGGCGGCTGGCTTCACGGATGAGCAGTTGAAGGAAGCGCAGAACTTCCACCGGCAGGCGTCCATGCGCTATGACTTCGTGATGTCGGAGAACTCGACCGGCTTCCACAGCCCGCAGGAAGCGGCGCGCGTGCTCGGCAATGCGATCGACCTCGCGCGGCAGGCGCAGATCAGCGCGGAACGGCTGATGGGGACGGCGCAGCCGACCGCGCAGAAGTAACAGTTACCCGAAAACGCGGTTTCTGACAGAAGCCGCGTTCCTTTTACATGATGAGAAAGACACAACCCGAACTCCGGACTAGAGGCTTTAGCCGGTGATCCGCCTGAAGGCTCAAGTCCGGTAGTTCGATGTTTATCTGAAGCAGACGGACGTCGATACCGGCAGGCCACACGAGTAGCGCGGCCTGCCGTACTACTTGCCCGCTCTGGGCAGGGCGTCGGCTACTTCTTCGGCGCCGGCGTGTGGTAGCCGGTGGCCGCAGCGGTCAACTCTGCGTCGGTCTTCACGGATGCCGTGCCACCCTCGACGTGGCACTGACGGCAGGCAAAGTCGAGGCCGATCTGTGACGCGGCCGTCTTGCCGTCCTCGCTGAACTGCGAGATTTGTTCTGGATCGATCGCCATCAGGTGCGTCCGGATGTCACCCTGGAACCGCTTGGCGTCCCCTGTAGCGGTCTTGACGATCCTCGGCATGTGGCACGTGATGCAGTCCACCTTGGCCGCAACGTGCATCTTGTTGTTCTGCGTCTTGGCCTGCTTGAAGTGGCAGTTCTCGCACGTCGTACGCGTCGTCTGTTTCTCCGCCTCGCGCAACTGAATCACGCCCACGTGCGGATCGTGGCACGTGACGCAGTTGATGGTCACATGCTTGCCCTGGAACAACTCCTCGTACTGCTCGTGGTGCTCGATGAAGCCGTCCTTCGCGTCGACCAGCTCGACCGCCGCGCGGCGATGGCACTCGCCGCACATCTCGCTATCCCGTGAGGCCTTGACCGACACCCCGCGCGGGTTCGCGGCGTGCAGGCTGCCCGGCCCGTGGCACGCCTCGCACTGGATGCCCGGCTCCTCCCACGTGCCCACGATGCCCGGCAGCTTATCCTGGTTGCCCGTTGGCTGATAACCGGTCGTGTGGCACGGGCCGCAGTCGTACTTCAGCTTCTCGGTCCCCGACTTGTACTTGACCCACCCCGCGTCCTTGCCCAGGTTCGGATTCGCATGGTTGTACTGATTCAGGAAGTTCGTGTCCGAGATCTTCTCCGTCGAGGTGATCCAGTCGGTGATGATGAAGCCCTGCTTGTCCATGAAGCGGGCCTTCCACGCGTAGCCGCCGATCACGTAGGAGATGTCCTTCCACGTATAGCTCTTGGGTGGGTTCTCGACCTTGTTGAACGGATAGGTGGGCGCCTTGCCGTCCACGACCTTGTTCAGCTTGTAAGGGTGGCCGGACTGCATGAAGACCTTATAAAGGTCCGCATGGCAGGCCCCGCACTTGTCCGAGCCGATATAATCGGCGCCGAACGGCTTGTCTTCCTGTGGGACAGGTTGGGCGGTCGATTGAGCCGGACCGCTGCTCGCCGAGACCACGGTCACAGCGGCCAACAGCAGCAGCAGAACGGCTGCGACGATGAGGGATTTCCGCAACATAGTAAGGTGCCTCCTCGAAATGTGGCGCGCGTTGCGGCGTTGACTCGTTGGGGGGACGCCGGAGCGCGCAGTGGAACGCTGGCAGTTGCCTGGGCGCCGTTTGGACGGGCTATCACCTCCCTCAAATAAGAATTGAGAAGAGCAGAACCATGCCGAGCATGGCCCACGCGGACCCCCGCTGCGCGAGTGTCGGCGGGGTCGCAGGCAAGGTGTCGAGCAGGCGCTGCGCGCGGGCCAGACTGCCGGCTGGCTGCTCAACAAGCGGCAGCGCGGCCCCGGGCGCGGCCAACGCCACGCGCTGCGCCTTGACCAGTGACGCGGCGAGGTCGACGCGATCCGCACGCGTGGCCGCAGCCGCGTCGTCTGCGACGAGTTCAATTGCAGCCGCCGATCGGCGCAGGGCCAGGTGCGCCAGGGGGTTGAAGAACATCAGATCGCGGCACAACTGGCCTGCAAGCAGCCGCAACCAGTCGCGGTGGCGCAGGTGCGCAACCTCGTGGGCGAGTGTGACACGCAGCTCCTGGCCGTCAAGCTGCGCGGCGATGTCGGCAGGAAGCTGCACGATGGGGCGAGGCCAGCGCATGGCGTACACCGCGTGGCCCGCGCTACAGCGCACTGCGATCGGGAAGGCCGGGGAGACAGCAAGGCGCTCGCAGACGGATGCGAGAACTGCGGCGCATCGTTCCTCTTGCTCGACCTGGCCCGGTGCGCCGGGGGAGGAACCGCGCGCGCGGAACGCGCACGCAAACCAACGAAGAGCATCCACGGCGAACACCGTCGCCAGCAGCGCGCCGCCAACCAGCGACGCCAGCAACAGGTGCGAGTCGAGCCAGATGATTGGCCCGGCCAGGACGCGTTCGAGGAGCTTGAGCTCGTGGTTCGCGGTGGAGCGCGGCAGCACCAGGTGGCAGATGAACGGGCCGGCCACAGGACCGACGAGCGCAATGAGCCACAGGTCGCGTTGCAGCGCGGGGTTGCGGATGTTAAGCGCGCGCACGGCAAGAACCACCAGGGCGACGAGCAACGCGGACTGGATCGTGGTCTCCATGAGGAAGAAGACGATGTCATGCGCCAGCCCAGCACTCTCGTTCATTCGGCTGGTTCCTCTCCCGACAGCCGCGCCCGCTCCTCGCGGAGGCGGCGCTCGAGTTCATCAAGTTGCTCCGCATCCCCCGCGCCCAGCCGCTCCGCAAGATAACTCAACGTCGGTTCCGTGAAGCTGTCCAGCAACGTGTCGAGCGCATGCCGCACGTGGCTGCGCACATACTCCGCGCGCGAAACCGTCGGCGAGTAAAGGTAGCTCCGTCCCTGCGGCTCCACACGCAGCAGGCCTTTCTCGACCAGGTTACCCATCACGGTCATCACGGTCGTGTACGCGAGTTCCTGCTCACCATCAGTTGAAAGCGCGCTGAGCGCGTCACGCACGGTGCAACTGCTGGCATCCCAAACAATTTCCATTATTCGCGTTTCGAGAGGCCCAAGCGTGCGCCCAAAGTTGAGGCGCGAGATGAGCGACTGCGGAGGGCGACGTGCCATTCTGGCTCCATCTACTAAGAAGATTCGTAGATGATTATACGGCGCGGGGCGGCGATGTCAAGTCGAAAAGATAGGTTTTCCTTAAACTAACCATAAGCATCACAATCACTCGCGCTGCGCTTGCGCGCGCTTTCTCCTTTTGGCCCCTCTGACTCGCTCGACTATACTAGGTGATTGCGTAGCCGGCCGTTGCCGTCGCGCGATCTGACTGACGAGAGAGTTGTGTGGCTCGATTAGAGTGGGATAGCCCGGCGCGCGCGACTCCCCGCGCAACGCTGCCGGGGGGACGGAACGGGGCAGACACGGAGCAGGACTTGGCCTCCGTTGAGTGGACGGTCAGCCCACTCGCCGCCGCGCAGGAGCGTCACCTCCAGCTCGATGCGATCACCGATCCGCATCACTGGAGCTACAAAATCGCGGGCGCGCTCGTGCTTGCGGCCATCCTTGCGTTCCTTGCCGTTGCCGTCTACGACCCGGAAAACATCTTCTGGGTCGTCCAGGTGATGGGGCTGTACCTGCTCCTGCGCTTCCTGATGGTCGTCGTTTTCTACCCAGTCGGCCAGTGGCGCATCCATCGTTTGCAACGCCGCCCCGCGCAGACCCGTGCTGAGGCGCTGGCGATTCCCCGCGGCCTCACCACGCCGGTCCATCATGTCATCATCCTTGCGAACTTTAAAGAGCCAGAGGAAGTGGTCGCGCGCACGCTGGAGCGACTGGGTCAGCAGGACAACGCGCGCGATACGCTCACGGTCGTTATGGCGATGGAAGAGGCGGAGCCGGGTTCGCGCGAGAAGGGCGAGCGGTTGAAAGCGCGCTACGGGCATGCCTTTGCGCACATGCTCGTGACTGCGCATCCGCAGGGGCTGCCGGGCGAGGCGCCGGGTAAAGCCGCTAACCAGAGCTGGGCCGCAAAGATCGCGCGCGACTATCTCGTGGGCGAGGTCGGCATCCCGCTCGACTCGCTCACCGTGACGTCGTGCGACGCGGATTCGCTCATCCACCTGGGTTATTTTGCCGAACTAACGCGCCAGTTCGCCGCGGACGAGCATCGCCACGAGCGCATCTGGCAGGCGCCCTTCCGCTTCAACAACAACATCTGGCGCTCGCCCGCGCCGATCCGCCTGCTCGGTTTCCTCAACAACATGGTGCAGGTGAGCGAGCTGAGCAATCCATTAGCCGTGAACCTGCCCCTCAGCACCTACACGCTCAGCTATCGGCTGGCAGAAGAGATCGGTTACTGGGACGAGATGGTCATCGCTGAAGACTGGCACATCTTCCTGCGCGCGCTGTTTGGCACAGGAGGGCGCGTCACGCTGGAGCCGATCTTCCTGCCCACGAGCGGCGATTCGGTCGTTGGCGCGAATGTTTGGCAAGCGTTCAGGATCTTCTACAAGCAGCGGTTGCGCCACGCGTGGGGCGCCAGCGACATCGGCTACATGTTCCAGCAGTGGAACCGCTGGCCGGACGTGCCGTTCTGGCCCAAAGCAGTGTATCTTGCGAAGGTGCTGCACGATCACATTATCTTCACGGTCGCCGGCCTGCTGCTTGGCATCGGCTCGGTCGTGATGGTGCTCCAACATGGCTTCATGGCCGTGGCCGCGCCCATCCCCGGCTTCTACACCGTCGCGCTCCAATCCGGCAACCTTCTGAGCGCCGGCGGCACGCTCGGCTCCTGGCTGTACGAGCACCTGACCAGCCGCCGCGTCAGCCCCGGCTGGCGGCCTGCGCGGCTGCTGCTGGAGCTGCTGACCTGGCCGCTGCTGGCGCCGGTCACGCTGCTGCTGGTCATCGCGCCCACCTTCGACGCGCAGTTCCGGCAGATGTTCGGCGGCGACCTGGTCTTCTGGCGCACACCGAAGAAGAGCGCCAATTCATAGGGCTTTTTTGCCACAGAGGACACGGAGGGTCCAGAGGCTTCTTCTCCGTGTCCTCTGTGGCACTATCGTTCGTCTGCGACCTGTAGAGACCCAAGCAGGAGGTAGCAATGCCATTCCCAAGAGCCAGCGGCGTGCTCTGTCACCCGACTTCATTTCCGTCCCGCTTCGGCATCGGCGACCTCGGCCGCGGCGCGTATGAGTTCATCGACTGGCTTGCCACGGCGAAGCAGCAGTTGTGGCAGGTCTTGCCCCTCGGCCCCACCGGCTACGGCGATTCGCCCTACCAGTGCTTCTCCGCGTTCGCCGGCAATCCGATGATGATCAGCCCGGAAGGCATGGCCTACTCCGGCCTCCTGCCGCACGCCGCGCTCGAAGGCGTCCCCAACTTCCCCGCGGACCGCGTCGACTTCGGCCCGGTCATCGCCTACAAGCAGGGGCTTCTCCGTAAGGCGTACGAGCACTTCAAGGCCCACGCCACGGTCGAGCAGCGCGCGGGTTATGAGTGGTTCAGCCGCGAGAACGCAATCTGGTTGCCTGACTTCGCGCTGTTCATGGCAATCAAGGCGAAGTACGGCGGGGGAAGCTGGCACGACTGGCCGCGCGAGCTACGGCTGCGCGAGGCGGCTGCGATGAACGAGGTCAAGCGCGAGCTGGCGGACGAGGTGGATTACCACTCCTTCCTGCAATGGGTGTTCTGGGATCAGTGGGCTGCGCTTAAGCAGCGCGCGGCTGAGAAGGGCATCCGCATCGTCGGCGACGTGCCGATCTTCGTCGCGGAGGACTCCGCAGACGTGTGGGCCAACCCCGAGCAGTTCAAGCTGGACGAGGAAGGGAACCCGACAGTGATCG
>CAZPTI010000062.1:0-2003 GCA_964588925.1 uncultured Anaerolineales bacterium | reverse complement strand
CCCGCACTACAACTGGGAGCAGATGCGCGCAGACGGCTACCGCTGGTGGATCGAGCGCGTCAAGCAAACACTCAAGTTCGTCGACATCGTGCGCATCGACCACTTCCGCGGTTTTGCCGCGGCGTGGGAAATCCCGGCCGACGAGGAGACGGCGGTTAAGGGCAAGTGGGTCAAGGCGCCCGGCCGCGACCTGTTCCTCGCGCTGCGCGATGCCATCGGCGAGCTCCCGTTCATCGCGGAGGACCTCGGCGTCATCACGCCCGACGTGGACGCGCTGCGGCTGGAGTTCGACCTGCCCGGCATGAAGATCCTCCAGTTCGCGTTCGGCATGGAGCTCAACCCGAAGTATCTGCCCTACAACTACGAGAGCAACAGCATCGTCTACCCCGGCACGCACGACAACAATACGACTGTCGGCTACTACTGGGAGCCGGAGCGAACCGAGATCGAGCGCCACAACATCCGCCGCTACCTGCGCACGGACGGGCACGACATCGCGTGGGACTTCATCTGGGCCGCGTGGTCAAGCCCATCAAATCAGGCGGTCGCCACGTTGCAGGATGTGATGAGCCTGGGCGCGGACGCGCGCATGAACTTCCCCTCGCGCGCCAGCGGCAACTGGCACTGGCGCTACACCGGGCCAATGCTGGCGAACCACCTCGCCTACCGCCTTTCCGACCTGACCGACATCTACGGTCGCTGCGCGCCGGAAGAGGTGACGGCAGAGGAGGAGACGGCGGCAGAAGATTCGGTGTGGCCGAAGGATTATCCGCGCGACTAAATCGCGCGCGGTCAGGCAAACCTGTTGCGCCAGCGGATCGAGGGCTCGCTGGCGCAACTTTATATCCTGGTATTGACCTCAAGGCAGCTCATGAGTATAATTGTATCATTACAGATATACAGAGGAGCCTGCCCATGCGACGTCTTGCCACTCATCTCATCCCGATCATCGTTCTCCTGTCACTGCTGTTGAGCGCCTGCGCGCCTGCGGCAGCTCCAACTGCGCAACCTGCGCCGACTACGGCCCCTGCGCAGGCCGAACCGACCACGGCGCCGGAACCGACTAAAGCCCCCGAACCCACCGCGATTCCGCCCACCGCTGTGCCCGAACCGAGCGCGACGACGGCCGCGGCCGAACCGGGCAAGCTCATTCTCGCCACCACAACCAGCACGGCCGACTCCGGCCTGCTCGACTTTATCCTCCCGGATTTCGAGCAGAAGTTCAATGCCAAGGTCGACGTGATTGCAGTCGGCACGGGCCAGGCGCTGGAAATCGGCTCCAAGGGTGACGCGGACGTCGTGCTCGTCCACAGCCGCAAGGGCGAAGATCAATTCGTCAAAGACGGCAATGCCACCCGCCGCGATGACGTGATGCACAACGACTTCATCGTCGTCGGCCCGAAGGACGATCCGGCCAAGATCACCGGTATGACCCTGGCAAAGGACGCGTTCAAGGCGATCATGAATGCGGAGCAGGTGTTCGTCAGCCGCGGCGACAAGTCGGGCACGAACACAAAGGAACTGAGCATCTGGACGAGCATCCAGGTGACGCCCACTGCTGACATGCCGTGGTACAACGCCATCGGGCAGGGTATGGGCGACACGCTGCTCTTCGCCAACGAGAAGCAGGGCTACACCCTGACCGACCGCGGCACATGGCTCTCCATGACCGACAAGCTGCCAGACCTGACCGTCCTCATCGGCGGCGCGAACCTGGCTGATAACAAAGACAAGGCGCTGCTGAACCCGTACGGCGTGCTTGCCGTCAACCCTGAAAAGCACCCGAACGTCAACGCGGACCTCGCGCAGAAGTTCGTGGCGTGGATTCTGTCGCCTGAAACGCAGAAGATGATCGGGGAATACGGGGTGGACAAGTTCGGACAACCGTTATTCTACCCTAACGCAGCGAAGTAGTCGTTGACTTAAGGGACAAAAAAGGGGCCGGCTTGTCGAAGCCAGCCCCTTTTCGCGCTACGACTTCAGCGCCGTTAGCTGTTCATCCC
>CAZPTI010000061.1:12812-20783 GCA_964588925.1 uncultured Anaerolineales bacterium | reverse complement strand
CATCGCGCGCAGAGTAATCCACCCGCCCATCGAGTGGCCCCACATGCCGATGCGGTTCGGGTCGGCCGGCGCGAAACGCTTCAGCGACGCGACCGCGTTGAGCACGTCGATCGTGTACGCGGGCGACTGGTACGGGCCGGGCGCGTACCCTTCCGAGCGGCCGTGGCCGCGGTAGTCCGGCTTGAAGACGATGTATCCTGCACGCGCGAGCGCATCGACGTAGGCCACGTAGCGCTCTGTCGTGCGGTACGCCTTCGGGGGAATGTAGCCGTGGTTGAAGACGATGGCGGGCCAGCCGGTCGGCGGTTCCGTCCCCGAAGGCACATTCAGCAAACCGTACTGCTTCAACCCTTCTGAGAAGTACGAGGCGATGTAGCTGTGATAGTTCGGGCCGGAGGGCAGGCGCTGCTCGATAACGATGTCGCTGCCCGGCGTGTCCAGGCCGCGCAGATAGGGAATGGAGAGGGTGTTCGGCCGGTCAATCGAGGCGGCCCGGACGGGTGCGGTGCTCGCGACTGCGCCGGGGGGCGCGGATGCCTCGCTTGCGGGGCCACAAACAGCAGTGACCAGAAGGGAAATGACGAGGCAAGCCAGGAGCGCCGGCAACCGCCGATGGAGGCGATAGGAGCCGGTCATGGGTTGGGTGTCCTGGGTTGGGTTTTGGCGGCTCACCCTGCTGGTTTGGGAGGAATCGGGGGGCCAGAGGATGGAGCTGGCCGTAGGATAACATACAGAAGACCGACGCGCAAGTCGCATTGACAGCCCAACCGAACCTTACACCGCAAGAATGTGTTGCGCGAAACATACCCGGCGACCTGCGCTTGATAGACTAATTGACTGGACACGAAAAACCATCATTGCGAAAGCGAGGCGGGGATGGCAGTCGAAAGCCGGGAACTTGCGCCTGAGTGGCACACCCTGGGCACTGAAGAGGTATTGCGGCGGCTGGATGTGGACCCGAGCCGCGGCCTGACGGACGATGTTGCGCAGACGCGGCAGGCGCAGTACGGCAAAAACGAACTGGAGGAAGGGAGGACGCGCGGTCCGCTCGCGATCCTGCTGGACCAGTTCAAGGAGACGATGGTCATTGTGCTGATCATCGCCGCGGTGATCTCCGGCGCGCTGGGCGAGGTGAAGGACACCATTGCCATCCTCGTCATCGTCATCCTGAACGCGCTGCTCGGCTTCACACAGGAGTACCGCGCGGAGCAGGCAATGGCCGCGCTCAAGAAGCTGTCGAACCCGGTGGTGAAGGTGCGGCGCAACGGCTCGGTGCAGAAGATCGCGTCCGACCAGCTTGTGCCGGGTGACGTGATCCTGCTCGAGGCGGGCGACTCCATCCCCGCCGACGCGCGGCTCATCGAAGCCGCCAATTTGCGCCTGCAGGAAGCCGCGCTCACCGGCGAATCGACGCCGGTCGACAAGGACGTGGTCGGCACGTTCGCGCCCGACGCGGCCATTGGCGACCGGCACAACATGGTGTTCGCGGGCACTGCCGTGACGCTGGGGCGCGGGGCGGCGGTTGTCGTGGAGACGGGCATGCGCACGCAGCTCGGCCACATCGCGCACATGATCCAGAGCGCGGAGGACATCAAGACGCCCCTCCAGCGGCGCATGCAGCGGCTGGGGCTGGCGCTGGCTCTCGTCGCGCTCGTCATCGTGGCCGTCGTCTTTGTCCTCGGCCTGCTGCGCGGGGAGGAGATCGGCCCGCTGATCCTCACGTCGGTCGCGATGGCCGTCGCGGTCGTGCCGGAAGGGCTGCCGGCCGTCGTCACGATTGCGCTGGCGCTCGGCGCGCAACGCATGCTCGCGCGCAGGGCGCTCATCCGCAAGCTGCCCGCCGTGGAGACGCTCGGCTCTGTGACCACAATCTGCTCGGACAAGACGGGCACGCTCACGGAGAACCGCATGACCGTCGTCCTGCTGGACGTTGCGGGTCACACCCAGTCGCTCGAAGAGGTGCTGCGCGACGACATGCCCGTGTTGCAGGCCGCCGACCTGCGCAACGGGGACAACGCGGACCCGCGTCAGGCGACGCAGGCCCTGCTCCTTGCCGCGTCCGCGCTGGCGAACGATGCGGTGCTCCAGGCCGACGAACAGACGCCGGGCGACTACGAGACCATCGGCGACCCGACCGAGGGCGCACTGGTGGTTGCCGCCGCGCGCCGCGGCCTGTGGAAGAACGACCTGGACCGCATCTTCCCGCGCGTGGCGGAGGCGCCGTTCACGTCCGAGCGCAAGCTGATGAGCACGGTGCATCGCGTGCCGTCCAACGAACCCGGGACGGTGATCAACCCTTATCTGCGCCGCCTGATCGAATCCGAAGGCGCGCCATACATCGCGATCACCAAGGGTGCGCCTGACCAACTGCTGGAGATCAGCAACCGCGTCTGGGTGGACGACGCCTTTCATCCCCTCGACAACCAGTGGCGCGAGCGCATCCGCGAGGCGAACGCGCGGCTGGCGAAGGACGGCCTGCGCGTGCTCGGCGTGGCAGTCCGCCCGCTGAGCGAAGCGCCGCAGCCCGGCAAGGCGGAGGGCATCGAGCGCGATCTGGCGATAATCGGTCTTGTGGGCATGATGGACCCGCCGCGCGAGGAGGTCAAGGAGGCGGTCGCCACCTGCCGCACCGCGGGCATCCGTCCGGTCATGATCACCGGCGACCATCCGCTGACCGCTGCGCGTATCGCCGCCGACCTGGGCATCAGCGAAAACGGCAAGGTGCTAACCGGCCAGGAGCTCAGCGCCATGTCGGACTCGGACCTCGACCGCGTGGTCGGCGAGGTGAACGTGTTCGCGCGCGTCTCGCCAGAGCACAAGTTGCGCATCGTGAACGCGTTGCAGCGGCAGGGGCAGGTGTCGGCCATGACCGGCGACGGCGTTAACGATGCGCCCGCGCTACGGCAGGCGGATATTGGCGTGGCAATGGGCATCACGGGCACGGACGTCTCCAAGGAAGCGGCGGACATGGTGCTGCTGGACGACAACTTCGCGACCATCGTCAACGCCGTGGCCGAGGGCCGCGTCATTTACGACAACGTCCGCAAGTTCATCCGCTACACGCTGACCTCAAACATGGGCGAGATCGTCGCGCTGCTGGCCGCGCCGTTCCTCGGCATGCCGATCCCGCTGACCGCGCTGCAAATCTTGTGGGTTAACCTGGTCACGGACGGCTTGCCCGGCCTGGCGCTGGGGGTGGAGCCGGCCGAGCCAAACGCAATGCGCCGGCCGCCCTACCCGGTCAACGAAAACATCTTCGGCCGCGGCATGGCGCAGCAGATCCTCGTCATCGGCCTGATCATGGGCGCGGTGTCGCTGGGCGTCGGCTACTGGGCGTGGCTGCAGGGCAACAGCGCGTGGGTGACGATGGTCTTTATGACCCTGACGCTCTCGCAGATGGGCAATGCGTTGGCGATTCGGTCGGACCGCGAGTCGCTGTTCCGCATCGGCCTGCTCTCAAACAAGCCGATGCTCGGCGCGGTGCTGCTGACGTTCGTCCTCCAGTTGGCCGTCACGTACGTGCCGTTCCTGCAGGGGATCTTCAACACCGAGGCGCTGACCGCGCAGGAGTTGGGGATCAGCCTCGCGGCGAGCACGGTCGTGTTTATCGTGAGCGAAATCTGGAAGGCGATCATTCGGGCGCGGCAGGCGCGGTAATACGCAACGAGGGTAACAGTTCGCAAGTAGCAGCGTTCTCGCGCCAGGCGTCTGGCGCGAGAACGCGTATGTCTTCACGCGCATCTTCTCCCCTCCTTGCTCCGCCTCTCCTCACTTTGTATTGCGCGGCACGGCAAATCTTCGCCCTTTGCCTCATAATTTCCCCAACATGCTAAACGTTTAAGGTTAAACGTATTGACAGTCGTACCGGCTGGTGGTAGAGTAAGAGTAGTTAAACGTTTAGACCAGTAACGCCGGAATGCCTGTCAGCCGGCGTTTTAAAAGCGAGCGGAGTTAAACGTTTCAATGGCGGGAACGAAGACGATCCGTGACGTAGCGCGTGAGGCCGGCGTATCGATCGCAACGGTCTCGTACGTTCTAAACAACTCGCGTGGCGTGGCGCCGGAGACGCGCGAGCGAGTCATAGACGCTGCGCGACGCCTCGCTTACCGCCCGAACGTCACTGCGCGCAACCTCCAGGCCAGCGAAACGCGCCTCTTTGCGTACACCTGGCAGCCGAGCTCGCCTGACCACTTCAACCCCATCCTGGATAGCTTCTTGCAGGCGGCCGTCTATGCGGCGGCCGAGCGGGGCTACCGTTTCCTCGTCTTTCCGACTCAAACGATCGCGGAGGAGATCGCCACCTACGAGACGCTCATGCTCGAAGGCCAGGTGGACGGGTTCGTCCTCTCCAACACCAACCTGGACGACGCGCGCGTCGAGCACCTGATGGCCGCGGGCTTCCCGTTTGTGGCATTTGGCCGATCCAACCCCAAGTGGGATTTCCCATCTGTTGACGTAGATGGAACATTCGGCATACGTCGCGCCGTTGAACATCTCCACGAGCGCGGACATCGGCGGATTAGTGTCCTGGCGTGGCCGGAGGAGTCGCTGACGGGCCGCTATCGTTTGCAGGGCTACAAGCAGGAAATGACGGAACGCGGTCTGTCGATCTGCGACGAGTGGGTGCGGCGGACCGAGAACCGTTACAGCGATGCGTACGAGACTGCGCGGGAGTTGCTGCGCATGCCGGAGGGCGAGCGGCCGTCGGCCCTGATCGCCATGTCGGACCTGATGGGGATCGGCGCGATGAATGCGGCGTGGGATCTGGGGCTTGAGCCGGGACGGGACATGGCAGTCGTGGGCTTCGACGATTCGCCCGTCACGCGGTTCGTCCGCCCCGCGCTGACCAGCATCGCCCAACCGATTGCCGAGGTAGGGCGGCGGCTGGTGGATATGCTGGCTGCCCTCTGTCAGGGCGAGCCGATTGCCGAGCGGACGGTTGTGTTGCGGCCCGAATTGATTGTGCGCGCATCGAGCGAACGCCCTTTTGACGGGCGCTGAGTGAGCCGGATTGAATCATGGAACTGCGAGCCGTTATCTTCGATCTGGATGGCGTCATCACCGACACGGCGGAGTATCACTACCGCGCGTGGCAGCGGCTGGCCGACGAGGAGGGCATGCCCTTCGATCGGACGGTCAACGAGCAGTTGCGCGGGGTTTCCCGCCGCGCCTCGCTGGAAATCATCCTCAAACACGCGGGGGTGACTCGGGACGAGCCGACCATTGCCGAGCACATGGAGCGCAAGAACCGCTATTACGTCGACATGCTCGGCGAGATCACGCCGGATGACCTGCTTCCGGGCGCGCGCGAGTTGATCGAGGAGTTGCGCGCGGCCGGCGTCAAGGTCGCGATCGGTTCGGCCAGCAAGAACACGCCCACCGTGCTCGACCGGCTCGGCATCCGCGGCCTCATGGACGCGGTGGCGGACGGAAACAACGTCCACGAGCCGAAGCCCGCGCCCGACGTGTTCCTCAAGGCGGCCGAATTGCTCGGCGTGCCGCCCGCGTTCTGCGCAGTGATCGAAGACGCAGCCGCCGGCATTGACGCTGCGCTCAACGCGAAGATGTGGGCCGTGGGCCTCGGCCCGGCGGAGCGCGTGGGGCACGCGCACGCGCGGTTCGACAGCCTGCAAGGCGTCACGCTCGCCTCCCTTCGGGCCGCGCTGGAGAACGCCTCGTGGACGGTCAGCGAGTCGGCGTTCGACCCGGACGGCCAGCGCCACATGGAGACGGTCTTCACCACAGGCAATGGCGCGATGTGCGCGCGGGGCGCGTTCGAGGAGGGCTACCCCGGCGACATGCCCGCGTGCTTCATGCACCGCGTGTGGGACGACATGCCGATCAACTTCACCGAGCTGGCGAACCTGCCGGAGTGGTGGGGCGTGGAGCTGGCGGTGAACGGCGAGCCGTTCCGGCTGGATCGCGGTCGGGTGCTGACTTACCGCCGCAGCCTCGATTTGCGCACCGGCGTCCTGAGCCGCGCGGTGCGCTGGCAGGCGGACGGCGGCGCGACGCTCGACCTCACCTTTGAGCGGTTCATCAGCATGGCCGACCCGCACCTGGCCGCGGTGCGCATGGAGGCGCGACTGGTCGAGGGCGCAGCGGCGGACGTAACGATTAAGAGCGGGCTGAACGCGCACGTGGAGAACACCGGCCTGCTGCACTGGCGGCTGGTCGACCAGGCGGTCGAGCCGGACTGCGCCGAACTGCTCATCCGCACGCGCGCCACGAAGATCGACGTGGCCGTCGTCGCAGCGCTCACAGTTGCCATGCCCGACGATGCGGGCGATGCGCTGATCCCCGCTTCGAGCGAAAACACGGCCCTGTGCAACGTAGAGGGGCAGCCCACGATTGAGCGGCGGCTGCGGCTGGAGGAAGGCGGGCGTTTCGTCCTGACCAAGTACGTGGCGGTCGTGCCAGCCATCGACGCGGAAGATCCGCTGGCGGTGGCGCGCGAGAAGGCGCTTTCCGGCGGGGCGGAGGGGTACGCCGCATGGCGCGCGGCAAGCGACGCGGTCTGGCGCGAGGCGTGGCACACTGCCGATGTGCTCGTCGAGGGGGACATCGAGGCGCAAATCGCGCTGCGCTTCAACATCTTCCACCTGCTGATCGCAGCCCCGCGCCACACCGACCGCGCGTCCATCGGCGCGAAGACGCTGAGCGGGTTCGGCTACCGGCATCACGTCTTCTGGGACACTGAGATTTTTATGCTGCCGCTCTTCACCTTCACCGCGCCGGAGCTGGCGCGCAACATGCTGATGTACCGCTGGCACAACCTGCCCGCGGCGCGCGAGAAGGCGAAGAAGAACGGCTACGAGGGCGCGCAGTTCCCGTGGGAGAGCGCGGGCGACGGCCGCGAGGTCACGCCGACCTGGGTGCCGCACTTCGCGGATCCCACCACGCTCGTCCGCATCTGGACGGGGGACATCGAAATTCACATCACGGCGGACATCGCCTACGCGGTCATGCAATACTGGGCTGCGACGGGCGACGATGCGTGGATGGCGAGCTACGGTGCGGAGATCGTGCTGGACGGCGCGGTGTTCTGGGACAGCGCGGCGCGGCTGGAGGCAGATGGCCGCTACCACTACCGCAACGTAATCGGCCCGGACGAGTATCACGACCGCATCGACGACAACTACTACACCAACTATCTCGCGAAGTGGCATCTGCAAACCGCGCTGGAGGTGCTGGCGTGGCTGCGGCGGGAGCATCCGAGGCAGGCGGAGCGGCTGGCGCAGGACCTCGACCTCTCCGGCGAGCGGCTGGAATTCTGGCATGACGTGATCAATCGCATGTATCTGCCGGTCGACGAGAAGACGGGGCTTGTTGAGCAGTTCGCGGGCTACTTCGGGCTGGAGGACGTGGACTTCAAGACGCTGCGCGACCCGCAGCGAACCAAGTCGATGCAGGCGCTGCTTGGCATCGAGGGGTGCGCGGAGACGCAGAACCTCAAGCAGCCCGACGTGCTTATGCTGATGTACCTGCTGCCGGAGCATTTCCCGCCGCAGCAGGTGCGCGCCAACTGGGAATACTACGACCCGCGCACCGACCACGAGCACGGCTCGTCACTCGGCCCCAGCATCAGCGCGGTGATGGCGTGTCGCGTCGGCGAGTGCGACGCGGGCTACCAGCACTTCCTGCGCGCGGCGCGCGCCGACCTGCTCGACGTGCGCCACAACGCGGGCGACGGCATCCACGGCGCCAGCGCCGGAGGACTGTGGCAAGCGGCGGTGTTCGGCTTTGCCGGGCTAAAGGTCACGCCGGAAGGGTGGACGCTTAACCCGTCCCTGCCCCCTGGCTGGACCCGGCTGGCGTTCAAGTTCTTCTATCGCGGGAAGTTAGAAGCGGTAGATGTGAGGATGTGAGGTTTGAGACGGCGCGCTAAAGCGCGCACTACGAACGGCTCGTAGTCAGTCGTCCCGGGCTGCCCCCAGCGTCCTGGCAGACCAGCAGGCAGCCCGGTTGGAG
>CAZPTI010000061.1:0-12712 GCA_964588925.1 uncultured Anaerolineales bacterium | reverse complement strand
GTCGTCCCGGGCTGCCCCCAGCGTCCTGGCAGACCAGCAGGCAGCCCGGTTGGAGCATCCGGCTGCGTTGCCGCGCGCCGAATAACTGTAACATTCTACCAGTTATGCGGTGAGCGGCAAAGCCCGGCGCTATGCGTCAACAGATTGCGTCGTTTCACTCAAAATCCTTGGAGGAGATGTATGAAGGCTTTCCGCTACACGGCATTGCTGGCCCTCGTGGTCCTGGCCCTGATCGTGGCCGCATGTGGATCGACCGGGGGCACGGGTTCAACCGGCTCGACCGGGACGGGCACGACTGCTGCGTCGACATCCGCACCCGTTGAACCGACTGCGGCGGCGACCGAGGCAACGACCGGCGCAACCGAACCGGCCCCCGCTGCCACTGAGGCCATGACCGGCACGACCACGGCCGAGACCGGGGGCGCGACCGGGGGCGCCACCCTGCAAGTTGAAGACGGCGCGAGGATCGTCTTCTCCGGCTGGGGCGACGAAACCGAGCAGAAGATCTACCGCGACGGCATTGCCCGCTTCAATCAGCTCTACCCGAACGTTACGGTTGACTTCCAGCCCATCCCGGCAGACTTCCAGACGAAGGTGAAGGCGCAGATGGCCGGCGGCACCGCGCCTGACGTGATGTACATCGACGATCAGCTGATGACCGCATTCGCGCCGAACAATCAGTTGCTCGACCTGACCCCGTACCTGACGGAAGCCGGGGCCGACACGAGCAGCTTCATCCCGCAGTTGCTGACCATCTTCCAGCAGGACGGCAAGACCTACGCGCTCCCGAAGGACTGGGGCACGCTCGGCCTCGTCTACCTGCCCGAAGCGTTCGAGGCCGCGGGCATCGCGGAGCCGACCGCAAACTGGACGTGGAATGATCTGAAGACCGCAGCCGAGGCCATCCAGAAGACCGGCAAGTACGGGGGCTTCTGCATGGGGCCTGACTGGGCGCGCTTCGCGCCGTTCGTCTTCGGCAACGGCGGCGCGTACGCGTCAGACGATTTCACCAAGGCCACGATCAATACGCCCGAGGTGAAGGAAGCGGCGCAGTTTGTCGCGGACATGAAGTCGAGCGGCGCGCTGGTCACGCCGTCTGACCTGAGCGCAAGCTGGTGCGGTGAGGCCATCGGCAAGAAGCTCGCCGGCATGACCTACGAAGGCGGCTGGATGAGCAACTTCATGCGCCAGAACTACCCGGACGTGCAGTGGAAGGCCGTGCCGCTGCCCGCGGGGCCGAAGGGCCAGGCGAACGTCATCTTCACGAACGGCATCGGCGTCAACGCGGCGACCAAGTTCCCGAAGGCCGCGGCCGCGCTCGCTATGTACCTGACCGGCCCGGAGAACCAGGCCGAAATCGTCAAGACGGGCTTTGCGTTCAGCACGCATCAGAGCCAGCAGAACCTGATCAGCGACCCGAACGACGCGGCCATCGCGACCGGCGGCACGTGGCCGATGAGCCGGGTGGCCTACTGGGGTCCCAACACCGGCAAGGTCAACGATGCGGTGTCCAAGATGCTCGAACGCGTCTTCCTCGGCGACCAGACGGTCGAAGAGTCGCTGGCGCAGGCCGAGACGGACATCAACGCCGCGCTGAGCGGGCAATAAGGATTTCGATATAGCGCAAGTTGCCTGACTTGCGCCGCGGGTTGTAGCGCGAGTTGGCAGCTTGCGCTACAACCACCGGATGGAGGAACTCATGGCAGTCGCTGAACGATCCATGCGGGGACAGAGGGCCACGGTGGGCCGCGGAGTGGCGGCTGTTGTGGCGTTCCTGCTGGTCACACTGGTTATCTTCGGCGCCGCGCTGATCTCTGCGCCGACGCGCGGCATTCGCGTCTTCCCGCTCCAGAACTACGTGCCGGAGGCGATCAACTCGGGCCTCTGGTTCGTCATCGGCGGGCTGATCCTGGGCGCGCTGATGGGGGCGGTCGCGGCGCTGGCCGTGTATCGCATCTGGCCCAACCAGGCTGCGCGCACCGAGATGATCGCGGGGTATACGTTCCTCGCGCCCTACCTGATCATCACGCTGATCTTCACGGTGGGCGTGATCCTCTTCGCGCTCTACATCGCGTTCCACGAATACAACATCTTCTCACCGCCGACCTTCATCGGGCTGGAGAATTTTACCCGCGCGTTCAACACGCAGGACTTCCGCCGCTCGCTCGTCAATGTCGGGTGGTACGCGGTCGTCGTGACCATCCTGCAAACGATCGGCGCGCTGCTGCTGGCTGTGCTGCTCAACCAGAAGATTCGCGGCAAGGAGACTTTCCGCACTATCTTCTACACGCCGAGCGTCACGTCGTCCGTGGTCATCTCGATGATCTTCTGGTGGCTGTACTTGAAGGCCGGTTTCCTGAACTTCTTCCTGGACAGCTTTCTGGGCGTCTTCGGCGTCGCGTTCAGGCCGGTGGACTGGCTGAACGATCCGCGCGGCCTGTTCCAACTCGTCGCGCAGATGTTTGGCGGCAACATCCCGTCGAGCCAGTGGGCGCTGCGCGGGCCGAGCGTCACGCTCATGGCGATCATGTTCCAGAACATCTTCACCACCATCCCGACGTTCATGCTGATGTTCCTCGCGGCCCTGCAGGACATTCCGGGGAGCGTCTACGAAGCGGCGGACATCGACGGCGCCAGCGCGTGGCAGAAGTTCTTCCGCATCACCGTGCCCCTGTTGCGGCCCATCATCCTGCTCGTCGTCGTGCTCGGCACCATCGGCACACTGCAAATCTTCGACCAGGTGAAAATCCTGACGTCGGGCGGACCGCTCGGAACGACACTTACGCCGGTCTACTTGATCTATCGCGAGGCGCTCGGCACGCAGGGCGGCATTCAAATGGGCTTTGCGTCCGCAATGGCGTTCATCCTGGCAGTGATTATCTTCCTGTTCACGTTCCTGCAGCGCCGTTTCATCGAAGGCGGCACCGAGCAGTATTAGGAGGCGATCATGGCTGTTGTCACTCGTTCACGCGGCGCGACGTCGGAGGAGGGCTACACCACCTCCCGGCGCATCAAGCGCGGCCTGATGTACCTGCTGTTGATCGTCCTGGCGATGGTCGCGCTTGCGCCGTTCATCCTGGCGTTCCTCGGCACGTTCAAGACGGACGCGGAGATCATCGCGTACCCGCCGCGGATCCTGCCCGAAAACTGGCTGTTCGAGAACTGGGTCAAGACGTGGAACACGGACTTCGGGCAGGGCGCCACCTTCCCGCGCTGGCTGCTGAACACGGCCATCGTGGCGGTAGGGTCCGCGCTGCTGCAGGTCATTGCGTGTTCGATGGCCGCGTATGCGTTCGCCCGCCTGCGCTTTCCGGGCAAGGATGCGGTCTTCTCCTTCATGCTGGCGAGCATGATGATCCCGAGCGCGATCACGCTGATTCCGGCTTACGTGGTGATGACCAAAATCGGCTTCATCAACACGTACTGGTCGCTGCTGGTGCCGGGCGCGATTGCCGCGGCCAACATCTTCCTCCTCACGCAGTTCCTCAAGGCGATCCCGCGCGAGCTGGAGGAGGCCGCCTACGTGGACGGCGCGTCGCGCTTCCGCATCTACAAAGATGTCGTGCTGCCGCTGGCCCGGCCCGCGCTGCTGACCGTGCTGATCCTGCAATTCCAGGGCATGTGGAACGCGTTCCTCGCGCCGCTGCTGTACCTGAACACGCCGGACATGTGGGTGCTCAACGTCGCCATCTCGACGTTCCAGCAGCAGTACAAGGCCGCGTGGAACCTGACGCTCGTGGCCGCGATGTTCAACGCGATCCCGGTGCTGATCCTGTTCGCGCTGTTCAGCAAGTATTATGTCGAGGGGATTAGCTATTCGGGGTTGAAGGGGTAGCGTGTTCCTGCCGTTGCGCCTGTTTCCTCGCGCCATCAAGCTCTGGTGGCGCGAGTTTCCTTTTCTCATCCTGCTCAACTTCATCTGGCTCGTCTGCCAGGTGACGGTGATCCTCGCCGCGCCCGCAACCGCGGCGCTGGTGTACGTGGCGCGGCGCGTGGTCGACGAGGAGCTGATCGGATTCGACGACTTCTGGCATGCGCTGCGCGAGAACTTCACGTCCGCGCTCAAGTGGGGCGTCGCGAACCTCTTCGTGTACGGCGTGCTCGGCTTCAACCTGTTTTATTATCGGGGGGAGGCCGGGCTGGCTGTCCTCTCCCTGCGCTACGCGTGGACGATCATGGCGTTGATCTGGTTCGCGATCAACCTGCACTACTGGCCGCTGCACTTCGAGCAGGAGGACCAGCGCTTCCGCACAACCTTGAGCAACGCGGCGAAAATGGCGCTGCTGAACCCCAACGAGACGATTATCTATACGGTCGCTGCGCTCCTGCTGATCGTCTTTTCGGTGGGGTCGGGCGCGTTCCTCGGCTTCGCGCTCGGCGCATGGCTGAGTTTGTGGGGCGTGCTGGTGGTGCGCGGCCACCTGGCAGAGGCAGCGCGCGCGTGAGCGGTCCTGCGCCCGCTGACCCCGCCATTCGCGTCGCTCAACTGACCAAGCATTTCCGCGTCCACCAGAAGGCGCCGGGGCTGGGCGGATCGCTGCGCAGCCTGTTCCGCCGCGAGTATCGCACAGTTAAAGCAGTCGAGGACGTGACGTTTGACATTGCGACGGGCGAGGTGGTCGGCTTCCTCGGCCCGAACGGCGCGGGCAAGACCACCACGCTCAAGTGCCTGGCCGGGCTGTTGTATCCGACTTCCGGCGAGGCGCGCGTGCTCGGCTTCACGCCGCACAAGCGCGAGAAAGCGTATCTCCGGCAGTACGCGCTTGTCATGGGGCAGCGCAACCAACTCCTGTGGGACCTGCCCGCGATGGAGACGTTTCTGGTCAACCAGGCGATTTACTCCATCCCCGAAGCGCAGTTCCGGCAGACGCTGGACGAGATGATCGCCCTGCTCGGTATTGAAGGGCTGCTGAAGACGCAGGTGCGCAAGCTCAGCCTCGGCGAGCGGATGAAGTGCGAGTTGGCTGCGTCCCTGCTCCACCGGCCGCGCGTGCTCTTCCTCGACGAGCCAACCATCGGGCTGGATGTGACCGCGCAGGCGAGCATCCGCGAGTTCGTCCAAACGTACAACCGTCGCGAGCAGGCCACCGTGCTCCTCACGAGTCACTATATGGCCGATGTGACGGCGCTCGCCACGCGCATCCTGGTCATTGACGGCGGCCGGCTGATGTACGACGGCGACCTGCGCGCGCTGGTCGAGCGGCTGGCGCCCTACCGCCTGCTCCGCCTCACCCTCAGCGCGGCGGTTGACCGCGCAGACCTCCTCGCGCTTGGGACGGTGGCTGAGATGGACGGGCTGAAGGTGACGATCCAGACCCCGCGCGGCGCGACCAAAGAGGCCGCGGCCCGCGCGCTGACCACGCTGCCGGTCGAGGACGTGTCGGTCGAAGACCCGCCGGTGGAGGAGATCATCCGGGAGGTGTTTCGCAGTGGATTGGATCGAGACCCGTCGGGTTTCGGAAAACTCGACGGGTCTGAGGCGGTTGTGTGAAGTCCCTGCTCTTCACCTACCGCCGCCTGATCGCCGCGTCATGGGCGCTGGCGCTGGAATACCGCGCGCAGGGGCTGCTGTGGATTCTGAGCTTCTTCTTCCCGCTCATCATGATGGCGGTGTGGCTGGCCGTGGTGCGCGAGGCGGGGCCGGTGGCCGGGTGGGATGCGCCCGATTTTGTCTCCTACTACGTCGCAGCGGCTGTGGTTGAGCACCTTACGTCCGCGTGGATCCTGTGGGACTGGGACAACGACATCCGCACGGGCGACCTCTCCACGCGGCTCATCAAGCCGATGGACCCGCTGCACCACTACATTTCCAGCCTGTTCGGATGGAAAATCTTCATCCTGCCGGTGCTTGTGCCGCCGGTGGCGCTGGCCGCGTGGCTGCTGCCGGTGATCAACTATCCGCTCACCCTCGCGCGCTTCGTCGCGTTTGCGCTGGCGCTCGTCCTGGGCTTTGCCATGTCGATCGCCATGTCGGTCGCGTTCGCCATGATCTCGTTCTGGTCGACACAGACGCGCAACCTCTACTCGCTGTGGCTCGGCGTGGGGCAGTTCCTCTCCGGCTGGATCGTGCCGCTGGCGCTGTTTCCGCCCGCGCTCCGCACCCTGGCGGCATGGCTGCCCTTCCGCGCGACGCTCGGCCTGCCGGTGGAGATTCTCATGGGCCGGCTGTCTCCGGCGGAGACCGCGCTGGGGTTCGCCGTGTCGCTGGCATGGATCGCCTTCTTTCTGATCGTCTACCGGGCGTTATGGTCGCGCGGGTTGCGGCGCTATGAGGCGGTGGGAGGCTAACGTGCGACGGTATCTGCGCCTGCTGGGCATCTTCTACCGCACCACGTTCGAGACTGAGCTGGAATACCGGCTCAACTTCTGGTCGAACATCGGCCTGAGCGTGTTCTGGCTGATCTGGGCCGCCTTGAGCGTGCGCGTGTACTTCGTCCACGCGGACACTATCGCGGGGTGGCGCTACGAAGAGTTGCTGATCGTCATGGGGCTGTTCTTCGCCATGAACGGCTACCGGCAAATGGTGCTGGAGCCGAACCTGTCGCGCATGTCGGAGTACGTGCGGCTCGGCACGCTCGACTACATCCTGACCAAGCCGGTCGACAGCCAGTTTCTCGTGTCGTTCCGCAACCTGGGCATCTACACGTGGGGCGATCCACTGCTTGGGTTGGGGCTGGTCGCGCTGGCCTTGTGGCGGCTGCGATATGCGCCCTCTGCGCTCGACCTGCTGCAATTCGCCCTGCTGCTGCTGGCCGGCGCAGTGCTGCTCTACGCCCTAAACCTGATCATCCAGACGTTCACCATCTGGCTCGTCAGCCTGCGCGAGGCGGACAGCATCGTGCAGGGAGTGCTGGAAACCGGCCGCTTCCCCGTGACGTTCTATCAGGGGTGGCTGCGAGTTTTCCTGACGTTCGTCATCCCGGTCGCGTTTATGACCACCTTCCCCGCGCAGGCGCTGCTGGGCCGCGTCGCGCCGTGGGTGACGCCGCTGGCGCTGCTGCTCGCAGCGGCCACCCTGACGCTGTCGGCGTGGTTCTGGCATTTCGCGCTGCGGCATTATACAGGAGCAAGCGCATGAAACTCACCCGCATCAGCGACCAACCGATTATGCTGCCCGACCCCGCATCGCCGTGGTCTTGCTACAACGTGTTCAACCCCGCCGTCATCCATCACAACGGCCTGTTCCACATGCACTACCGGGCGCAGGGGTTGGACTGGATTTCGCGCATCGGCTACGCGGTGAGCAGCGACGGCATTCACTGGAACCCGCTTAAGAATTATGCGCTTGGCCCGCGCGACGGGAGCGACTCCCGCGGGGTGGAAGACCCGCGCGTCACGCCCATCGACGGCGAGTTCGTCATGGCCTACACCGCCTACGGCCGCGAGTTCCGTGGGACGGGGGAGCCAACGCACGCAGGCGGCGGCATCCTGCCGATGCTGGCGCGCAGCAGCAACCTCATCACGTGGGAGCGCATCGGCCCGATTGTGACGGGTGAGGACAACAAGGACCACGTCCTCTTCCCCCGCAAGATCAACGGGCGTTATGTCGCGTTCCACCGGCGGCGGCCGCATCTGTGGCTGGCGCAGTCAGAGGATTTGCGGACGTGGCCGGGTGAGTGGATGGCGCCGATCTACGGCCCGCGCGAGGACAACTGGTGGGATTGCAAGAGCATCGGCGCGAACGGCCTGCCCATCGAGACACGCGAGGGGTGGCTGTGCATTAACCACGGCTACGACCACGACCACGTCTACCGATTCGGCGTCGTCCTGCTCGACCTGGACGACCCCACGAAGGTAATCCGCCGCCCGAACGAGCCGATCTTCTGGCCTGAGGAGTTGTGGGAGATTCGCGGAGATGTGCCGAATGTGGTCTTTTCCAACGCGAACCCGGTGGTGGACGGGACGGTGTATGTCTACTACGGCGGCGGGGATCACGTCATTGGGTTGGCGACGTGCTTGCTCGATGAACTGTTGGACTACGCGCTGCGCGGCTAAGCCCTGACAGGTGCGTCACTTCGTGACGGTGGGAACCTGTCAGGGCTCGCGCGCCTTAGCGCAATTCGTCCGGCGGTGGGCCGAGGATCTCCAAACCATACCGCGGCGCCAGCACGAGAACCTTACTCAAATCTGGTGGCCGGGCAGGCGGGAGGGCCATGCTGGCGGCAGGCTCTCCCGCCTCAATGAAGAACCGCTCAAGGCCGGCGGGCCAGTTGAACTGAAGCAAGCGCGCTCCTTCCGCGCTGCTCACGCGAAACCAGTGCGGCACGCCGCGCGGGAAAAACACATAGGAGCCGGGCTGCGCCGGGTAGACCTGTTCCCCGCAGACGAAAGTGGCTTCGCCCTCGAGCAGATAAAACGCCTCATCTTCGCGATGATGCGCGTGTAGCGGCGGCGCAAAGCCGGGCGGCAGAACCTGTTCAATCAAGCCAAAAGCCCCACCTGTTTGGCTGCCAGCCGCCTTAACCGTCATCAATGTGCCTAGAAACCAGATCGAGTCCCCCTCCTCCCGACCCAACGCGTATGACGTAGACGTTGTCACAATCAGCCTCCCGTGCTATACTTGCTATTAGTAAGGTATCCTGACGTTATAGTAAGGCATCCTGATCAATTTGTCAAGGGGGCAAGTGTGAGCGAACCGGAGAACGCGCGCATGTTGGGGGCCTTGTTGCGCATCCCATTTCAGACCATCGTCGAGCGCATCCACAAGGGGCTGGTCGAGCGGGGCTTCAAGGATCTGCGGCCGGCGCATTACGCGATCTTCCAGCTCAATACGCTGGCAGGATTGCGCGTGACGGAATTGGCGGAGATGGCGCAGATAACGAAGCAGTCGATGAGCGAACTCGTGGATTATGTCGAGGCCTGCGGATACGTTAAGCGCGTCCCGGACAGGCGGGATGGTCGCGCGAAGGTCGTGCGATTGACCGAACGCGGCGCCGCCCTTGACAGCGCAGCTCGCGATATTCTTGCGGAGGTCGAGGCGGAGTGGGCCAGGCGCATCGGCTCGGAGCGCATGGGCGAGCTAAAGCGGACGCTCGTTGAGCTCATCGACGTGATTGAGCAGGAACGCGAGCGCGGCGCCGCGACAACCTGACAGCGCCGCAAACTTCCTTCCTCACCTCTGCGGCACGGCCACCGTATGCGCGGCCAGCGTCACGTGCGCTGACACCCACGCGCGCCCCTGCCCCGTCTCCACCTGCCACCACGAACGGTCAGTGTTCGCGCCGACGATGGGCAGCCGGTCGCCCTGGCGCATACGCCCAACGATGGCCGATTCAGTTGTCGGCGCGGCGCGCAGATTGACGGGGCCGGGCGCGAAGACCGTGGGCGTCTCGACCTGCGACAGGTTGATGGGGTGACGCAGCCAGTTGTCGAAGAAGGCGAGGTCGGCCGCCGTCGCGCGGTCGAAGTTGCGCGAGAGGCCGTGGTCGTCGCCCGCGTAGGTGAGCAACTCAACGGGCATTCCTGCCGCCTGCCCAGCTTCATGGACTGACTCGGAGAACGCCACCGGCACGTTGCGATCCGCCGCGCCGTGCTGCAACAGCAGCGGGCCGGACAGGTCGCCCAGGAAGTAGTTGGCCGAGAGGTTGCGCCAGGCAGGTTCGACTGCACCCAGAGCGAGCGCAAGGCCGGCGGCGGAGCCTGCCTGCGCGCCCGGTTTGATCAGCCCGTCCTGCCCCAGGGTGGGCAGCCAGCGCGTCAGCATGTCCTCATACGTGCCTACTGCGCCGCTCCAGATCACCCCGGCCTGAATGTCGGGCGAGACGACCATCGCCCGAAGAGTGATCCACCCACCCATCGAGTGCCCCCACATGCCGATGCGCGTTGGGTCTGCGCCTGGATACCGCTTGATCGAGGCGACGGCGTTTAGCGCGTCGATCACGTACCCTTGCGAGAGGAACGGCACGTCCGCCTCCCCCTCCGAGTTGCCGTGGCCGCGAAAGTCGGGGCGGAAGACGATGTAACCGGCGCGCGCAAACGCATCCATCGTTGCTTCGTAGGCAATGGTCGAGCGGTACAGGTCGGGCTCGATGTAACCGTGGTTGAGCACGACGACGGGCCAGCCACTGGCAGGGCGCTGCGCGGTCGGCACGAGCAGGAGCGCGTACTGCTTCAGCCCGTCCGACTGGAAGGAGACGATCTGCCGCGTGTAGCCCTTGCCCGGCGCAAGCGTCTGCTCCACCACGACGGGTGAACCGTTGTACGTCTTGTCGCGCAGATACTGGATCGTGAGGCGGTCGAGCCACGTGCCGGGTTCCTCTGCGGACGCATGCGGGACGGAAAGAAGGCAAACCAGCAGCGCGGCGACCATGATGAGGCCGCGCTGCCGGCGAACGGTATGGTTCATCGGGAATCCTGTTGAGCTGTTATGTCCACAGGATACCACAAACGGGGCGCTTTTTCAACTTTGCGTGATGGGGCGCGCTCAGCTAATCAGCGGGCGCAGTTGCGCGGCGAACGCCTCACCCGCCTCGTCCGCCGTGATAATGCGCACCTCCTCCGGCCGCCGCGCGCCCAGCTCCAGCTCGACCGCGCGCGCGATTTGCGCCTGCTCGAAGATGCGCCCCTTGCTCACCTCCGGCGTTGTGCCGAAGAGCCGCAGGATCGCCACGCCAACCGCATCGAGCGCGACGCGATCCCGCGAGGCGAGCGCGACTTCGGGGCGAACCACCTTGCCGCGATCCGGCCCACCGTTGACCAGCGCCTCGACGCCGTCCATGACGACCAGCGCAGGCGCGTAAGTCCGGTTGAGCTCCGCAATCATGGTCCGCTGATGCCGGCTGCCGTGCAGCTCGGACATATAGTTGTAGCCCGCGCCGCCCACCTGCTTGGCCGCAAAGCCGACCGAGTTCTTGAGCGAGAGCGTGAAGTGGCCGCCGAAGCGGTGCGTCTTGAGGTTGCACGTCTGGACGACGGCCTCGCTGTCGAGCAGCATCTTTGGCACGGCAAACCCGCGCTCCCAGTGGTCGTCCTTCGACTGGATGAGCGCCCACTGCTTCTCTTCCAGCTCGTCGAAGACCACGATGTCAAAGCCCATCTGCTTTGCGAGGTCGAACGCGCCGACCTGCTGCATCACGCGGCGCGTGGCGCCCATGCCGCTGCGGTCGCCCACCGTGATTTTGCCCGCTCCCAGCTCCTGCAACTGAGCCACGAGGGCGCGTAACACGTCGGGATGCGTCGAGCCGGGCGCAGGGTCCGCGCTGTTGAAGTTGGGCTTGAGCAGGACGGCCTTGCCCCTGACTTCATTGCCGCCGAGCAACTGAATCGCGCGGCGCACGCCTTCCGCCCGGTCGGTCGCCTTGACGAGCGCAACGACGCCGAGCCAGCCTGCCGAAGCGGGCGCAGCCGTCGGGGTGATGGCAGCGGTCGGCGGGGCGACGGTTGCGCCTTCGCGCGTCGGGTAGCTGGTGGGCGGTTGAGCGCGCGTAGCGGTGGCCGCGACGGTCGGTGCGGTCGTGGGCGCACGGGTTGGCATGGCGGTTGGGCCGGGTGTTGCGGTCGGCTCAGGCGTTTCGCCGGCGCACGCGGCAAGCAGCGCCGTCCCGCCAAGCAGCGCCGCCTGGCGGAGAAATTGTCGTCGGTTCATCGGATCGCTCCGCGATAATCGTTATGTTGACGCAATGATACACGGAGGGGCGAGGCGCGTCCGTTCCGGGGGTTACTATGGGAGAAAGACACGGGCGCTGAAGCGCCTACTACGAACCGTCCAGCGCGCAGTTTGTAGTAGGCGCTTCAGCGCCCCGTGCGCTACAGGAGCGCGTCGAGTTTCTTGCGCGCGTCCTTGAGGCCGCGCGCGTGCTTCTCCATCCCCCGCCACGGATCGCCGACCTTGTCGAGCCGGTCCCAGATGTTGCGGAGGTTGTAGGTGTTGGAACGCAGGTCTGGATCCTTGAGCTCGTCCCATGTCAGCGGGGTGGCGACGGTGGCGCCGGGGCGTGGGCGGACGGAATAGGGTGCGACGGCTGTCGCCGCGTAGCCGTTGCGGACGTAGTCGAGGAACAGTCGCCCCTCGCGCTCCTTCTTGCGCATCTCGGTCGTCAGCGTGTCCTCGTGTTGCCGGGCGAGATAGTCGGCCAGGTCCTTCGCGAAGTCGCGCGTCTCATCGAAGTGCGCGGAGCGGTCGAGCGGCACGGTCACGTGGAGGCCGCGCGAGCCGGTCGTCATCACGAAGGGGACGAGGCCGAGTTCTTCGAGCACGTCTCTGACGAGGAAGGCGGTTGAGCGCGCGACCTCAAATTCGCCGGGCGGATCAAGGTCGAAGATCATGCGGTCGGGATGCCACAGGTCGTCGGCGCGGCTCAGCCAGACGTGCATGGTGATCGTGTACTGGTTGGCAAGGTAGACCAGAGTCGCTTCGTTGTTCGGCAGCACCTGGTTCTGAATCTCGCCGCTCTCCAGCACCTCCACCTTCGCCGTCTCGATCCAATCGGGGAAGTAGTCGGGCATCTCCTTGTGGTAGAAGCCGGGCGCGCCGATGCCGCTGGTGAACCGCTGCATGGTGACAGGGTGATCCTTGATGTGCGGGATCATGACCCGCGCGATGCGGCGGTAGTACTCGATAACGTCACCTTTGGTGACGCGGTCGCCCTTCGTCACCCCGTCGTCGGGGAAGAGCACCTTGCCAAGGCTGGATAGCTCGACCTCGTGGCCGTTGATCTTCTCGACGCGTTCGACCGGCATGAGCAACTCCCCTCTCGCGCAGACCCGACGGGTT
>CAZPTI010000060.1:7171-20858 GCA_964588925.1 uncultured Anaerolineales bacterium | reverse complement strand
GTCTTTCAGCGCGGCGCGCTAGCATGCGCGACATCTCTAGTGTATCCTACACTTCGCGCCGCAGTCTCGCTCGATCTGGTGGCTGCGTTGTCGGCATGCTCACGGACGAATTGTCTCGGGCGAGGAAAACTCTAAGGCGGCCGCCGGACTCAACCGAGCGACTCGAAGGCGAGGCGTTCAAACATCTGAGGAGAACTATCCGTGACGCAAGTCATTTACCTGGACTACAACGCGACGACCCCTGTCAATCCGCAGGCGCTTGACGCTATGTTGCCATACCTGCGCGACCGGTTCGGCAATCCTTCCAGCTCCCACGCCTACGGACATGCTGCCCATGAGGCGGTCGAGCGGGCGCGGGAGCAGGTAGCAGTGCTGCTGGGCGCGCGGCCGGATGAGATCGTCTTCACGAGCGGGGGCAGCGAAGCGGACAATCTGGCGATCAAAGGCATTGCGGAAGCGCATCAGGAGCGCGGCAACCACATCATCACCGCCCGGACCGAGCATCCGGCGGTGCTCGTCACATGCCCGCTACCTGGAACGGCGCGGCTTCAGCGTCACTTATCTACCGGTCGATGCGCAGGGTGTCGTGGACCCCAGCGATGTCGAGAAGGCCATCACGTCGCGGACAATTCTGGTCACGATCATGCACGCGAACAACGAAACCGGCTCTATCCAACCAATCACGGACATTAGCCGCATTGCGCGGGAACACGGCGTGCTGATGCATACCGACGCAGCCCAGTCCGTCGGCAAAATCCCTATCGTGGTTGACGATTTGCAGGTCGATCTGCTGACGGTGGCCGGCCACAAACTGTATGCGCCCAAAGGGATCGGCGCGCTGTACGTCCGGCGGGGCGTCCAACTCGAGCCACTCATCCACGGCGCGGGCCACGAAGGCGGGCGACGCGCCGGTACCGAGAACGTGCCGTACATGGTGGGACTGGGCGAAGCGTGCCGCCTTGCCGGGGAAACGCTGGCGGAAACGGCGCGACGACTGTCCGGGCTGCGCGACAGGTTATTTGAAGCCCTCCACGCGGGAGGCGCACCGATCCGGCTGAACGGCCACCCGACCGAACGCCTGCCAAACACCCTCAACGTCAGTTTCGAGGGTCACGACGGCAACGCGTTGCTTGCGCGTGTGCCAGAGATCGCCGCCTCCACCGGCTCGGCATGCCATTCCGGACGCACCGAACCGTCAGGAGTGCTTCTGGCGATGCGCCTGCAGCCCGACATTGCGCTGGGCGCGGTGCGCTTCAGCCTGGGACGGTGGACGACTGCGGATGAGATCGAGCGCGCAGCCACCCTCATCACGTCCAGGCTGCGCCCTGGGTAGTTGGGCTCAGGCGGGGTAACGCCGGCGCACGCCGGTCTCGGCTAGAGATCAGAGCCGGCAACCGCCCCCTGTCCTTTTACCAGCAGCGCCAGGAAAGCCAGCGTGGCGGCGGACGGCCGGGCATCTTTGCGCGAGAGCGCGAACAGCGTCCGCATGATGCGTAGCTCCGGAATCTCGGCCACCTGAAGCAGGCCCTGCGCGATCTCGAGGCTCACGGAGCGGCGCGAGGCGAAGCCGACGCCCAGGCCGGCGGCAACCGCTCGTCTCACTCCCTCACTCCCCGCGATTTCCAGCACCCGCCCCGGCGCTAACCCCAGTTGCGCCAGGCGTTCTTCAATCACCTGGCGCGTGCCCGATCCACTTTCGCGCAGGATCATCGTTTCACGGGCCAGCGAGTGCGGCGTAAACACCGCCTGCCGGACGAGACGATGCCCCGCCGGCGCGATCAGCACGAGCTCATCCTGTGCAAACGGCCTAACTTGCAGGCCTGGCGCCGCAAAGGCAACGCCCGCGAACCCGAGCTCCACCTCGCCTGCCAGCACCTGATGCAGCGCGTCGCCGCTGTTGCTCAGGCGAAGGCTGAGTTGGATGGCAGGATAGCGCCGGGCGAATTGCGCCATGATGTCGGGCAGCCAATACAGGCCGGGTGCGCTGCTGGCGCTCAACCTCAACTCACCCCGCCGAAGCCCCTCCAACTCGCCGAGAACCCGGCGCACTTCCTCGGTCAACACACCCATCCGTTGCGCGTAATCGGCCAGGATGCGTCCGGCATCGGTCAGCTTGACCCGGTTGCCGACGCGGTGGAATAGAGTCACGCCCATTTCGAGTTCGAGCTGCCGGATGTGCTGGGAGACAGCCGGCTGGCTCAGATGCAGGTCGTCGGCCGCTTGTGAGAAACTCAGCCGCCGGGCAACGGTCTGAAAGACAGTGAGGCGGGGAAAGTCCATTGCTATAACTCAAAGTTATCGGTCTGATAGCGCATTGTCTATTGCATTATCGGCTTCCTGCGCTAGACTGTCAAAAGGAGCGAATATGGCAACCTACCCTGGCATCAAGCTGACCTCCCTTTCGCACGGCGCGGGCTGAGCCTGCAAGATCGGCCCCGCCGATCTGGCGCAGGTGCTGCGCCATCTTGCTCCGTCGGGCGACCCGAACTTGCTCAGTGGCTTCGCGGGCAACAGCGATGCCGCGATTTACCGCCTGACAGACGACTTGGCCGTGGCGCACACGGTGGACTACATCACGCCCATCGTCGATGACCCTGAAACGTTCGGCGCGATCGCGGCCGCCAATGCCCTCTCCGACATCTACGCGATGGGTGCCCGGCCGGTGCTGGCGCTCAACCTGGTGGGTTTTCCAATCAAGACCTTGCCGGCCGGGGTGTTGGAAGACATCCTGCGGGGTGGGCAGTCCAAGCTGACGGAGGCCGGGGTCAGCCTGGGTGGCGGTCACTCTATCGAGGACCTGGAGCCCAAATACGGGCTAGCGGTGACCGGCGTTGTCCATCCCGACCGGATCGTGACAAACTGGGGCGCGCGCCCCGGAGACGCTTTGTTTCTCACCAAGCCAATCGGGACCGGCATCGTCACGACCGGCATCGATCGGGGACTGACGACCGGTGCGCTGACGCCGCGTGTCTGCGCATCCATGATGCAGCTCAACCGGGCCGCGGCTGAGGCCATGCTGGCCGTGGGCGTGAGCGCCTGCACCGATGTGACGGGCTTCGGGCTGCTGGGGCACCTGCACGAGATGGCGAAGGCGAGCGGCGTGGCGGCGGAAGTGGCGGCGGAAAATGTGCCCGTCTTCGACGAGATCTGGGACCTTATGGCGCAGGGCGCCGTGCCAGAGGGCACCCACAACAACCTGCGTTTCCTCGCGGATTGGGCCGACTGGAACGACGCGCCGCGCAACACTCAGATCGTGCTCGCCGACGCCCAGACGTCCGGAGGGCTGCTGATGGCAGTCGCACCGGAACGCGCCGCGGCGCTGCGGGAAGCCCTAGGGCGGGCCGATGTTCAGGCCGCAGAGATCGGACGCATCATCGCGGGCCCGGCCGGGCGCATCCGCGTCCGCGCTGGCTAAAGCCTGGGCAGGCTCAGCCAGCCGGCGTTCATACCGGCTGACAATTCTCGCGACACATTGGAGGAAGAAGTGACTCAAGACGGCAAGAAGAACTACCTGTTCGTCATCAACGACGCACCGTATGGCAACGAGCGCCCCTACAACGCGCTGCGGTTGGCGATGAACCTCGCCAAGGAGCCGGATGCGTGCGTGCAGGTGTTCCTGATGGGTGACGGCGTCAACTGCGCGGTTGCCGGGCAGAAGACGCCCAACGGCTACTACAACGTCGAACGTATGCTGCAATCTATCGCCCGTCAGGGCGATATCGCCACCTGAGGGACGTGCTTTGAGGCCCGCGGGCTCGGGCCGGAACGCTTAATCGAGGGTGCGCAGCAAGGCAGCATGAAGGTGCTGACGCAGTGGACGGTGGCGGCCAACAAGGTATTTGTATTCTGAGAGGTGATGCCGCTGCGCCAGCCGCGGCCGCGCAAGAGCGGATGAACCCTCGAGAGTGGACACACACGCAGGAAGCGAGGTGATCGGATGGCAGGCAAGACCGTGCTGGTGTTGGGTGGCGGCGTGGGCGGCATCGTGACCGCGAACTCGCTGCGCCGGCGGTTAGGGCCGGAACACCGTGTCGTGCTGGTGGACAGACGCGGCGAATATCTCTTCGCTCCATCCCTGCTGTGGGTGATGGTCGGCCAACGCCGGCCCGACCAGATCACGAAAGATCTGCGCCGGATGGTGGGTCCCGGCGTCGAAGTCTTGCAGGCGGAAGCGCAGGCGATCGACCCGACGCGTAGCCGCGTGCGCGCCGACGGGCAGGAGTTGGCTTACGATTACCTGGTGATCGCGCTGGGCGCCGATCTGGCGCCGGACGCGCTGCCCGGCTACCGCGAAGCGGCGCACAACTTCTTCGCCCTCGAGGGAGCCGTCAAGTCGTGGCAGGCGTTGACGCGCTTCGCGGGTGGCCGGGCGCTCGTGCTGGTGTCATCGCTGCCCTACAAGTGCCCGGCCGCGCCCTACGAAGCGGCCATGCTGGTGGATGATGCGCTGCGCCGCCGCGGGGTGCGCGGTCGTTCCGAGGTGGAAGTCTACTCGCCGGAGGCGCAGCCGATGCCCGTCGCCGGCCCGGCTATGGGCGATGCGGTGACGCAGATGCTGGCGGCCAAAGATATCCTCTTCCACCCCGGGCGTCAGGTTCAGAGCATCGATGCCGCGAGGCGGGAACTCGTCTTCACAGACGGCAACCGGGAGCCGTTTGACTTCCTCGCCGCCGTGCCGCCGCATCGCGCGCCGGCTGTGCTGCGAAGCTCAGGGCTGACCAGTGAGGCCGGCTGGATCCTCGTCGACAAGCGCACACTCAAGACTCGTTACGAAAACGTTTATGCCATCGGCGACGCGACAACGATCATCTTGGCGAACGGCAAGCCGCTGCCCAAAGCCGGGACGTTTGCGCACGTCCAGGCTGAGGTGGTCGCCGGGCAAATCGCGGCTGCGGTCCGCGGCGAGTCGTTGGAAGCCGAATTCGACGGCGCGGGCTACTGCTGGCTGGAAGCCGGCGGTGGATCGGCGGGCTTCACCAGCGGTCAGTTTTACGCCGAGCCCAACCCGATCGTGCCGCTGCCGCGCGCCGGTAGGCTGTGGCACCTGGGTAAAGTCATGTTCGAGCGTTACTGGCTGGGCGAAGGCGTGACGCGCCAAGCGATGCGCCTGGGACTGAACGCAGGCGCAAAAGCCTTCGGCATTTCGGCTCGGGTGTGACGCGAGGGCATCGCTTGCGGTTTAGGGTTGCGCTTAAGCCAAGCGCATGTCCTCGCCATAATCGACCATCAGACGAAGCGATGGCCGCACTTCCATGACGTGCGGCCATCGCACGTTAATGGTCCCGCCAGACTTGACTTGTGTCCCGCGGCCTGCTAATATATGCTCATGTGCGCATGTTTTGCCGATCCAGACACCAGGGACAGCGTCCTTGACCAGTGCGATAATTGCGACGGTCCGCCTGCCGCAAAGGCGCAGGCGTTGCGCGACGCCATGCTCGACCGCACAACGGCGCAGAATCTCAGCGGCATCTTCCGCGCGCTCGGCGACCCAACGCGGCTGCGCATCATTGCGGCCCTCGCCGAGCGCGAGTTGTGCGTGAGCGACCTGACCGCGGCGCTGGAGATGGAGCAGCCGGCCGTGTCGCACCAGTTGAGCGATATGCGTGACCTGGGCCTTGTACGCGCGCGTAAGGAAGGCCGACACGTCTACTACCGGCTCGACGACGAGCACGTCTACGACCTGTTTCACCAGGCCCTTGCGCACATCCGCCATACGCAGGAGGCGGCCGCGTGAGCAGGTCAAGCAGTTTTCGCCGGCTGGCCACAGTCTTCCTCCTGCTGCTGGTGCTGACGGCGATCATCGGCCATGTGTTTCTCGAAACGGCCGACATGGCACGGGGTAACAGCGCGAAGACCGCCGGGCTTGCGCCAGCGTCAGGTTGCCTGCATACCGGCATCGCACTGCTTGTTCTCCTCGCGTTGCCGCTCGTCCTCACCCTGCGCTTCGCGCTGGTCGTAAGCGTGCCACTTCTACGCGGTTACTGCCCCCCAACCCCACAGCATCCTCCCGTTAGCGTTCCCGCTCACTAATATCAGTTCCGATCCTGTTGAGTACCTGTAATGATTTAACCGGCGTTAGCGCCAGGTGCGGCGCGCCGGGGCGAAGTGAGCAATGAACGAGGATAACGATGGACAAGTTGAAAGTTGACCTGCCACTGCTGTTGCCTGCGATGGAGACGAGCGATGCGTGCGCGCAACGCCTGGTTGACCGGGTAGCGAGCACACGCGGCGTCGAAGCAGCCCACATCGCGCGCGAGAACGGCAGCGCGCAACTCTGCCTGCACTACGATCCGAATCTCGTTTCCCTTGAAAAACTGCGGCGGATCGCCGAAAGCAGCGGGGTCGCGGTGACGGATCGCTATCGTCACGAGCAGATGCCCTTCGCGGGATTGGACGCGGCCGACGCAGCCGACGTGCTGGCCGACAGCCTGAACAAGCTGCCGGGGATGCTGCACGCCAACGTTAACTACGCGGCCGGGCTGATTTTCGTCGCCTATGATAGTCAAGCCCTGGACCGCGCCACCATCGAAAGGACGATCACCGGCCTCGGCGCGCGCGTGGTCGGCCCCAGCCGCGGCCAGAGAGATACGGGGACCATCTTGGCGCCTGCGCGGGGCAAAGCTGCGCTGGAAGCAGCCGATGGCCCGACCAGAGCGGCCGTTGTCGAAGACGAAGAAGCGGCCGGCCACGAGGGCACCCCAGCCTTTCTGCCTCAGTGGATGCGGGAGCGGTGGACGCTGCTGCTGGTCGGCCTGGCCGGGCTCTTCCTGCTCATCGGGTTCGTCGGCGAACGCTTTTTGGGCCTGCCCGAATGGGCGGCGCTCGTGTTCTACGTGCTGGCCTACATCGCCGGGGGCTACGACATTGCCACCCACGCCATTCCGGGGCTGCTGCGGGGCAAGTTCGACACAGACGTGTTGATGCTGGCGGCGGCCACCGGTGCGGCGATCCTGGGCGAGTGGGCGGAGGGCGCGTTTTTGCTCTTTCTCTTTGCGCTCGGCCACGCGGGGGAACACTATGCGCTGGATCGGGCGCGCAACGCGGTCAATGCGCTGGGCGAACTGATGCCGAAGACGGCGCGCGTGCGGCGCGGTGAACGCATCGAAGAGGTCGCCGTGGAAACGCTCCGCGTGGACGATGTCGTCATCGTGCGGCCCGGCGACCGCCTGCCGGTGGATGGCGTGATCGTCGAAGGGCAAAGCGCCATTAACCAGGCCCCGGTCACGGGCGAAAGCGTGCCGGTGGAAAAGGGGCCGGGCGACGAGGTCTTTGCCGCCACCATCAACCAGGACGCCGCGCTCGACGTGCGCGTGACCCGGCTGACGCAGGACAACACGTTAAGCCGCGTGATGCGCATGGTGCAGGAGGCGCAGAGCCAGCAAAGCCCCACGCAGCAGTTCACGCAACGTTTCACCCGCCGGTTCGTGCCGGCCGTTCTCGTCTTCACGGCCCTCGTCGCCATCGTACCGTCACTGGCCGGCTGGATGAGCTGGGGCGATAGCTTCTATCGCGCCATGCTGCTGCTGGTGGCTTCTTCGCCCTGCGCGCTGGCCGTCGGCGCGCCAGCCGCGGTGCTGGCGGGCATCGGGCAGGCTGCGCGCAACGGCGTGCTGATCAAGGGCGGCGTCCACCTGGAGAACCTGGGTTCGCTTAACGTGATCGCCTTCGACAAGACGGGCACGCTGACCGAGGGCCGCTTCCAGGTCACGGACGTGATCTCGCTCAACGGCGCGTCCGAAGAGATGATCTTGCAGGTGGCCGGCGCGGTCGAACAGCAGTCCAGCCATCCGCTGGCGCTGGCCGTGGTGCAGGCCGCGCGGGAGCGCACGCTGGAACTGCCCCCCGCAGGCGGGCTGGACAACGTAATCGGCCGCGGCGTCCGCAGCAGCGTGGACGGCCAGCCGGTGCTGATCGGCTCGCTCAGGCTCTTCAACGAGACCGAAGGGCAGCAGCCGGGGGCCGAGCTGACGCGCATCGTGGAACGGCTCGAAGCGGAGGGCAGGACGACCATGACCATCAGCCTGGGTGGGGAATTTCTCGGCGTGATCGCGCTGGCGGACCAGCCGCGGCCGGGCGTGCGCCAGACGCTCCAGGCACTGCTCGACCAAGGCGTGCGAAAACTGGTCATGCTGACGGGCGACAACGAAGAGGTGGCCGCGCGGATCGGCAAGGCGGTGGGCGTCACCGATGTACGCGCTAATCTCCTGCCTGAGGACAAGCTCAACACCATCAAGGCACTGGAAGCCGAGCTCGGGGCGATTGCGATGATCGGCGACGGCGTTAACGACGCGCCCGCGCTGGCAACCGCCACAGTGGGCATCGCGATGGGGGGCGCGGGGACGGCCGTCGCGCTGGAAACCGCCGACGTGGCGCTGATGGCCGACGACCTGGGCAAGCTGCCGTTTGCCGTGGGCCTGAGCCGCGCCAGCCGCCGGATCATCAGGCAGAACCTGGCGATCTCGCTGGGCGTCATCGCCCTGCTCATCGTAAGCTCGGTCATCGGCGTGGTGGGGTTGAGTTGGGCGGTCATCCTGCACGAAGGCAGCACGGTCGCGGTGGTGATCAACGCGCTGCGCCTGCTGGGCTATCGAAGCCAACCATAAAGCAGCGGTGATCCGTCCCGCGGCGCGCCCTCTACGCACCCCAGGACGGATCACCTGACAGGAATCATGCAGATGGACAAGCTAAAACTGGAACTGAGCGTGCTCTTGCCGCAAAACGGCGAGTGCGAGCGCTGTGTGGACCGGCTGCAAACCAGCCTGAGCAACCACCGCGGCGTCGAACGCGCCCATGTGGACCGCGATGGCGCCACGCCACGCCTGTGCCTGCACTACGACCCGAACCTCATCCCGCTGGCTGAGATCGAGCGCCACGCGCGCGCGGCGGGCGCGGTTACGCAGACGCGTTACCAGCACCGCGAGCTGGACGTGGAAGGCATGGACTGCGCGGACTGCGCGGCGAAGCTGGAGCAGGGCGTGGGGCGGCTGGACGGCGTGCTGTATTGCAGCGTGAACTTCGCGGCGGCCCGGATGCGCGTCGAATACGACGCGGAGCGGGTGCAGCCCGATGCCGTGCAGCAGCGCGTGCGGAAGATGGGGTACGGCGTGCGCGAAGACGGTGCGACGAGCGCTATCGCGGCGGCAGGAGCGCCGGAAGGGCGACTGGCGCGTCTCACGGCGCGGTTCAGGAGCCGGCCGCGCGATCTGTTGACGCTGATCTCCGGCGCGCTGCTCCTGCTGGCGCTCGTCGTCGAGGTGGCGGGGGTCGGCCCGAAGTGGACCCCGTCCGCATTGCTGGCGGTGTCGATGATGATGGGCGGCTACTACGTGTTCCGCAAAGGCGTCACCAACCTGTGGTTGACGCGGCAGCTCGATATCAATTTCCTGATGACCATTGCGGCGCTCGGCGCGGCGGCCATCGGCGAGTGGGCCGAAGCCGCGCTCGTCGTGTTCCTCTTCAGCTTGGGCGAGACGCTGGAGAGCTACACGATGGACCGGGCGCGCAACAGCATCCGCTCGTTGATGAAGCTGGCTCCGGCGGAGGCGACCCTCATCGAGACCTGCATCGACTGCGCCGGACACATGGGACAGATCATGCCCGACGGCGCGCCCTACCGGGGTGGCGTGTGCCCCTGGTGCGCGGACGAGCGCCGCGTGCCGGTCGGCGAACTGGCGGTGGGCGACCGCATCCTCGTTAAGCCTGGCGAGCGCATCGCGATGGACGGCCGCGTGGTGGCGGGCGCGTCCGCGGTCAATCAAGCGCCCATCACGGGCGAGAGCGCGCCGGTGGAGAAGGAGCCGGGCGGCGACGTGTTTGCAGGCTCAATTAACGGCGCGGGCGCGTTGGAAGTGGCGGTCACGCGGCTGGCGGCCGACAACACCATCAGCCGAATCATCCACATGGTCGAGGAAGCGCAGGCGCAGAAAGCGCCCGCGCAGCGGTGGGTGGATGCGTTTGCGCGCTACTACACGCCAGCGGTCGTGGGCCTGGCGGTCCTCGTGGCCGCCGTGCCGCCGCTGTTTTTCGGCCAGCCGTTCCTCGACCCCGGCAACGGTGCGCATGGTTGGCTGTACCGCGCGCTGGCGCTGCTGATCACTGCGTGCCCCTGCGCGCTGGTCATCTCGACGCCGGTCAGCATCGTCAGCGGCATCAGCCGGGCCGCGCAACTCGGCGTGCTCATCAAGGGCGGCGCGTATCTCGAAGCCGCGGCCCGCCTGCAAGTCGTCGCGTTCGACAAGACCGGGACCCTGACGCGGGGCGAACCCGCAGTGACGCGCGTCGTGAGCCTGAACGGCGCGGGCGAGGATGCCGTGTTGCGCATAGCGGCCGCCGTCGAAGCCCACTCCGAGCACCCGCTAGCCCGCGCCGTGGTGCGCGAGGCCGAGACGCGCGGCCTGCTTTTCCGACCGGCCGAGGGCTTCCGGGCCAGCGTGGGCCGCGGGGCGGCGGGCACGGTCAACGGCAGCATGGCAATGGTCGGCAACCCCGCGCTCTTCGCCGGAGCTGCGATTCCCGTGCCCCCGGCAGCTCTCGAGGCGATCACGCAACTGGAGCAGGCGGGCAATACCGTAATGCTTGCGCACGGAGCCGCCGCGCCCGGCGCCGCGCCGGCGATGCTCGGCCTTGTCGCGGTTGCCGACACGGTACGTCCCGAAGCGCGCGCCGCGGTTGCGGCGCTGAAGGCGGCGGGCATCCGGCGCACGGTGATGCTGACGGGCGACAACGAGCGCACCGCGGCCGCGATTGCGGCGCAGGCCGGGGTGGACGAGGCGCGGGCCAACCTGCTGCCCGACGACAAAGTGCGGGCCATGCACAAGCTGCTGGCCGAGTACGGGGCCGCGGCGATGGTGGGGGACGGCGTCAACGACGCGCCCGCGCTGGCGCGCGCAACCGTGGGCATTGCGATGGGGGGCGCGGGCACGGACCAGGCGCTCGAAACCGCCGACGTGGTGCTGATGGGCGATGACCTGCTCAAGCTGCCCTTCGCGATCCGCCTCAGCCGGCAGACGCTGGCCGTGTTGCGGCAGAACATCGCTTTCAGCCTGCTGCTCAAGGGGACCTTTATGGCGCTGGTGCTTGGCGGCACGGCGACGCTGTGGATGGCCGTCTTCGCCGACGTGGGCGCCTCGCTCATCGTCATTGCGAATGGAATGCGGCTGCTGCGCGCGAAGGCGTAGATCGGCCGCGGAACGGCGGAGGATCGGGTGATCCTCCGCCGTTCCGCGCGGGAACCCGTATCCATCCCGGCCCCTCATGTGTTATCCCTGACAACAGGGGGAATCCCACCTTGACTCATCCCGACTCGCTGCTGATCCAGCGAGCGCGTCTCGGCGACCCCCAGGCGGTTGCCGAGATCTACGAAACCTATCAGCCGGCTATCTTCAGATACTTGTACTACCGCCTTGGCAACACGGCTGAAGCTGAGGATCTGACGGCTGAGGTCTTCGTGCGCCTCGTAACCAACATCCACGGCTATGAGGAGCGCGGGCGCCCGCTGCTAGCCTGGCTGTACACGATTGCCCACAACCGCCTCGCCAACCATCGGCGCCACGCAGATTACCTCCAGATGTTGCCGCTTGACGAAGCGCTGGATGCGGTTGACGGCCCGGCGAATGACGGCGCGGACTGGCGGCTGGCGCAGCACGAAATCAAGGCTGCGCTGGATCAACTGACTGAGCCGCAACGCCAGGTCGTCTGGCTTAAGTTCATGGAAGGTTACAGCAACGCGGAGGTTGCGGCGGTGGTCGGCCGTGACGAGAACGCCGTCAAGTCGTTGCAGCACCGCGCGCTGGCCGCAATGCGGCGCATCATCGGGCAGAATCGGGAAGCCGGCCCGGCGCAGGCCGGGGTAGCGCGGGGAGCGCGGCTATGAAATCTGATCCGGACCGCAATTTCGAGGATGTTCTGGACGAGTGCCTCGCCCGCCTGAACGGGGGCGAAACACTGGACGCGGTGCTCGACGAGCACGCCGAGCTAGCCGTGGAGTTGCGGCCGCTGCTGGGCATGGCGGCCGCGCTGCGCGCCGCGCCGGTCCCCCGGCCGCGGGCGGCAGCCGTCGCCGCGGGAAAGCAGAAGGTGCTGGCCGCGTTTGCCGCCCAGGTCACGCCGGTCGACGCGCGCAATCGCCGGCAGCGACTGCGCGCCCGGCTGGCGCCCGCTTCGGTTGGGAACGCGCCGCGCTGGCGTTATGCTTTCGGCACCGTGCTGGCGCTGATCCTGGCGACCTCCGGCGCAGTCGCCGCAAGTTCGAGCAGCCTGCCGGGGGACGCACTGTACCCTGTCAAACAATCGGTCGAGAATCTGCGCCTGGCGCTCGCCGCCGGCGCGGAGTCGCGCGAGGCGCTGGAGCAGCACTTCGACGAGCAACGGTTGCTGGAAGTTCAGTCGCTCGTGCAGATGCGGCGGCAGACTACGGCAACCTTCACGGATGCGCTCCAGGCCAGAGGGGCTAACGGCTGGTGGACGATCGGGCCGTTCGCCGTGCGGGTCACAACGGACACGGCCATCACGGGGCAGCCGGCGGTCGGCAGTCGCGTCCGCGCCCTGGTGCGCGTGGAGGACGACGGCACGCTAACCGCCCTGCAGATCAGCGAAGCGCCCACGCACCTGCGCGAGCCGGAGCATGACGCCGAGGAACTGGAGTTCGTCAGCCCGCTGCCCGCGGTTTCCGATGACCACGAACAGGGACGCGATGCGGAGGCGCACACCCCTACGCCTGTCACGCACGATGGCGAAGCGGGAGAAGACGCGGGCAGCGCGCATGACGCCGCGCCGTCCACGTCGGCGCCATTTGCGCCGACGCCAGCGCGCAATCCCGAACCAACCGACACCGGGGCGCGCGAACATACTGTCCCGCGCGCCACGTCGAGGTCCATTCCGCATCAGCCGGAAGCGACTGAGCCGCCGCGCCATGCCGAACCCACCGGCCCGGCCCAGCTCCCGGCCGCAACCGAATCGCCCGCGCATGATGCCGCGCAGCCTGCGACGACGGAACCGCCCCATGACGCGGGAGGCGGGGGCGGACATGAAGGGAACGGCGGCGACTGACCTGTTGCCCGCTGCGCTGTCCCAATCATCGCAAACTCGCAGGCCCGCCCGTATCCAGCGGGCCTGCCCGCGTGTTAGGCCGTGCAGACATGTCTATACGCTACGCAAGAGGAAGGATTCCCACCGTGAAAAGGATCATCTACATTACGACACTCGCCGCGCTTCTGTGCCTCGTCGGGAGCGCGGTCGCATTCGCCGCGCCGGCGCAACCGACCGCGGTCGACCAGGCGGAGACGGCCCGCCTCCGACAGGTGCAGGGGCTGATCAAGGCGGGGCGGACCGCCGAAGTCGAGTTCGCCGGGGCCCTCGGCCCCGCGGCGCAGGGCGGCTGGACGGTTGCCGGGCTGCGGCTCAACCAGTCCGGGGCAACGGTCGTCAAGGGCGCGCTGAAGGCCGGGCTGCATGCTCACGTCCGGGCGCAGCTCCACAGCGACGGTTCACTGGAGGCGCTTCAGATACGCACCTTCAGCCATACGTCGGCACGCGCCGCGGCGCAGCACATGGCGGACTGGCTAAGAGACGACCACGGCGTGCGCCTCGGAGGGTGTGAGGAACGCCCCACGGGTGAACACACCGCTGAACACCAGGCGGAAGCTGCCCATCATACGGGCGCGGGCCAGGACGCCGCCCATGCGGCGCC
>CAZPTI010000060.1:0-7071 GCA_964588925.1 uncultured Anaerolineales bacterium | reverse complement strand
CGGCGCCGGCCGCCCCTGCGACCGGCCATCATGCCGAGGGTTCGCCCGCAGGTTCGGGACATTCCTCCGGCCACGACTGATCGAGCCGGCGGGCGGACGCCTGGTCTTTCGGTGTCCGCCCGCGACGGACGTTTGCGCACAGGTGCTGCGCGTTTGACGGTTCGGGCCGCGCAGTGTATGATTCTGTACTAATAAGCACAAGGATCGTTCATCGTGTCGATACTCGCACCGCGCACACGAATACTCGTCATGATGCTCCTGCTGCTCGCTGCCTGCGGGCTGACGGGGCATTTTGTCGCGGATGCGTTGAGCGGTTCCTACATCATCAGCGAGAGCGAGTGCGCGCAACGGGAACTCGCGGGCGCGGATGTTCTCGCGGATTGCTGCTGCGCGCATCCCGGCTTTGTGGCGGTTGCTGCGGTAGTCCTGCCCGGCGAGTTCCGCCCTGAGTACAAAAACGCGGTCACGCAACCCGACCTCGTTTCAGCAACGCTCCACCCCCCATTCCATCCGCCAGTCTGACACCCACCGTCATCCACGATCGTCGATCGGCGCGTCCAGCCGGCGCGTCTTGACGTGTTCTTTCCGTTCACCCTGTTTCGTCCGCGCCTGACGCAGACCCCGATTCGTCCCATGCGCCGCCTGAGCATTGGCCTCTGCGCGGCGGCGCGACGGTCGCCTCCGGCAGGGTGAACCGCGATACTCACTGAAATCGGAGATCTACTTAAATGAAGACTCGCAAACGCAGCTTTGCGCTGCCTGTGCTAGCCGCGGCCGCGGCATTACTCATCGTCGGCGGCGTCTATCTCGCCATCGCGCAGCCGCGGGCTGTCACAACGCCCATTCCGCCGACCGCTTCGCTAAGCGAAGTGCCCGACGAACACGGTTCGGAGGGCCTACCCTATCCAGATGTGCCCCGCATCAGCGCGACCGACGCAAAAGCGCGCGTCGACAGCGGAAAGGCTGTCCTGGTAGATGTGCGCAGCCAGGGTGAATTTGACACTGCGCATGCTCAGGGCGCGCTCCTCCTCTCGCTGGCCGATCTCGAGGCCCGCTATCGCGAACTGCCGCAGAATGTCGAGTTGATCTTTTACTGCACCTGACCGCAGGAAGAATCCAGCGCCCGTGCGGCGCGCATTCTACAAACGAAGGGTTACGCGAACGTCCTGGCGCTCCAGGGGGGCTTGCGCGCGTGGCAGGCCGCCGGTTACCCGGTGACGGGCCAATAGCATCAGCACCATAAGGGAGGCGCCCATGCGCTACCTCAAGATCATTACGCTGCTCACGGTCGCCCTGCTAAGCCTGGCGGCCTGTCAGCCGGGCGCGCCGGCCATCCAGGTCGAGCCAACGACGCAGGACCTCGGGCAGCGAGAACAGGAACGGCTCGAGCTCACGTACACCATCACCAACACGGGCGGTGGTCCGCTCGAAATCAGCAAGATCACAACCTCGTGCGAATGCACCGAAGCGCGGCTGGACCGCACAACGATTCCCGGAGGCGAATCCGCGCAATTGCGAGTTACGCTGGACCCCGTCGAGGATAATCTGTACGGCAATATCCTGCGCGTCATCTACCTGCGCAGCAATGACCCGGATCGTCCGGAGGTCGAGGCGGAGTTCCGCGTGAACATCCGTAAGCCGGGGAGTTAACCGATGTTCCGACGACTGTTAGACAAGCTGATCGGGGGCAACACCCTCTATTACCCCGGCTGCGTGACGCAATACGCACTGCCCGACGTGGCCGAGCGTTACGAAACGCTGCTCCGAGAGGCCGGTGTGGATTTCATCGCGCTCCGCGGCGAGACCTTTTGCTGCGGCAGCCCGATCAAGCGCGCCGGCTACTTCGCGGACTTCGAGGATTTGAAGGCGAAGAACCTGACCGTTTTCGCCCGCTTCAGCGTGCGCAAGGTGGTGACGAACTGTCCTGGCTGCTACCACACGCTCAAGCATGACTACGGCCTGGAGGCGTATCACGCCAGCCAGCTGCTTGCGCCGGAAAGGCTGCCGACCGGCGGCGACGCGGGCGAGCTGACCTATCACGATCCGTGCCACCTGGGACGCTGGTCGGGCCTGTACGATGAGCCGCGGCGGTTGCTGGCAGCGGCGGGGTGGGCCGTGGCCGAGCTGCCGGATAACCGCGAGCGCAGCCTGTGCTGCGGGGCCGGGGGCGGCGTCAAGGCAAACTCCCCGGAGCTGGCCGCGCAGGTGGCGCGCCAGCGGCTGGCGCAGGTGGAGAACCAGCGGCTCTGCACCGCGTGCCCGCTATGCTACGCGCATCTGCGCGAGCACAGCGCGGGCGTCGAGGTGCTGGAGTTGAGCCAGGCGTTGACGCGCGACAAGGAGCGGCAGGGATGAACGACTTGTCTCAACTCGCCGGCATCTGCGGCGCGGACGCAGCGAGCGCCGCACCGGAAGCGCGCCTCGTCTACGCGCGCGACGCCTCGCGGATCGCGGGGCGCTGCCTGGCCGTCGTCTGGCCCAGCCATGCGGAACAGGTGGCGGCGCTCGTCGCCTGGGCGGGGCGGGCGGGGGTGGACTTGACGCCGCGCGGCGCGGGCACAGGGCTGTGCGGCGGCGCCACGCCGCAGGATTCGGTCGTCGTGGATTTTTCGCGCATGACCGGCATCCGCGCGATCGATCTGGCGCGGCGCACCGTTACCGTCGGGCCGGGGGTCGTGTTGGAAGACCTGAACCGGCGGCTCGAACGCAGCCGTCTGCGCCTGCCCGTCGTTCCGGGCAGCCACCGCGCGGCCAGCATCGGCGGGATGATCGCGACCGATGCGGCGGGTCTGCGCGCAGTGCGACACGGCAGTATGCGGCACTGGGTCAAGCGCATCAAACTGATCGACGGACAGGGAGATTGCCGCGAGCTGACCGACGAGCGGCTTGGCGATGCCGTCGGCCGGGAAGGCGCGACCGGCTTGATCATCGAGGCGACGCTGCATCTGACCGAACTCCCCGGCCTCGCTCAGGTGTGGCTGGAGCCGTTGCATAGCGAAACGCAGGCGGTTGCGCGCCGGGACGAGCTTATCGCAGATCCTGCGCTGACGGCGCTGGAGTATCTGAACGCGGTCGCAGCCGCAGCTATCGGGTGGCCCGCGCGGCCTCACTTGCTCGTGGAGCGCGAGGCGCCCGATGGTCCGGCCGACGCGACCGCCGCCGAGATGCTCTGGCGCGCCCGCGACGGCCTGTATCCGCTGCTCGCGCGCGCCGGGCATCCCGTCATCGAGGACCCGTGCCTTAATTCCGCCGGGCTGGCCGAACTGCTGCCGCGGCTGGCGGACGAAGGGATCCCTGTCTTCGGTCACCTGGGCGTCGGCATCATTCACCCCTGCTACCGCGAGCCGGATGATCCACGTATTGCCGAGCTCTACACCCGCGTGGCGGGGTTCGACGGCGCGGTCAGCGGCGAACACGGCATCGGCCTCAAGAAGCAGGGTTGGATGCCCCCGGCGTGGCGAGCTGCTGTGGAGCAGTTGAAGGCAACCTACGATCCGCAACGGATCATTAACCGAGGCAAATCATGCTAATCGAACTGCAGGACAACCCGGCTTGCATCGAGTGCGGGCTCTGCCGCGAGGTCTGCCCGGTGTTCACCCTCACGCGTGACGAGGTCGTCTCGCCGCGCGGCCGGGCGATCCTGGCCGCAAGCGGCGCCGATTCGCCCACCTACTATGAATGCGCGCTGTGTCGCGCTTGCCGGGTGGCCTGCCCGCTCGGCCGCGACCCGGAGGGCGAGTTGCTGCGCGCCCGCGCGGTGGCGGGCGGCATCGAGACCGCTGCGAACCGGGAAATGATCGCGAATGTCCGCCGCTACGGGAATCCCTTCGGGCCGCTACAGCCCGGCGAGATTCCCAGGACCCTCACCTGCTGCTAGACGGCGCAAACGGAGACAACCATGAAGAAGCTATCCTTTACGGCTCTGGCCGCGGCACTGCTCATCCTGGCGGCTCTATCCCCTGTGGTCCGCGCTGCCGGCGAGCCGGAAGCTGTAGTCTATTACAACGAGGCGTGCGACGAGTGCGCCCACTACATCAACGGTGAGCTGCGCGACACGCTCGCCGCGCAGCAGATCGCGCTCGTGAAGAAGGACTACATCAACCAGCGCGAGCATCGCAAGGAATTGAACGATCTCAATGCGCGTCTGGGCATCCCGCTGGAGTTGCAGAGCCATCTTGCGACCTACGTGGACGACGGCCGCGTCATCTTGCAGGGCGAGCCCCCGCGCGCAGTGGTCGAGTCGCTGCTGACGTCTGATCCCGGCAAACTGCCTGAGCGCATCCTGATCTATAGCGAGGAGGGGGAGTCGACGGAGAAGACCTACCGGGCGTGGGCGTTCGCCGGTCCGGCGCAGTCATACCCTGCCGCCACGCCGGTGCAGGTCTACCTCGACTGGTTCGCCGCGAACCGCGCCAGCTTCGCCGCGCCCGCGGCAGACGGCTCCGCGCGTGCGCTGCTGCCCGCGGTGCTGTTCACCGGCCTGGTCGATGGCATCAATCCGTGCGCCATCGCCATCCTGCTGTTCTTCATCACGTTCCTGTTCACCATCCGCAAAACAGGCGCGTCGATCGCCCGCATGGGGTTAGTCTATATCGGCGCGGTCTACGTCGTCTACTTCCTCATCGGGCTGGGTCTGATGCGCGCCTCGTCGCTCTTCCAGGGGCACTGGCTCGGCCAGGCCGGCGCCGCGCTGCTGATACTGTTCGGCCTGCTGAACGTGACGGGCGCGCTCTTCCCGCGCTTCCCGATCCGGCTCGAGGTCCCTTCGGGGAGCAAGGAGTCGCTGAAGAACTGGATGTACCGCGCCACTCTTCCGACGACCCTCGTCCTGGGCGTTCTGGTGGGCATCCACGAATTCCCGTGCTCCGGCGGTCCCTACGTCGCTATTCTTGGCCTGCTCGGCAGCCAGACGGGTTTCGCGCAAGGGCTCGGGTATCTGGGACTGTACAACTTGATGTTCGTGCTCCCGCTCCTTGTCGTGTTGGGGCTGGCCCTTAACCCCGCGTTGGGCGGCAAGCTGCAAGCGTGGGAACGCTCGTCGTCGCGCCCGCTGCGCGGCATCACCGGGGCGATCATGGCCGCGATGGGCGTGATCCTGTTAGTGTTCGTCTTGTGAGGTAACGATTATGAAGCAATCGACGCAGCGGGGGAAGGCTGCCTCGGGTCGCTCCTCGCGACCTGGTAAGAAATCAAGCTCAAACATCCGGTGGATGACAGGAATTGCAGTGTTCCTGTTGCTTGTGGTTAGCATCATCTTCGCAGTGAATGCGCAGCAACGCCGCGGCGTGGCTGAGGCGGCCGGCGCTGAGAAGAGCAAGGGCGTCGCCACTGCGCCGGTGGTGGTCGAAGAGTTCGCCGACTTTCAGTGCCCGGCGTGCCGGCGCTTCTTTGAAGGCCCGGCTCGCCAGCTCGAACAAGAATACGTCGGCGCGGGAAAAGTCAAGTTCGTGTTTCGGCACTACGCCTTCCTGGGCGAGGAATCCCGCTGGGCTGCCGAAGCATCGGAGTGCGCCAACGAACAGGGCCGGTTCTGGGATTTTTACGACAGGCTGTTCACGGCCCAAGGCGGCGAGAACGTCGGTGTGTTCAGCAAGCCAAACTTGCAGCGGTTCGCCGGGGAACTCGGCCTGGACACGGTCGCATTCAGCCAGTGCCTGTCGAGCGGCAGATTTGCGCCGACCGTCCAGACGGATTTCGAAGCGGGGGCCAATCGCGCCGTGCGCGGGACGCCCTCCGTCTTCGTGAACGGCGTGTTAGTGGACGGCGGCTCGGACTACAACACGCTGCGCGCGGCGATCGAACAGGCGCTTCAGGGCAGCTAGCGCGGTTCTGGTTCTGCGTGGGTGGTCCAGGCCGCCCACACAGAACGGCCCGCGAATTCTTGACGGCTGCGGCCAGCATGGCGTAACCTTGTTCAGCCATGCGCATACGCTCCCGCCGCAGACCGCGCGCGGGATATTCTTTTGTCAGGATGCATCATTTGTCGATCCCAACCTCAAACACACGCTCGGCCGCCTTATTGAAAGCCCTCCTCGCGGCCGTTCTGTTCGGCGCCAGCGCGCCGCTGGCGAAGGCGCTGCTCCAAGATGTCCAACCCGTCCCGCTGGCCGCGTTCCTTTACCTCGGCTGCGGCGCGGGGGCGCTGATCTTTCGTCTGGTGCAGCGCGCCGTCACCTCGCGCGAACTCGAGGCCCCGCTGGCGCTCCCGGACCTGCCCTGGCTGGGCGGCGCGTTGCTGGCCGGGGGCGTGGCTGCGCCTATCATCCTTATGGTAAGCCTGCAGGCCACGCCTGCTGGCACGGCTTCGCTGCTGCTCAACTTTGAGGGCGTCTCCACCGCTTTGATCGCCGGCCTGATCTTTCGGGAGGCCATCGGCCGGTCCGCCTGGCTCGCAATTGGGCTGGTTACGCTCGGCAGCATCCTCTTGTCGTGGAACCCGACCGGCTGGGGTTTCTCGGTCGGCGCGCTCGGCGTCCTGGCCGCATGCATCTTCTGGGGCCTCGACAACAACTTCACGCGGCATATCTCCGCGAAGAATCCGCTATCAATCGTAGCGATCAAGGGGCTGGGCGCGGGGACCGTTTCGTTGCTCCTGGCGCTGACGCTGCGCCAGCCGCTGCCCGCATTGCTTCCCGCGTTGCTGGCGATGCTGCTGGGGAGCATCAGCTACGGCCTGAGCATCGTCCTGTTCGTCATGGCAATGCGCGACCTCGGCGCGGCGCGCACCAGCGCGCTATACGCCACTGCGCCTTTCCTCGGGATGCTGCTTTCGGTTGCGATGTTCGGTGAGCGTCCCAGTCTGACGTTTCTGCTTGCCATTCCGCTCATGGCCGCGGGCGCTTTCCTTTTATTGCGTGAGGATCACCGGCATTTCCACCAGCACGCTCCGCTCGGACACGAGCACAGCCACACCCATGACGATGCGCACCACGAGCATGACCATGCGCCAGGGGAACCGGCGAGCATGGGCCGGCACAGCCACGCGCACCGCCACGAACCAGAGGCGCACGCCCATCCTCACGCGCCCGACCTCCATCACAGGCACGAACATCAGGAAGCCTGTCAATAACC
>CAZPTI010000059.1:2743-20914 GCA_964588925.1 uncultured Anaerolineales bacterium | reverse complement strand
ATACGCGGCTGCGGACTCTTTCACGGGTCTCTTCGATGGACATGAGGCGCTCCTTTTGTAGCGTTACCGTTGAGGGGATTGTACGGCTTTTGTGGGGAAATGGCAACCGGGGCCGGGAAACCCGTTGGGTCTTAATCGGGCGCGAGGATGAGGCTCTGATACACCGCATGAAACGCGACCACCGCCAGCGAGACGTGCACGTTGAGCGACGGGGCCTTGCCGAACATGGGGATGAAGACGGCGGAGTCGCAGAGGGCAAGGGTGGCTTTGGAGACGCCCAGCCCCTCGCTCCCGACGAGGAGGCACGTCTTCTGCGGGAACTCGAACGCGTAATACGGCACTGCGCCGGTCGCCAGTTCAATCGCGCAGACGTGGTAGCTGCGGCGCTTAAGGTCGGCGACGGCGTCCGCATCCTCGGCGAAATAGTCCCACTTGACGCGGCGGTGCGTCCCGCGGCCCACGCCGGCGATGGTCGGATGGGGCGGCTGCGGCGTGGTGTTGGTCAGCAGCAGTTGCGTCGCGCCGACGCAGTCCGCAATGCGGAACGCCGCGCCCACGTTGACCGGGTCTTCCACGCTGCGCAGGAGGAAGGCGAGCTCGATGGTGGGCCGCGCGACCTGCTTGAGGAACTCTTTGGTTTCCTTCTTCTTGTGGAGCTGCTTCATCCCTCGCTGCGGCGAGGCCGATGTGTCGCTGGTCATGGGGTGGAGTGTAGCAGACCCGACGGGTTTCCGAAAACCCGTCGGGTCTGCGTTGCGCGCGTTTCGCGGTTTGACAAACGCTCAAAACCACGCTATCATCCCGACCATCTTGTAACCCGCACGCCCAGAGGCTGCAAAAGATGCTCTATCTGCTCAGCGGCGCCAGCTTTTACTTTTATTATTCCAGCCCGCCCCGGCTTTGCCCCCCGCCGGCTGGAATCGGTTTGCCGCTGAAGCAATGACGCCAGAGTCCAGCCAAATTAGCCGAGCGTGGAGGCCCAGCTTCCACGCTCTTTTTATTTGCCCGTTTCGCATGAGGGGGTGGCGTTTGCGTCTACCACGCCGCCGCGTTCCAAACGACACCGGGGAGCAAACCGCATCGCCCCTCGCGCCCACCCAACCCGCATAGGAGGAGCTCATGGCCGTTCGAGGCATTCGCGGGGCCACCACCGTGGCCGCCAACACCGTTGAGGACATCCTCACCGCCACCCAGGAACTGCTCGCCGCGATCGTCACGGCGAACGGCGTCAACCCCGAGGACATCGCCAGCGCCATCTTCACCGTCACACCCGACCTTAATGCGGCGTTTCCCGCCCGCGCGGCGCGCGAGTTCGGCTGGCACCACGTGCCGCTGATGAGCGCGGTCGAGATCGAGAGCAACGAGGGCTTGCCGCGCACCGTCCGCACCCTCATCCACTGGAACACCGACCGCCCGATTTACGACATCCGCCACATCTACCTGCGCGGCGCGGTCAGCCTGCGCCCCGACATCGGGTCGGAGTTCACCCCCATCGAGAAGCCGGCCGCGGAGGAGCCGAAAGCGAACGGCAAGCTGCGCGTGGAGGCGCCGCGCAGCGTGGCGTTCCAGGGCGAGGCAGGCGCGAACTCGCAGGAGGCCATCTACCAGCACTTCGGCCGCCAGGTGACGACCGTGCCTTGCGCCACCTTCGAGGACGTGTTCAAGGCGGTGGAGGATGGGTCCGCCACGCTCGGCCTGCTGCCCGTGGAGAACTCGCAGGCAGGTTCGATCAACCAGGCGTTCGACCTGCTGCTCGACCACGACCTGCGCGTGGTGGGCGAGGTGAAGTTCCGCGTCCGCCACTGCCTGCTGGCGCCGCAGGGAACGAAGCCGGGCGACATCCGGCGCGTCCACTCGCACTACCAGGCGCTGGCGCAGTGCGAGCGCTACCTGCGCACGCGCGGGTGGGAGGCCGTGGTCGCGTACGACACCGCGGGCGCGGCCAGGGAGCTGGCCGCGCACCCGCAGCCGGGCGCAGCCGCGATTGCCAGCGCGCTCGCCGCGGAGTTGTATGGCCTCGAAGTCCTCGATGCCGGCATCGAGGACTCGCCCGACAACACGACGCGCTTCTTCCTGCTGGGCCGGGAGGAGCCGCCGCCCGCGAAGGTGAACAAGACGAGCATCGTTTTCGCCACCATGCACACGCCCGGCGCGCTGTACAACGTGCTCGGCGAGCTGGCAACGCGCAGCATCAACCTCACCAAGATCGAGAGTCGCCCGCGGCGCAACCGCCCGTGGCACTATGTCTTCTACGTCGACCTGGAAGGCCACTGGCAGGACGCGACGATCAACCGCGCGCTGCTGGGCCTGCTGACGCGGACGGCGTTTTTGAAGCTGCTGGGGAGCTATCCGGCGGCGAGCGAATAGGTTCGTAGTGTGCGCTTTAGCGCCCCGTGCGCCAAAGCGCACACTACGAACCTGACCAGAGGAGGATTATTCTATGATCGTCGTCATGAAGCGGACCGCGACCGCGGCCGAGATCGACACCGTCGTCCAGCAGGTGGAGACGCTGGGCTACAAGGCGCACCTGTCGCAGGGCACCGAACGCACCATCATCGGCGTGGTCGGCGACGACCGGCCGATCCCCTCGCACAATTTCGAGATGCTCCCCGGCGTGGAGCAGGTCGTGCGCATCCTCCAGCCGTTCAAGCTGGCGAGCCGCGACTTCCACCCGGAGAACACCGTCATCGACGTGCGCGGAGTCGAGGTGGGCGGGCCGAAGATCACCATCATCGCCGGCCCCTGCTCCGTCGAGAGCCGCTCCATGCTGATCGAGACCGCGTGCGCGGTCAAGGAAGCGGGCGCGGACCTGCTGCGCGGGGGCGCATTCAAGCCGCGTTCGTCGCCCTACTCGTTCCAGGGGCTGGGCGAGGACGGGCTGGAGATGCTGGCCGAGGCGCGCGAGGAGAGCGGCCTGCCCATCATCACCGAGGTCATGTCGCCCGAAGCCGTGCCGCTCGTCGGCAAGTACACCGACGTGTTCCAGATCGGCGCGCGCAACATGCAGAACTTCGCGCTGCTGCTGGCCGTCGGCAAGACGCGCACGCCCGTGTTCCTCAAGCGGAGCATGATGGCGACCGCGCAGGAGACGCTCATGGCGGCCGAGTACGTGCTCAGCGGCGGCAACCGGCAGGTGATGGTGTGCGAGCGGGGCATCCGCACCTTCGAGACGGCCACGCGCAACACGCTCGACATCAACGGCATCGCCCTCATGAAGCAGTGGACGCACCTGCCCATCTTCGGCGACCCGTCCCACGGCACGGGCAAATGGGAGCTGATCGGGCCGACCGCCAAGGCGTGCATCGCCGCGGGCGCGGACGGGCTGATGATCGAGGTGCACCCGAACCCGGCGCAGGCCATGTCCGACGGCGCGCAGTCGCTCAAGCCGGAGAAGTTCGCCGCGCTGGTGCGCGAGTTGAAGCAGCTCGCGCCCGCAGTGGGCAGGACCCTGTAACGGTTCGTAGTAGGCGCTTTAGCGCCCGTGGCTGTTTGCCGCAGAACGTTTGTATGAATAAACCAACCGTTTGTATCGTCGGACTCGGCCTGATGGGCGGTTCGCTGGCGCTGGCGCTGAGACGCGCAGGCTGGGCGCGGGAGATTGTGGGCGTGAGCCGCAGCCCGGAAACGCTCGCCGCGGCCGTGGCGGCGGCTGCGATTGACCGCGGCGCGCCAACGCTCGCCGATGGCGTGCGCGGGGCCGATGCGATTGTGCTCGCGACGCCCGTCCGCACCCTGCTTGAGCAGCTTGACGAGGTCGGGCGGTGCGCGCAGATCGGCGCGCTGGTGCTCGACCTGGGCAGCGCGAAGGCCGAGGTGTGCGCGGCGATGGCGCGGCTGCCGGAGGGGTTGCAGCCGGTGGGCGGGCACCCGATGTGCGGCAAGGAGACGGGCGGGTTCGCGTCGGCGGACGCGGCGTTGTATGTCGGCAAGACGTTCGTGCTGTGCCCGCTGGAGCGCACGTCGGAGGCCGCGCTGGCGACCGCGCGCTCGCTGACCGAGGCAGCCGGCAGCCGCGCGCTCATCCTCGACCCCGCCGCGCACGACCGCGCAGTCGCCGCGATCAGCCACCTGCCCTACCTGGCCGCCGCGGGGCTGGTCAATGCGGTGGCGGCCGGAAACGATCCGCTCGCGTGGGCGCTCGCCGCATCCGGCTTCCGCGACACGACGCGCGTCGCGGTGAGTGACCCCGCGATGTTTCTCGACATCCTGATGACCAACCGCGACGCGGTGCTCGGCTGGCTGGAGTTGTTCGCCGCGGAGATGGACGCGCTGCGGGGCGCGCTGGCCGCGGGGGACGAGGCGCGGTTGCGCGAGCTGCTGGGCGCGGCGCGGGAGTTGCGGGGTGGGTTGAAGGTGTAACGCGCAAGATGCGCGGGGCATCAGTTTGTTGTTTCAGGCATTGGTTTGGCCGCGTCGGGTGTTTTGGAAGGGGAAAGGCGAAAGCCGGCGAAACAGGCGAAAGTCGAAAAGCGAAAAGAGCGAAACCCCGGGGCAACGCTCTCGCTCCCCAACACAGACGGCTTGCGCGCAAACGCGCGGCGGGGTTTCGCTGCTTTCGCCTTTCGACTTTCGAGCTTTCCCCCGCTTTCGCCTTTCCCCTTCCAGACTCAACCCGCCGGCAACTGTGCAGGGGAGCGCAAGTTTATGGCAGATCTTCTCATACGTCCTTCCGGCCCCCTCCGCGGGACCATCACCATCCCCGGTGACAAATCCATCACGCATCGCGCGCTCATGCTGGCGCCGCTGGCCGAGGGCGAGACTATTGTCGAGGGGTGGGTGGCGGCGGAGGTGTGCCTGGCAACGATGCGCTGCATGAGGGCGCTGGGCGCGGAGATTCGCGAACCAGACCCGTCGGGTTTCGGAAAACCCGACGGGTTTATGCCACTGCGCATTCGCGGCAAGGGGCTGCGCGGGTTGACCGCGCCCGCCGAGACATTGTTCTGCCAGGGGTCGGGGACGACGATGCGGCTGCTGGCCGGGTTGCTGGCCGGGCAGCCGTTCACCGCCACGCTGGACGGGACGGAGGCGCTGCGCCGCAGGCCGATGGGGCGCGTGGCTGAGCCGCTGCGCTTGATGGGCGCGACGGTGGACGGCCGCGAGGGGGGCCGGCTCCCGCCGCTCACCATTTCGGGCGGCAACTTAAAGGGCATCGACTACACGCTGCCCGTCGCAAGCGCGCAGGTAAAGTCGGCCATTCTGCTCGCCGCGCTCTTCGCGGCGGGCCAGACGGTGGTGCGCCAGCCGGGGCCGTCGCGCGACCACACGGAGCGGATGCTTCGCTGGTTCGGCGTCGAAGTGGAGACGGACGGGGCGGACGTGCGGCTGAAGGGCGGGCAGACGTTGAAAGCGCGCCCGGAGGCGCTCGTCATTCCCGGCGACTTCTCCTCCGCCGCGTTCCCACTGGTCGCGGCGAGCATCGTGCCGCGGTCGCGCGTGGCGCTGGAGAACGTGGGGCTGAACCCGACGCGCACGGGGCTGCTGGATCTGCTGCTCGAGATGGGCGGGGTCGTGGCGGAAGCCGTAAACCTGACAGGTCGCCTCAACGAAGTTGAGGGTGAAGACCTGTCAGGTTTGTCCGCGGAGGACGCGGGCGAACCCGTTGGCGAGCTGTCCGTCCTCGCGTCCGACCTGCGCGCGGTCGAAGTAGGCGGAGATACAGTCGTGCGCGCGATCGACGAGTTCCCGATTTTCGCGGTGCTGGCGACGCAGGCGGAGGGCAAGACGGTCGTGCGCGACGCGGCCGAGCTCCGCGTGAAGGAGTCGGACCGTATCGCGTCGGTCGCGGCCGAGTTGCGGAAGATGGGCGCGAAGGTGGAGGAGCGGCCAGACGGCATGACGATTACCGGGCCGACGAAGCTGCGCGGTGCGGACGTGGCGTGCCACCGCGATCACCGGCTGGCGATGGCGCTGGCGGTAGCGGGGCTGGTCGCGGACGGGCCGACGGTGGTCAGGGGCGCGGAGGCGATCAACGATTCGTTCCCCGGCTTCGTCGAAACGATGCGCAAGCTGGGCGCGAATATCGCGTGGGCGTGAAACCCGACCGGTCGTTCGAGACCGTCGGGTTTGGGGGTCAAGCATGATTGCGGGGAGCACGCAACTGGTCGGAGTGATAGGCTGGCCGGTGAGCCACAGCCGCAGCCCGCGGATGCACAACGCCGCGTTTGCCGCGCTCGGGCTGGACTGGGCGTATGTGCCGCTGCCGGTGGCGCCGGGGCGCGTGGGGCAGGCGGTCGCGGGGTTGCGGGCGCTGGGGTTTCGCGGCGCAAACGTCACCGTGCCGCACAAGCAGGCGGTGATGCCGCACCTGGACGAGTTGACGGAGACCGCGCAGGCCGTGGGCGCGGTCAACACGATCCTTGTCCGGCCGGACGGGTCGCTGCTCGGCGAGACGACGGACGGACGCGGGTTTCTGGCGGACTTGCGGGCGCATGAAGTCAGAACAGACGATCACGCGGTGGTGATCGGCGCGGGCGGCGCGGCGCGCGCGGTGGCCTTTGCGCTCGCGCAGGCGGGCGGCGAGGTCATGGTGTGCGCGCGAGACGTGGGGAAGGCGGGGGCGTTGTGTGAGGCGGTGCGGGCTGCGCTGCCTGGCGCGCGGGTAAGCGCGTGGCGGTTTCCCGACGAGCTTCCGCGGCTGACGCAGACCGCGCCGGATCTGATCGTAAACGCGACGAGTCTGGGGCTGCATGAAGGGGATGCGCTGCCGTGGGTCGAGGGCGCGGCCATCGGGCCGGGGCAGGTGGCGTATGACCTGATTTACCACCGCGAGACGGAGTGGCTGCGGCTGGCGCGGGCGGCCGGCGCGACGGCGATTGACGGGCTGGGGATGCTCGTCCAGCAGGGCGCGGCGGCGTTTGAGTTGTGGACGGGGGTGAGTGCGCCGGTCGAGGTGATGCGCCGCGCGGCGGAAGGACGCTAGTGGCGGGCGCGATTTTGTGCTACTATTGAGACGAGCAGGTAGACGAAAGCGTTATCTTCCGCATACTCGACGGTGGCGAATGAAACTCAAATACGCAGCGAGCTTTGAGAGAGATTTGCGCTCCATCAAAGAGCAATCGTTGCGCAACCAGGTGCGGGTCACGTTGGAGACTCTACAAGGCGCGCCGAATTTACGTGAGGTAAGCAAGCTGGTGCGTTTTCTGCGCCGCAAAGATATTTACAGATACTTCCCGTAACGTCTGCGCCCTCGGACTGCCTCATCTATGATTGCTTGGTGTTTATGCGGCAACCCATCACCGGCTGGCATCAGGACGACGACGGCGACTGGGTCGCGGAGCTGGCGTGCGGGCACGGGCAGCACGTGCGCCACAACCCGCCGTTCCGCGAGCGCGCCTGGGTGCTGGAGGCCGAGGGGCGCGCCCGGTTTATCGGCTACGAGCTGAACTGCGTCCGCTGCGACGAGGAGAGGGAAGCTGGACATTCTGACAACTGACCGCCTGGTCATTCGCCCCTTTCGCGGGGACGACCTGCCGGCGATCCACCGCATTTTGCGCGCGGCGTTCGGCGACGCGCGCGAGGATTCCGACGCGGCGCGGGTTGAGCGCGCGTCCTGGCTGGAATGGAACCGGCTGAACGCCGAGTGGCTCCCGCGCATGACGCAGCCGCCCTACGGCGACCGCGCGGTGACTTTGCGCGCAACGGGTGAAGTGGTCGGCGCCGTGGGTTACGTGCCGCATCTCATGCCGTTCGACCAGATTCCCGCGCTGGCGCGCCAGCCGGGCGCGGGCGCAGACACCGGCGCGGGCATGCGCAGGACGCCGGAGATCGGGCTGTTCTGGGCCATCGACCCCGCGCGCCAGCGGCAGGGCTACGCGACGGAAGCCGCACGGGCGCTGATCGCGTACGCGTTCGACCACCTGCGGCTGTGGCGGATCGTCGCCAAGACGCTGTACGACAACCACGCGTCGCAGGCGGTCATGCTGAAGGCAGGCATGACCCTCACCCGCAACCCGCTGCCCGAGCCGCCGTGGATGCAGGTGGTGGGCGTGCGCTACGCGCAACCGGCATCCGACACACCACCGGGGTTAACGACCTGATGAGCACTTTGCGTTTTCTTACGGCGGGCGAGAGCCACGGCCCCGCGCTCACCGCCATTCTCGAAGGCATGGTCGCGGGCGTGCCGCTGGCCGCGGCTGACATCGACCGCGACCTCGCGCGACGGCAGATCGCGTACGGCGCGGGCGGGCGCATGAAGATCGAGAAGGACAGCGTGCGCATCACCGCGGGGGTGGCGGCGGGGCTGACCACCGGCGCGCCCATCTCAATGGAAGTGCCGAACCTCGACTACAAGGCGTGGGCCGAGAAGGACATCCCGCCCATGACCGTCCCGCGGCCCGGCCATGCCGACCTGACCGGCGCCATCAAGTACGGCTATCGCGACCTGCGCATCGCGCTGGAGCGCGCCAGCGCGCGGGAGACGACGATGCGCGTGGCCGCGGGCGCAGTGTGCCGCGCGTATCTTGCGCAGTTCGGCGTGACGGTCGGCGGGTATGTCACGAGCATCGGCCAGGTGGAAGCGGATCTGCCGGACGAGCTGCCGTATGAGGCGCGCTTCGCCGCGGCCGAGGAGAACGACGTGCGCTGCCCGGACCCCCGCGCGGTCGAACGGATGCGTCAGACGATCTGGGACACGATGCAGGCGAAGGACACGCTCGGCGGAGTGTTCGAGGTGGTCGCGCTGGGCGTTCCGCCGGGGCTGGGCTCGCACGTCCACTTCGACCGCAAGCTCGACGCCCGGCTCGGCGCGGCCATGCTGAGCATCCAGGCCATGAAGGGGGTCGAGATCGGCCCCGCGTTCCGCAACGCGACCCTGCGCGGGACGCAGGTGCACGACGAGATTGTGCTGGGCCAGGACGGCAGCCTGCGGCGCAGGACGAACCGCGCCGGAGGGCTGGAGGGCGGCGTCACCACCGGCGAACCGATCGTGCTGCGCGTGGCGATGAAGCCGATCAGCACGACCCTGACCCCGCTCATGTCGGTCGACCTGGCGACCGGGCAGCCCGCGCCGACCAGGTATGAGCGCAGCGACTTTTCCGCCGTGCCGCGCGCAGTGGTGATCGGTGAGGCAATGGCCGCCTGGGTGCTGGCGGACGCGCTGATGGAGAAGCTCGGCGGGGACTCGCTGGACGAGCAGCGGCCGCGGTTCGCCGCGCTCCGGCGGAGCCGGGTGGAGGACGCGCGGATGGATGGGGTGGCGTGGCGGTTTGGGTATGAGGGGTGATGTAACGCGACTCGATGGTCGCGTTACAGGCGCTTCGCGACCTGCTGCGCGCTGACCAGATAACCGGGTAACACGCCCCGCAGCGCGTCACGCCGCCACAGCCAGCGCCTGCAAAATACGCGCCGGCGTCAACGGGATCGTCCGCAGCTCCGTCCCCAGCGCGTGGTTCACCGCGTTCACCACCGCCGGCCCGACCGCATCCGTCGCGCACTCGCCGATGCTCTTTGCCCCGAACGGCCCGGCCTCTTCCGGGTCCTCCACCGTCAGCACGCAGACATTCTCCGGCATCTCCGCCGCGGTGAACATATGGTACTTCTTAAAATTCGGGTTCTTCACCTCGCCCGTCGTCGGTGAGATCACCATCTCCTCCGAGAGCGCATAGCCCAGCCCCATGTGAATCCCCCCATGCGCCTGCCCCTCGAACAGCATCGGGTTGATCACGCGGCCCGAATTATGGACTGCGAGGAAGTCCACTACCTTCACCTGCCCCGTCGCCGTGTCGACCTCGACCTCGCAGAAGTCGGCCGCGTAAGAGTCGACCGCGTCGAGCGACTCGAACGTCTCCGTCGCGATCAGGTCGCGCTGCATCCCCCCCTGCGACCCGCGCTGCGCGGCCGTGACGATTTCGCCGAGGCTGAACAGCCGCTTGCCGTCGCTGTACTGGACGACGCACCCCTCGCGCAGGTCCAGTTCCGCCGCTGTCCGCCCCAGCAAGCGGCACGCCTCCCCGATGACCTGCCCGCGCAGGTTGCGCGCGGCCATGATCGTCGCGTTGCCCGCAATGTAGGTCGTGCGCGACGCCTGCGCGCCCAGGTCGAGCGGCGTCACGTCGGTGTCGGCCTCGATCACCTCGATCAGGTCCGGGTCGATGGTCAGCACCTCCGCGGCGATCTGCGCGAGGATCGTGCGCGACCCCGTGCCCAGGTCATGCGTGCCCGTCAGCAGCACCGCGCTCCCGTCGTCCTGCAGGCGGATCGTGACGGTCGTCAGGTCCTGGTACACGCCGTACCAGCCGTTGCCGTGGACCGCCAGCGCCACGCCCACCCCGCGCGGCCGCCGCGTGCCGCGCGTGGCCTCCGCGCGCCGCCGCCGCGCAGCCCAGTCGAACGCCTCCGCGCCGCGGCGCACGCAGTCGCCGATGCGCGCGTTGTGGATGTCCGCGCCCAGGCATGTCTTCTGGTGCGGCTGCAACACGTTCTTCAGCCGCCACTCGACCGGGTCCAGCCCCAGCGCGCGGCAGATGCGGTCGATGTGCGTCTCCCGCGCCATCATAATCTGCGGGCAGCCGTACCCGCGCATCGCGCCCGCGGGCGCGGTGTTGGTGTAGACCGCCACGCCGTTGTAAAACATCTTCTGCGCGTCGTACAGGATGAACGTCTTGCCCGACTGCGCGCCCACCGCGTTCACGCCCGAACCCGCATAGCCGCCCGTGTTGAGCACCGCGCGCACGTGCTGCGCGATCAGCTTGCCGTCCTTGTTCACGCCCGAGCGCACGGTCAGCGTGCCGGGATGCCGGCTGCGCGTCGCCATGAAGGTCTGCTTGCGCGTGAGGCGCAGCTTGACCGGGCGGAAGGTGCGCATCGAGAGCAGCGCCACGACCGGCTCGTACATCACTTCGAGCTTGCCCCCGAACGCGCCGCCCACCAGCCCCTTGATCACGCGCACGCGGCTGAAGGGCAGGTCCAGCGCCTTCGCGATCACCGCGCGGAAGCAAAAGACGTTCTGCGAGGGGGTGTAGACGGTCAGCTTGCCGTCGCGCGTGTAGCTCGCCACGTGACACACCGGCTCGAGGTAGCCGTGATGGACTTTCGACGTGCGGAAGGTGTCCTCGAAGACAAAATCCGCCGCGTCGATGGCCGCCAGCGCGTCCGCCTCCGACCCGTTGCCGTAGGCGACCGGCTTGCCGCACACATTCGTGCCGTCCGCGCCGAACGCGTTCGCCTGCGCCGCGCCGGGCTGGAGCGCGTCCAGCTCGTCAAAGACCGCAGGCAGCGCCTCGTACGTGACCTTGATCCGCCGCACCGCTTCCTCGGCTGTGTCCATGTCCTCCGCAGCCACCGCCGCCACGCGGTCGCCCACGAAGCGCACGTACTCGTCGAAGATGAACTCGGTCTCCGGCATGTCGTCCGGGCTGGTGTCGCCGTGGAAGCGCAGCGCGCTGTTGTACGCGATGTGCGGGCTGTTGAAATGGTGGACCACCGCCAGCACGCCCGGCAGCGCCTCGGCCTCGCTCGCGTCAATGGCGACGATGCGCGCGTTGGCGTGGGGCGAGAGCAGCAGCGCGGCATGGAGCAGGTTCGGAAAGACCATGTCGTCGATGAACAGGGCCTCGCCCGTCACCTTGCTGGCCGATTCGCGGTTGGGCCGCGACCGCCCGACCTGCGTCAGCCCGTCGTCGGTCAGGTGCGCCTCGAACTGCTTCATCTCCTCGTAACGCTTCGCCATTATCCACGCTCCAGCATCGTGTCGCGCGCCATTTCGATGGCGTCGAGGATTTTGATGTAGCCCGTGCAGCGGCACAGGTTCTCGTCGAGCGACTCCGCGATCTCGCGCCGTGTGGCGGTCGGGTTGCGGCGGAGCAGGGCGGTGGCGGTGATGACCATGCCGGGGATGCAAAAGCCGCACTGCACCGCGCCCGCGTCGATGAACGCCTGCTGGATCGGGGTCAGCCCGCCGGCCGACAACCCCTCGATGGTGACGATCTCCTTGTCGACCGCTTTGGCCGCGCGCACGAGACACGCGTTGACCGCTTCGCCGTCGAGCAACACCTTGCACGCGCCGCAGTCGCCCGTGCCGCAGCCGTACTTCGCCCCGGTCAGGCCGAGGTCGTCGCGCAGCACGTCGAGCAGGTTGGCGCTTTTTTCCACGGTCACATGGCGCGTCCGGCCGTTGACGCGGAGCGCGATCGAAACAGGGTCTTTCATGGGGGACACCGCCTTGCGTGGGTCGGGGCTGGCTTATGAGATAGATTGCTCCATAAATGATACTCGAACGGGCCGCCGACGCCAAACTCGCGCGCGGCGCGTAAAGCAGCAGCGCGACGCGTATGCTGCTACTTGACAGCTTGACACTCTGTCGCGACAGTGCTACTATTCAGAGACTGAATACCTGCTCTCCACGCAGCCGTAAAACGGCAAGGAGTCAACGTGTCTCAGCGCCCCACGCGCCTCCCCTTCCTGCTGCTGGTCGTCGCCCTGCTGGCCGCCTGCGCCGCGCCCGCCGCGTCCCCGTCCCCGCCGCCCGCGCAAACCGGCGAGCTCGTCGTCTTCGCCGCGGCCTCGCTCAGGGACAGTTTTACTGAGCTCGGCAGGCTGTTCGAGGCGGCGAATCCCGGCGCGGAAGTCACCTTTAACTTCGCCGGCTCGCAGCAGTTGCGCAGCCAGCTTGAGCAGGGCGCGCCGGCGGACGTGTTCGCGTCGGCCAACCAGAAGGAGATGGACGCGGCGATCTCCGCGTCGCTGGTCGTCTCAGGAACGCAGCAAACCTTTGCCCGCAACCGCCTCGTCGTCATCACGCCAAAGGCCAACCCGGGGCAGGTGCGCGCGCTGGCGGACCTGGCGCAGCCCGGCCTCAAGCTGGTCATCGCGGACAAAGCCGTGCCGGTCGGCCAGTACACGCAGGACATGCTGGCGAAGATGAGCGCGGACCCGCTTTATGGCGCAGACTTCGCGCAGCGCGTGATGGCGAACGTCGTCTCCCTGGAGCAGGACGTCAAGGCCGTCGTAACGAAGGCCCGGCTGGGGGAGGCGGACGCGGGCATCGTGTACTCGACCGACGCGGCGGCTGCGGGGGACGCGGTGGCCGCGCTCCAGGCGCCCGACGAGTTCAACCAGCTCGCCGCGTACCCGATTGCCGCGCTCGCAAAGGCCACGCGGCCGGAGCTGGCGCAGAAGTTCGTCGCGTTGGTGCTGTCAGAGCAGGGGCAGCAGGTGCTGCGCGGGCATGGGTTCCTGCCGCCGAAGTAAGCCAGGACCCGACGGGTTTCGGAAAACCCGGCGGGTCTGTTTCGTCCCGCAAACGAAACAAAAAGGGGCCGCCCGCTCAACGCGGACGGCCCCTGTCAGTACCGGGTCACGCGGCTTGCGCCGCCGGCGGTTTAGTAGCGCCCGCTGCCCGAGCGGCTGCGGCTGCCATAGCTGCTGCTGCCCCCCGACTGGGTGCGGAAGCAATCGGAGCAATACACCGGCTTGTCGCCGCGCGGCTGGAAGGGCACCTGCGTGTCCTTGCCGCACTGCGCGCACACCGCGGGGTACATCTGGCGCTCGCCGCCGTAGCGGCTCGCGCTGCCATAGCCACCCTCACGCTGCGCCTTACGCGCCGCGCGGCAGCTCGGGCAGCGGCCCGGCGTGCTGAAGCCCTTGCTCTGGTAAAACTCTTGTTCGCTCTCGGTGAACTGGAACTGCCCGCCGCAGTCCGTGCAGGTCAAAGTTTGATCGGCCATGTTAGTCTTGCTAACTCCTCTTAGTGATACATTCAACCAGATACCGATCAGCGCGGGAGTTAGCGAGGCAGTACGAACGAGGCGCACGAACCTGACCATTGCCGAACCACGGATTCTCGTGAATTGATAGCAGTCTACCACCGACCCGCGATATGCGCAAATAGCGCGCGAGGGCCGCTCCTCCCTGGCGCTTGCGCTGCGGGCGGCAGCGACGGTCGCCCCGCCCGCAGCCACGCGCGCTACTTCGCGGCCAGCACGCGCTCCGCGTAGTAGCTCATCGCCGCGGCCATGAAGTCCGCCAGGTCCGGCGCGTACTTCTCGTAGTGCGCGCGGAACTCATCATTCTCCGCGTACAGCCGGCCCAGCCCCGCGTAGCTCTCCGCATCGGGCTGCCAGAAGTTCGTCACCCACTTGAAGTGCCGCGCGACCTGCGCCTGCGCATCGGGGTCATCCGGCGCGCGCCCGGCCTGGTGCAGCGCGGCCAGCTTCCGCGTCGCGTCCTCACCCTCCGCGTTGATCGCCTCCCAGTGCCCCTTGCTCATCTGCTTCACGCGCCGCTCGGACTCCTCGACGATCTGCTCGCCGTACTTCTCCCGCGCCTCGCGCTTGTACCGTTCGATCTGCTCCTGCGAGAACCCCGCATAGAGCTCTTCATCCGTCATACCCATGTTGTCCTCCCGTAACTTCGCCAGCGTCTTATCGACGGTCGCGATCAGCCGCGCGAGCCGGTCCCGTTCCAGCGCCAGCATCTCGCGATGCCCCTCCAGCGCGCGGGCCTGGTCGAAGTGGGGATCCTCGAGGATGGCCCGAATCTGTTCGAGCGGGAAGCCCAGCTCCCGAAAGAACAGGATTTGCTGAAGCCGCAGCAGGTCGGCTTCCCCATACAGCCGGTACCCCGCCGCAGACCGCGCCGACGGCGTCAACAGGCCGAGCGCGTCGTAATGGTGCAAGGTCCGCACCGTCACGCCGGCCATCTCCGCCACCTGTCGCACCGTGTAAGCTCGCGCGTCATTCATAACAGGAGTGTAAAGGATAACGTAACGTAAGGGTCAAGTTAAGGTTTCTTAATATAAAAGAGAAGGGGTGATAGTTGTGAAGGCGTCAGGCCACTGCGAATTGCCTGGCGCCTGAGTGATAGTCGCGTACGCGTGGTAAAATCTTCACCGTCAGATTCGCTTACGTGGAGTGTCGCTCATGCCCTTCCGCAACGATTACATCATGCGCCTCATCCAGCAGCTCGGCGTCGCGCTCGGCCAGATCATCTGGCGCAAGGGCCGCGAGGAGTACGACGAGGCCGAGGCCATCATCTCCCGCACCGCGCTCAGCCTGCTCGGCGTCGACATGACCCTCCTGCGCCGCCTGTCCGACGAGGGCATCATCTCCCTCCTGCGCCGTCCTGACACCGCGGACGTCGGCCCGTTCATCGCCGCGGCCGAATTGCTGGCCCAGCAGGGCGACATCGACGAGGCGCGCGGCCTCCCCGACGCGGGCTACGACTGCCGCCAGAAGGCGCTCAGCCTCTTCCTCGAAGCCTGTCTCGCTGCGCCCGAAGTCTGCGACGACGAGTACGCGGCCAAGATCAACGCCCTCGCCGCCCAACTCAACGACTATCCGCTCCCGCCCACCATCCGCCGCAAGCTCTTCGCCTGCTACGAACAATCAGGCGACTACGCCCGCGCCGAGAACGTCATCCACCACATGCAGGAGGACGGCGACCCGGTCGCCTGGGAGCGCGGGCTGGCCTTCTACGAGCGGCTGCGCGGGAAGAGCGATGCGGCGCTGGCCGAAGGCGGACTCCCGCGCGACGAAATGGAGGAGGGACTGGAGGCTTTCCGCGACTTGCGTTGACAAGAGGCTATAATTCTTATATAATAAGGATATAACGAGATGGAGCAGGACGAAATGAAAGTCATGATTTCGATCCCCGAAGAGTTCCTGGCCGAGATCGACCGCGTCGCCGCAGCCGAGAACCGCTCGCGCAGCGAGCTGGTGCGCGAGGCATTGCGACAGTACGTCGAGTTGCGCGTGCGTCCGCGCCGGCCCATTGACGATCCGCGCGTGCAGGAGGCGGTCAGAAGGATAGAGGAGCTGAGGCGGATTCCTTCTGACGGTCGAGACAGCACCGACATTATTCGCTATTGGCGAGATAATAACCCATGACCGCATCAACAGTCGTCTTTGATACATCGGTTATCGTCAAGTGGTTGCGTGGAAACGAGCCGCTCTCGGATGAAGCGTATGGGTGGTGGCAACGATTTCTGGGTGGTGAGGTGGAATGCGCCGAGCCGCACCTTCTCTCCTATGAAGTCGCCAATGCGCTCATCTACAAGGGGGAATTGTCGGTTCGAGAAATCCTCGACGCTGTGAACAGTCTCTATGCCAGCGGCATCGACTGGTTCGAACCAACGCTGCCGCTGATCACGCGTTCCATTCAGCTTGCGCGGTTGTACGACCTGTCAAGCTACGACGCGACATTCGTCGCGCTGGCCGAGGCGCTCGGAGCCGAGTTCATCACTGCTGACGAGAAGGCATTTCGTCGACTGACCTCGTTGCCCTACGTCAAGTTCCTCGGCAACTAAAGACCTGACAGGTTTCACCGTCACAAAGTGACGCACCCGTCGGGTCTTTTTGCAACGGGAACCGCGCCGCGCGCAAATTCGTCTGCAAGGCAGGCGCGCGCTCCGCAGCGCGCCCGTAACCCATTTCTCACCGGAGGCACCCATGCCCGCGCACCGTCGCGCGCCGCACCTGACGCGCATCCTGCCCGTCGTCCTCCTGGCAGCGGCCCTCGCCCTCACGTCGTGCGTCCCCGCGCCCGGCCCGACTTCCGCCGCAATAGATAGCCCCATCGCCACACCGCCCGCGCTCGTCGGCTCCACCTGGACGCTCATCGCGCGTCGCGGCGGCGAGTTGGTCCCCGGCTCTCACATCAGCCTGTCCTTTGACGACGACAAGCTCAATGGCTTCGCGGGCTGCAACCACTACGGCGCGGAATACGCGCTCGATGGCGAGAAGCTCACGTTCGGTCTCATGCAAAACACCCTTGAACTCTGCGCGCAAGCTGATCTCATGACGCAGGAGCGGGCGTATCTCGAAGCCCTCCGCGCGGGAACGCAGGTCCGCGTCGACGGCGACCACCTCGAAATCCTTGCCCCCGACGGCCAGCCCGCGCTCATCTTCGCGCGCCGCGCCGAGTGGCCCCCGCAGGACGTCGCCGCGCTCGCCGCGCAAGGCTGGCGGCTGACCGACATGAACGGCGAGCCGCTCCTCCCCGACACAACCATCACGCTCTTCTTCGACGCGGCCGGCGCAACGGGCCAAACGGCGGGCCGGATACGCGGCGAGGCCGGCTGCCGCGCATACGAGGGCGAGTACGCGGCCACCGACCGCTCCCTGCGCTTCCCCATCATGGGCATGGTGGGCGAAGTCTGCGCCTCCACCGAGCGGCTCCGGCAGGAAGAACGCTACACCACCCTCCTCGGCGGAACCGAACGCTACCGCATCGACGGCGACACGCTCGAACTCGGCACGTCCCGCGGCGCCACCCTCCGCTTCACGCGTATCAAAGGTTCGTAGTAAGCGCTTTAGCGCTCGCGCTCAGGACACAACCCATGACCGACATCAACACCACCCTGCTGGCCTTCCAGCTCCTCAACATCCTGCTGATCCTCGGCGGCATCGCGCTCACCATCTACGCGCTCGTCCGCCTCAACCGCGACGACCTCCCTCCCGCCGACAAAATCTGGTGGACCGCAATCATCATCCTGTTCCCGCTGCTCGGCCCCGGCGCGTACTTTATCCTGCGCCCCGCGCATCGGCGTGATTAATCCCGCCCCTTGATTGTCATACGAGATAGAAGCGTGCGCACGTCCGGCACGCGCGGGCGGAGGAGCCTGTGATGTCTGACTTTTCGCGTGAACACGCGGCGGCCGTGTCCCCGGCTGCCGTGTCAAGCGACGCCGAACAACTTGCCACCCATCTCTTCGAGCGCTACAACGCGGAGATCCTCGCGTACCTGCGTCGCATGGTCGAAGACCGCGACTGGGCGCTTGACCTCAGCCAGGAAACCTTTCTCGCGGCGCACAAAGCCCGCGGCCAGATCGCGGGCCTGCAAAACCCGCGCGCCTGGCTCTATCGCATCGCCACCAACCTCGCGCTCAACGCCATCAAGCGGAAGCGCCGCTTTGCCTGGCTGCCCTGGAACGCGCAGGAGGAGCGCCCCGCGCCCGTCAACGTGGCTGAGCAAGTCGGCCGCGACGCGCAGATCGAGGCCGCGCTGAGGGCGCTCCCGCCCAACACCCGCGCGCCGCTCCTGCTCTACGCGCATCACGGCTTCAAGATCGCGGAAATCGCCCACGCGCTCGACATCAGCGAGGGCGCGGCGCGCATGCGGTTGCAGCGCGGGCGCGAGCAGTTCCGGCAGGCGTACCGGAGGGAAGACCGGCCATGACCATCACCATGAACCACACCGACATTCAGCCGCTGCTGGCGGATTACCGCGACCTGCGCG
>CAZPTI010000059.1:0-2643 GCA_964588925.1 uncultured Anaerolineales bacterium | reverse complement strand
ACCATGAACCACACCGACATTCAGCCGCTGCTGGCGGATTACCGCGACCTGCGCGGGGACGAGCGCGCGGCGGTGGATGCGCATCTCGCCGCGTGCGCTGCGTGCGCGCGGACGCTCGCCGATTATCAGGCGATGGACGTGGGCATCCAGAACCTGCGCGACACGCCGGCCAACCCGCAGTTGCGGACGCGCTACTATGCCGCGCTGTCCGACGAAGCCGCACCCCCGCGCCCCGCGCCGCACCGCCGCGCGCTGCCCTACACGCTTGCCGCGGTCGCCGTCACGCTCGTCGTCGCGCTCGGCGTGGTGACGCTCCTGCGCCCTGCCGGCGGCGGCATTCCGCGCGTTGCGCCCGGCGTCGCGCAACAGGAGGTTCCGGCTGCGAAGAGCGCGGAAGTCGGCGCGTTCGTCTGGCAGATGGACGGCGTGTACGGCTACCGGATGCTGCGCCCGGCCGGCTGGCAAGTGACCGACTCGGGCACGTCGCGCGACTACCTCTCGCCCGCCCTTGACGGGCAGCCCGGTAGCGTCCTGCACGTGCTCAACCTGCGCGCGAAGGTGTGGGATGATATGTCCGAGGGGCTGGCTGATGCGCTGCAAGCGTTTGAGTCCGCGCCCACGCTGGACGGCTGGACCGCCACCTTGCGCAAGGATCAGAGCTTCCTCAGCGCGCTGGCGCAGATCGACACGCCCGACGCATCGGTGCGGCTTTTCGCGGGTGACGTGGACGGTCGAAACGGCCATCGCCTCATGCTCGTCGCGCTCAAGATCAGCGACGGCCAGCCGCTGCTCATGGCGCTCGAAAGCCCCTTCGCGCCGGCAGACCAGGCCGCGTTCGACGCATCCGGCCTGTTGGATGACTTCCTCGTCATGGCGAACAGCCTGACCGCCGCGCCCATCGGCATCGCGGAGGTCGAGCCGTGGGCGCCCACCGCGACGGCCACGTCGCCCGCGCCACAAGTCACCCCCGCGCCGACCGCCGTTGCGCTGGAAGCCACCCTCGCGCCCGCCCCGGCCCCCACCTTTGATATGCGGCTGGCGATCTGGCCCGGCTGGGAAGCCTTCGACCAGGCGCTGACCGGCATCGCGTTCGGCGCGAACACCGCCAACCCCGTCTGCGACTGGACGGTCTTCGGCCGCGAAGGGAACAGCTTCTACGTCTGGGCCGTGTGCGCGGCGCGCTACACCGCGGCCGAACCGGGCGCGCCGAACCTCTCCCTGGCGAGCTTCCCCGCCGTCCTGCGCGTCAGCGACAACAACACGGCCGTGGGCGCATTGAAGCCGCGCGACGGCGCGCTCTACGACGAGGACATCAAGACCCTCTTCCCGCCCGCCGTTCAGCAGCAGATTGCCGACAACGCGTATGCTGCCCAGTACCCCGCGCTCGAAGCGCATGCGCGGCTGCGCCTCACGTGGCCCATGCTTCCGCCGTTCGGCGCGGCCGAAACCGCGCTCGTCGACCCCGACGGCCTCGGCGCAAAGGCGTCCATCCGCCTCTTCTCCGGCCGCCCCGACCCCGCCTGGATGATGACGCACCGCGACCTGAACGAGCTGGACGCGCATCTGCGCGACCTCGACCCGATCCAGTGCCCGCCCGTCCCCGACCGCCTCGGCTATCGCGGCGCCACGGTCATCCTGGGGCCGGGCGACGCAGGCACGCTTATCGCGGCGGACGGCACCGTCTGGTCCGGCGACGCGGCGACCAATCCCGACGCGCTGTGCCTGGCCGACCCTGACCGCGGCGTCGAACGGTTCCTGCTCAGCGCCAGCCAGCCCTACGTCGACGCCGACACCTTCAACCTGATCACCACCCTCATCGCGGAGCCGCTGCCCACGCCGCTCGTCACGCCCACGCCCACCCCGACCCTCGCGCCGGGCTGGGCCGCCTACGGCGACGAGGCGCTCGACATCCAGTTCAAGCACCCCGAAACGTGGGAGATCATCACGCGCACCCCCTGGAGCCTGGTCTACGGCGAGAAGGCCGCGCCGCAGGGCGAAAATCCTGCGCTCCCGCCGCCCTTCTGGGTCACGGTCCTCATGCCGAACTTCGACAACGCGGACGCCAGCGCATACAACTACTGGACGCCCGAAGAGGTCAACCAGGCGTGGGATACGCCCGTCGGCGGAACGTTCACCAGCCCGCACGCGCCGCAGGGCTACAACACCTACACGCGCCTCGCCGACACAACAGTCGACGGCTTCCCCGCGATCCTGGTCGAAAACCGTAGCGTGTGGGAAACCCCGTCCGACACTCGCGATGCGCGCGTGCTGGTGCGCGTCGGCGGCATCACGGTCGCCTTCGGCAGTTACTACCGAAATGAGCAGGAGTACGTCGCCTTCACGCGCGTGCTCGAATCGGTGAAGTTCGGCAGCGCGCTCACAACAAGCGGCGCGTTCGCGCTGACACCCGAACCTCCGCAACCCGCGCCGACCGCCGCGCCGGCGCCGTAAGGGCTGAGGGTTGGAGAGGGGCGCGCGGGGGCTAGGGCGCAGGGGGAGCGCGGGGGAGAGGGCGCGGCCATCTCGAATAAACGAATGCGCGCCTGCGGGCGCGAACGAATAAGCGAATGAATGAGCGCGCGCATTCGTGTGCGCCCTGCAATAAGGGTCGTTTGCGGTCGCAACGGCGCCCCAAAGTCGCCG
>CAZPTI010000058.1:10231-21045 GCA_964588925.1 uncultured Anaerolineales bacterium | reverse complement strand
TGATGCCGCAAGTATAGCATTTTTTGGACAGTCCGTCACCGGTCCGCTGTTACGGAATTGCCGTCAGGTTGTACTCCCAGATCCACGAGTCGTTGCCTTGCGTGAACTCGTTCGTCCCCTCGAGACGTAATCCGTCCTTGCTGATCACCGGCGCTTTCTGCCCGATAAAGTCGTAACCGCTCCACCACGACCAGCCGGCCGAAAAAGTAGTTGTCCCGCTCGGGCAGATGCTGTAGGCTGTTGAGATGTGCGGGGCCGAACCGCTCGGGCCGCCGAAGCCGATGTACTGGGTGTTGCGCGTCGTGTTGTTGATGCGCACGTCGCCCTGGCCCGGCTGAAGCGTATCCGTGTCGCTGCCTTGCAGCCGGCAATTCCCCCGGCTGCCCGACAGTTCCCAGCGCAGTTGACCCTGTTTGACGTCATAAAACTGACCGTCGCTGGCGTCCGTCTCATCCGGCGCCCGGCGCTCAAACCGAAGGTCGGTGCTGGTGGTGACTTCATACCTGTTCTCGCTGTTGCTGGTGTACCGATAGTGCTGCGTGATCGAGCCGGTCCACCCCTTGCACGCGATGTTGCTGGCGACGACCTTATAGGGCAGTTCCGCGGGCGCATCCTTTTCCCGGCTCGGCGTCTCCCATTGCGTATTTGAGAAGATGATCACCAGTTCTTCGACCTTCTCTTCGTCCAACTGAAGGCAGAACTGCTTTTCGATCTTCTTCGTCCAGTCCTCCACCGGCTTCCAGTCGGCCTGCCCGGTAATCTTAATGAGCGCCTGGATTTTCAGGTCGTCCGGCGGGATGCCCGGATAGCCGAAGGGGTTGAACACGCCGAGTGAGCGTACGGCCGCGTCGGGGAAGGTGAAGTGGTAGTAGCGGTTGGAGACGCCCGTCAACTGCACCGGCAGATCGTAATCGACCCACTGGCCGCCGTTAAGCTCGACCTCGTGCGTAATGTCCGCCCGCGTCGCGCCCTTGCCGTAGACAAACAGCGGATTGCCGTACGCGCCTCGTTGCTGATCGTTCTCCCGCCTGAACAGGTCAGCGGGCGCTTCCCGGTTCCACAACTGCACCGCGTAGTCATCCCAGATGTCCGCCAGCCCCTTGTTGGCGTCACCGGTGTGCTGGATCAGCCCCTGGTTCACCGCGGCAAGCGGGCCGTGGTGCGCCATCTGCTCGGAGATGGCCTTGATCACCTTGTCGCCAAACGTCTTCGACAGGTAATACGGGAACACCCAGTCCTCGTAGCCCGTGAAGTCGAACAGCGGGTAGTCGGGCGCGCGGAAGCGGTCCCAGTACTCGTTCTCGGTCTGGTTGGACGGGAAGACATAATCAATGGCCCAGTTGCCCCAGGCTTCCTCCATCTTGAGGTACTCGTCGCAGCCCTGCGCCTTCGGGTAGCTCTTGGTCAGCGCGTGCATGAACTCGTGGCTGACCATCGCCTCCAGCTTCTTAACGTTCACCTGTCCGACGCCGTCCCGCAGGCCGTTGGCATTAAACCAGATCAGCACCGGGGCCGCTTCGCACGCGCCGTAAGGCACGACCTGCGCGGGCGGACACGCCCCCTGGCAGTCGAGTATGTACAGGTCGAATTTGCCGTCGCCGCTGTCGCCGATAATGTCGGTCTTGCCGTCCCACATGATTTCCCGGCCGCCTGCATCGGAAATCGGCTCGCGGCCCAGAAGCCCCGTCAGCTTCGGCCAGGCATGGTCGTTGAGCAGCCGCGCAATCACGCCCGCTGGCTCCGCATCCATCGGCCGCTGTTTGTTCCACCACACTTTGGCCTTGCCGTTCGCGGTGGTGACGGAGTCCCAGTCGTTGCGGAAGGGCGGCGGGCTGGCAGCAGGCGCCTCTTGAGCCGCCGCCACTGCGGCCCCGCCATACCGCCGCAAGTCGTACCACGAGCCGACGTAGCCCGGCGGCAACAGGAAAGGATAAGCGGCCCGCTGCGTCTCGACCGGCAGCGTCAGGAAATCGCGCGTCAGTTCAATCATCGCGCGTTCGCCGTCCGCCTCCGTCACCGCGCCGCGATACGTTGCGGGCAGCCTGCTATCGCCGTGCGCAGCATACACCCGGTATAGCAGCGCGGTGTGGGGCGCAAGGCGGCCCGCCTCTTCCGCCGCATCGATTAGCTCAAAGGCAGTCAGCGGCGCAGGCGGTTGAAGGACGAACGGGAGATACAGCCTGCCCGGCCCGGATTGCGCCTGCGTGGAACCCGTAGGCGCCTGCGCGGCGACAGCCGTTGCCTGCGCCGCCCAGAGCAGGCCGATCAGTAGCGCGCTTCGGAACAGCACTCTCATGAACCCCTCCTGGTGTTTGTGGAATGCGCCATGCTTGCGGCAAGGATCGCGCAATTCTGGTGCGCACAGGGGATAAACGCAAATTGTTTAGGTATTGCGGCAGAGGGTGCGCTATCGGCTTAGACGGCGCAACTCATGCGCCCTTTCTGCGTAATTAGTAAGCGCATAACTGGCGTGGTAGAATGACATCTTCGCGGCGGGTCCGGCCGCCGCGACCTTTTTCCCGGAGCGTTGCGATGACAGCATTGGCGCAGCAGGCCAGAGTGACCGGCGCGGGGCAGCAGACCTCCGCCGCACCCTCGCCTGCCTACGATTATGACCTGAAGAATGCCGTCACGGCGAACCGGTTGGCCGGCCTCTGGGCCATGATGACCGGCTTCCGCTGGCGCTTTCTCGGCGCGACCGCGGCTCTGGCCGTCGGCGCTGGCGCAAAGACCGCCACCTATCTGCTGCTCCGGCAGTTTGTGGACGGCGTGCTCGGCAAGGAGACGCGCATCTCCGCGCTCATCCTCATTGCGCTGGCGTTCATCGGCCTGGCCGTAGCGGAAGGCGGCTTCACCTTCCTGAGCGGCCGCCTCGCCGCGCAGACCGCGGAGGGTATCGCGCGCCGCCTGCGCAACTACCTGTACGACCACATCCAGCGGCTCACGTTCGGCTATCACGACCGCATGCAAACGGGCGAGCTGATCCAGCGCAGCACGTCCGACGTCGACGCCATGCGCCGCTTCTATTCGGAGCAGGCGCTCGGCATCGGGCGCATCATCCTGCTGTTCAGCATCAACTTCATCGTCGTCTCGCGGCTGAACATGCGGCTGGCGCTGCTGTCGGTCATCGTCGTGCCGTTCATCGTGATCATGTCGTACTTCTTCTTCAAGCGCATCTCTCGCGCGTACGAGAAGTACCAGGAGCAGGAAGCCTCGCTCTCGACCGTCTTGCAGGAGAACCTGAGCGGCGTGCGCGTGGTCAAGGCGTTTGCCCGGCAGGCATATGAGCGTGACAAGTTCGAGAAGGAGAACTCGGAGAAGTACAAGCGCGGCCGGAACTTAATGCTGGCGCACTCGCTCTTCTGGCCGGTGTCCGACATCCTGTGCGGCGCGCAGATGCTCTTTGGCTACACGGTCGGCGCGCTCATGGCGATCAACGGCGAGATCACCGTCGGCACGTACCTCGCCTACGCGGGCCTGCTCGTGTGGATCATCTTCCCGATGCGCAACCTGGGCCGCCTGATCGTGCAGACATCGACCGGCATGGTGTCCTACCGCCGCGTCATCGACGTGATCAGCCAGGACCGCGAGCCGCTGGACGAGGGAACCTATGTGCCGGACGGCCCGGTGAAGGGCGACGTCGAGTTTAAGTTCGTCTCGTTCGGTTACGACCCGACGCAGCCGGTCTTAAGCAACATCAACCTCAAGGTGCGCGCGGGCGAAGCGGTCGCGCTGCTCGGCTCGACCGGTTCGGGCAAGACGACGCTCGTCAACCTGCTGCCGCGCTTCTACGAATACACGGACGGCGCGATCAAGCTGGACGGCGTGGAGCTGACCGATTATCCGCGCATCTACCTGCGCAGCCAGATCGGCATTGTGGAGCAGGAGCCGTTCCTGTTCTCGAAGACGATCAGGGAAAACATCAAGGTCGGCGTGGATCGCCCCGTCAGTGACGAGGAGGTCATTGCGGCGGCGAAAGCGGCGGCGATTCACGACTCGATCATGACCTTCCCCGAAGGGTACGACACGCTGGTCGGCGAGAAGGGCGTGACGCTCTCCGGCGGCCAGAAGCAGCGCGTCGCCATCGCGCGCACGCTGCTAAAAGACCCGCGCATCCTGATCCTCGACGACTCCACGTCCTCCGTGGACATGGAAACCGAGGCCGAGATTCGCGCCGCGCTGGAAATCCTGATGAAGGGCCGCACGTCATTCATCATCGCGCACCGCGTGCAAAGCCTGATGACCGCGGACCAGATCGTCGTCCTCGACAAGGGCAAGATCGTCCAGCACGGCACGCACGAGACGCTGCTCGAACAAGAGGGCATGTACCGGCAGATTTACGACTTGCAGGCGAAGGTTGAAGAAGAGCTGCAAGAAGAGCTCGCGGTCGCAAAGTAATGACGAGGCCGCTGCGAACGGGGCGGACTTCGTCGAGTTCGGCGAAATTCCCATTCGCAGCGGAGAAAAGGGCAACTCGCAATGGCAGACAATTACGAGTTCGAAGAAGAAGAGTTCGACGCAAAGTTCAACGGCGGCACGTTCAAGCGCATCCTTGGGCTGGTGAAACCGCACTGGAAGTGGGTGGTCGGCTTCCTCGTCACCATCGCCGTGGTCGCCATGTTGGACGCCGTCTTCACGTTCCTGTCGAAGCGCATCATCGACGAGGGGATCATCGCGCGCAACCCGGCCATCCTGCGCGAGATCATCATCCAGTACGCCGCGCTGATGCTGGTGCAGGCCGCGGGCGTGTTCATCTTCATCTACCTCGCCGGCGTGCTCGGCGAGCGGGTGCAATACGACCTGCGCAAGAAGCTGTTCAACCACCTGCAAACGCTGTCGTTCTCCTACTTCAGCAAGACGCCGGTCGGCTGGATCATGTCGCGCGTCACGTCCGACTCGGAGCGCATCGCGCAACTCGTCACCTGGGGTATGCTTGACGTAACGTGGGCTATCTTCAGCATCGGCTCGTCCATGTTCTTCATGTTCAAGCTGAACTGGCAACTTGCCCTGATCGTGCTGGCGATCATCCCGATCCTGATCGTCGTCGCCATCTACTTCAAGACGAAGATCCTGGCCGAGTTCCGGCAGGTGCGCAAGCTCAACTCGAAGATCACGGGCGAGTACAACCAGAACATCACCGGCGTGCGCGTGGTCAAGGCGCTGGGCCGCGAGGATGCGAACCTGCGCGATTTCAACGAACTGACCGGGCAGATGTACAAGGCATCCTACCGCGCGGCGTGGCTCTCCGCGCTCTTCCTGCCCGCGGTGCAGATCATCAGCGCGTTCGCCGTGGGCGCGATCGTGCTCTACACCGGCATCGAAGCCGCGATCCCCGGCGGGCCGCTGGCCGGCATGACCGTCGGCGAGTTGCAGGCGTTCGTGTCCTACGTGACCTTTATGATGTGGCCCGTGCAGGACCTGGCGCGCGTCTACTCCGAGATGCAGAACGCCATCGCCTCGGCCGAGCGCACCTTCTCGCTGGTGGACGCGACGCCCGAAGTGGCCGACCGCCCCGGCGCGCGCCACACGCCGACCATCCGCGGGGAGATCGAGTTCGACCATGTCGACTTCTACTACGAAGCGGACAAGCCGGTGCTGCAGGACTTCAGCCTGAAGGTGCAGCCGGGCGAGACCATCGCGCTGGTCGGCCCCACGGGCGGCGGCAAGTCGACCATCGTCAACCTGGTGTGCCGCTTCTACGAGCCGAAAGCCGGTTCGGTCAAGATTCACGGCCAGGACTACCGCGACTTCACCCTGCACAGCATCCACTCGCGCATCGGCGTGGTGCTCCAGACTCCGCACCTCTTCTCCGGCACGATCCGCGAGAACATCCGCTACGGCCGGCTGAACGCGTCGGACGCTGACGTGGAGGAGGCCGCAAAAATCGCGGGCGCGCACGAGTTCATCACCAAGCTCGAAGGGAAGTACAAGGCCGAGGTAGGCGAGGGCGGCAATCGGCTCTCCGTCGGGCAGAAGCAGCTCATCAGCCTGGCGCGCGCGGTGCTGGCGAACCCGGAAGTGCTTGTCATGGACGAGGCGACCAGTTCCGTGGACACCGTCACTGAGGCGCTCATCCAGCAGGGCATGGATCAGGTAATGGAAGGCCGCACGACCTTCGTCATCGCGCACCGCCTGTCGACCATTAAGAAGGCCGACCGTATCGTCGTGATCGAAAACGGCCGGATCGCGGAGCAGGGCACGCATGCGGAGCTGCTCAAGCTGGGCGGCAAGTACTACCGCCTCTACACCCAGCAGTTCCGCCACGAAAAGACCGCCGCTTACGCGCCGCCGGAACTGGACTTCGTGGGCGCGTAAAACAAGACCTGACAGGTTCTCGAAACCTGTCAGGTCTGGGCGTTTAGAGATGATCGAGATTGACGGTTCGATGGGCGAGGGCGGCGGGCAGGTGCTCCGCTCGTCCCTCGCGTTGTCTATCCTGACCAGACAGCCCGTGATGCTGGTCAATATCCGCGCGAAGCGCCCAAAGCCGGGCCTCCAGCCGCAGCATCTCATGTCGGTCAGGGCCGCCGCAGCCATCTGCGCCGCGCAGGTCGAAGGCGCCGCGCTCCACTCGCAATACCTTACCTTCCATCCCGGCCCCGTCCGGCCCGGCGACTACCGCTTCGACATCGGCACCGCCGGCGCAACCTCCCTCGTCACGCAAACAGTCTTCCTGCCCCTTGCCCTGGCAAATCATGCGGATCAGTCCAATCAGCCCGATCAGCGTCCCGTTCCGGTTCAATCCGAGCTAACCATCATCGGCGGCACGCACGTCCCGCACAGCCCGTCTTATCACTACCTCGCGCTCAACTGGCTGCCCATGCTCAATCGCCTCGGCTACGACGCAGACCTCGACATGCTCCTGGCCGGGTTCTATCCGCAGGGCGGCGGCGAAGTGAGCGCGGTCATCCGGCCCGCGCAGCAGATCGCGCCACTGGACCTGCCCGAACGCGGCGCGCTCAAGCGCATCACCGGCATTTCCCCGGTCGCCAACCTTGACGTCAGCATCGCCGAGCGCCAGCGCAGGCAGGCGTACGACCGTATGAAGGCGCGCCACGGCAAGGTGGACATCGAGATCGTCGAGCTGCCCGCTCGGACCAAAGGCACCATGCTTCTGCTTCTCGCCGAGTTCCGTCACACCATCGCCTGCTACTTCTCCCTCGGTGCGCTCGGCAAGCGCGCGGAGCAGGTGGCCGACGAGGCGTGTCTGTGGATGGAGCGCTTCCTGTCGGGAACCGGCACAGTCGACGAGTATCTCGCCGATCAGTTGCTGCTGCCGCTGGCGTTTGCAGAGGGCGAGTCGCGCTTTCGCACCGCGCACGTAACCGAACACTTGCGCACGAACGCGGCGGTCGTGGAGGCATTCGGCGCGGCGGAAGTGGAGATTGAGAAGGATGGCGGGCGCGAGGGGACAGTGCGTGTGCGACCGCGCTTGACGGGAGTAGGAATCAAGCATAGAATTGACAGTTAGATGACAAGTAGGAGGCAATAGATGGATCCCGTTCCCTTCACAATTCCGATAAGCGATCTGCGAGCGCGCCAGAATGAGATACTTGAGACCTTGGGCAAGGAGCAGGTCGTTCTGACGCATCATGGACGGCCCGCGGCAGTGATGGTTTCGCCCGAACGGTGGAATCAACTGGTGCAGCAACTGGAAGACCTCCAGGACGCTTTCGAGGCGGCGGAGGCCCGCTGCAGTGACGAGCCTAGAATCAGCCTCGATGATTACGTGCGGCAGCGGAAGTAACTCATGCTAAAGGCAACGCTGACGAATGCGGCCCGCAAGGATATTGACCGCCTGCGGGCCGATGTGGCAGCGCGGATAGTTGCAGCGTTGCGCGCACTCGAAGAGGACGCAAGGCCGAAAGGTGTCACAAAGCTGGGCGGACATGAGTTCACACACCGGCTCAGAGTGGGTGATTATCGGATCACTTACGATGTAAACGACTTTGCGCGCGAAGTGGTGGTGCTGCGGGTGAGGCACCGGCGGGACATCTATCGACTCTTCCTGTAAGCCGTTCTTCACACGCCTCAAGGGCCGCCATCCGGTCTCGATAACAATTGATCCGTTGAATACAGATTGATCATCGAGGACCCGGTATGATGTTGTGACGCGCAGGCGCCCCTGGTGGTCGCCATCTCAGATCTTGGTTCAGTTGATGTGGAGTAACGACAGCATGACCACACAAACCCTCACCGGCGCCGAAGAGGCTGCCTGGGACCTCACCGACCTCTACGCGGGCATGGACGACCCCGCCTTAATCGCCGACCTCGACGCGGCGGACGCAGAGGCCGACGCGCTCGACGCGGATTACCGCGGCCGTGTAGGTGGGCTGAACGCGCAGGAACTCGCGACGATGCTCGCTCGCTACGAGGCGCTGCGCGAGCGCGCGGCGAAGGCCGGCACGTTCGCCTCGCTCAACTGGACGCAGAACACCGAGGACCCGGCCCGCGGCGCGCTGCTGCAAAAGGTCACGGAGCGCGGCTCGCGGCTGGGGCAAAAGCTTGTCTGGCTCGACCTGGAGCTGGCCCATGCGCCGGATGAGGCCGCAAACGCTTGGTTTGCCGCGCCGGAGCTCGCGAAATACCGCCACTGGCTCGAAATGGTGCGCCTGTATCGCCCCTACCTGCTGAGCGAGGCCGAAGAGAAGATACTTGCCGAGAAGAGCGTCACCGGGCGGAGCGCCTGGGATCGCTTCTTTGACGAGACGCACGCGGCCCAGCGGTATGAGTTCGACGGCGAGACGTTGAGCCGCGACCAGGTGTTGAGCCGCCTGTACTCGCCGGACCGCGAGACGCGGCAGCGCGCGGCGCAGGTGGTCACGGACGGGCTGCGCGACCTCAAGCGCACCACGACCTACATCTTCAACACCGTCCTTGCCGACAAGGCGTCCGACGACCGGCTGCGCAAGTACCCGACGTGGATTACCAGCCGCAACCTGTCCAACGAAGTCGACGACGCAACGGTCGACGCGCTGGTCGAGGCGGTCACGAGCCGCTATGACATCGTCGCGCGCTACTACCGGCTCAAGGCGAAGCTGCTCGGCCTCGATGAGCTTTACGACTACGACCGCTACGCGCCGCTGCCCGCGGCCGACCGCAACTACCCCTGGGCGGAGGCGAAGCAGATCGTGCTGGATGCTTACCGCGCTTTCCATCCGCAGATGGCCGAAGTCGCGGGGATGTTCTTCGACCGCAACTGGATCGACGCACCCCCGCGGCCTGGCAAGTACGGCGGCGCGTTCAGCCACGGCGCGGTGCCGTCCGTCCACCCGTACATCCTGCTCAACTACGATGCGAAGCCGCGCGACGTCATGACTCTCGCGCATGAACTCGGCCACGGTGTGCATCAAAAGCTCTCCGGCGCGCAGGGCCTGTTGCAGGCGGATACGCCGCTCACCACGGCGGAAACGGCCTCCGTGTTCGGCGAGATGCTCGTCTTTAACTCCCTCATGGAGCGCGAGACCAGCCCGCAAGTGCGGCTCGGCATGCTGACGCAGAAGATTGAGGACGCGTTCGCCACCGCGTTCCGGCAGATCAGCATGAACCGCTTTGAGCACGCCATCCACACCGCGCGGCGCGAGGAGGGCGAGTTGACCACCGAGCGGTTCAGCGAGCTGTGGATGGGGACGCAGCGCGCCATGTTTGGCGACAGCGTCACGCTGACCGATAATTACGGGCTCTGGTGGAGCTACATCCCGCACTTCATCGGCACGCCGGGCTACGTCTACGCCTATGCGTTCGGGCAACTGCTCGTGCTGGCGCTCTACGCCCGCTACAAGCAGGTGGGCGGCGACTTCCCGGAGCGCTACCTGGCGATGCTGACGGCGGGCGGATCAGACTGGCCGCATGAAATCGTTAAGCCGTTGGGCGTCGATTTGCAGGACCCCGCTTTCTGGCGCGGGGGCCTCGGCATTCTGGAAGAGATGGTCGCGGAGGCCGAGGATCTTGCCCGCGCGGCCTCGAATTAGCGTACGCAGACCTGACGGGTTTTCGGACACCCGTCAGGTCTCAGATACAATTGGAGGAAGATTCATGAAAGACACAAAGCCGGCGGTTGCCGACGGCATGGTGGTGACGTTCGACTTCACGCTCCGGCTGAACGACGACGAAATCGCCGACACGACGCAGGGCCAGATGCCCTTGCGCTTTGTGGTGGGGCAGGGGCAGTTGCTCCCCGCGCTTGAAGACGCCATGATCGGCATGATCGTCGGCGAGGAGCGCCACATCACCGTTGAGCCGGCCGACGGGTACGGCGAGTGGGATGAGGACGCGCTCGAAGAGGTCGCGTTGAGCGAGCTGCCCGAAGATGTCGAGCTGGAAGAGGGCGCGGCCCTCGAAGTGACCGACAGCGAGGGCGAGACGTACGAGGCGACCGTGTACGAGGTCGGCAAGGATAGCGTTGTCCTCGACTACAACCACCCGCTGGCCGGCGAGACACTCCAGTTCGACGTGAAGGTGATCGATATTCGGCCCGCCACGCCGTCTGAGTTGGCGCACGGGCACGTTCACAGCGAGGACGGGCACGTCCACTAACGCGAGGTTAAGACCCGACGGGTTTCAAAAACCCGTCGGGTCTTTGCTATCCCGCCTTCTCCGCCACGGCCGCGGCGATCAATTGTCGCAGCACCCCTTCGTCAACATCGCTCAACCGCTTGATGTACAGGCACCCCTTGCCGACTTTGTGCTTCCCCAGTTTCGCCAACAGGTCAGCCTGATTCTCGAGGTAGTAGCAGAAATAGAGCGTGATGGCGTCCTTACGCGGCGCGAAGCCGGTCGTGGGCCATTCGCCCGACCGCCCCGACGCATACTTG
>CAZPTI010000058.1:0-10131 GCA_964588925.1 uncultured Anaerolineales bacterium | reverse complement strand
GCATACTTGCCGAAGCCCACGATGCTCTCGCCCCACATCACCGGTTGCTCGCCGGTGACGTCCCGCATCATCTCCGCCAGCGCGGCGCAATCGGCGCGGCGCTTCTCGTCGGGGATCGCAGCGATAAACTCTACCGGGCTAACCGCGGTCGGTTTCGTTTTCAGATCAGCTTCCGCCATGCACCTTCTCCTGCTGGAACGAGCGGACCGCTTCGTCGACGGTGCGGTAGACTTCGAGATACATATCGAAACCCGACGTTTCGAGCACCTTCATCGACTGCGGATTGACCGCAGCCAGCTTGAGCCGCGGCGACTTTTTCGCGCCGCGGAGGGCCTGCCGCAACTCCGCCTCGGTGTAGCCGTCGGCTGCCGCATGCAGCGCCACCAGCACGCTGTTGATCGCGCGAATGCCGAAGCTGCCGATGTAGGGCACGTCTGAGAGGTCGAGCAGGATATGGACTGCGCCATGCTCGATGGCCGCTGCCGCCGCGGCCTCGAAGGGGGCCGCGCTGTCCGCCGTCAATTCCCCGTGGGGGGCCAGGACCGTGACAGGCACACGCCCTTCGCGGTAGGTGACCGTAATTTCCATTTTTCCCTCCGCTATGCGCCGGCAGAGCGCAAGACCAGATAACAGGAAAACGATACAGTAACTGCGCAGGGCAGTCCATAGTTTACACTACAAAATGCGCAGGCGTCGCGGATGCGGTTCAGGATTTCGCGCGAAATTCAGTTTTGCTGCGCACGCATAATCGCGGTTGCGCAGTTAAACCCGCGTGGTTTGGCGGCGGGCGAGTTTCCCGCGTGCTAACGAGGACGCGGCGCAGGCGAACGGGCCGGAGCCGCGGAGTGTAGTGGAGGCGCGGAGCGCGGAGACGCGAAGCGCGGAGCCAGAAGCGCAAAAGGCCTGTGTCGCGCCTCCGCTATACTCCGCGGCTCCGTGTTCCAAAGACTCCGTACCTCGGTTATAATGGCGCGCGGATTTCAGGAGAAGATGATGACCGTGGAAGACAGCGAAACTACTGGTGGAGCGCCTGCGCCGGAGGGAGAGGGTTGCCGCCGCGCAGGGTGCGGCTTTGCGCTCGGCGTGCTGGGCAGCGCGCTTGTGACGCTCGGCGTGCTGGCGATTCTGTTGACGCGCGGGCGTCCGCTGACCGCGCTTGCGGGGCTGCTCGGCAGCACGGCCACGCCGTCGCCTGCGGTCGCGGTGACGCCGGCTCTCGTAACGCTGCCATCGGCCACCGTGCCGCCCACCGCGACGCCGCGGCCAACCGCAACCGCCGCGCCCACGCGCACCCCGTCCCCGACGCCGACCGCCACGCCGACGCCCATCATCGTCCTGTCTGAGGTGAACAACCTGGGCCGCTACGAGACGCTGGAATTCCTTATTCAGACGGTGGTCGACCTGGAGCGCGATCCTGACACCTTCTGGGAGCGGGTGTGCGGATCGGATAAGCTGCTGCTGGTTGCGGGCGGGGAGGCGCACGCGGGGTTTGACCTGGCGAAGGTGGGCGCGGGCGACCTGCGCGTGAACGGCCGCGCGGTGAGCCTGACGCTGCCGCGGCCGGAGGTGTTCGAGTATTTCGTCAAGGAAGATCAGACGCGCGTCTATCAGCGGTCGACCGGCCTGCTATGCCGCCCTGACCCCAACCTTGAGACGGAAGCGCGGCGCATGGCGGAGCAGCGCCTGCTCGATTACGCGCTCAAGCAGGGCATTCTGGAGCGCGCGGAGAAGGCCGGGCTGACGCAACTGGAGGGGCTGCTGCGCGGGCTTGGCTTCGAGCAGGTGGAATTGCGTGTGAGGTAAGCTCTTTTTGCCGCAGAGGACACAGAGAGCGCAGAGTCTGTAGGGACAGACCGGCGTGCGCCCCCCTGACTCCTCTGATTCCTCTGTGTCTTCTGCGGCCAAAAGAGTTATCCCCCCGTCGCCCAGCCGGACACGAGCAGGAAGACGACGAAGTAGACGAGCGGCAAGAGCATCGCGATCACTGCCAGCTTACTCAGCCGCGCGGCAAAGAGCAGCCAGGCGAGCAGAAGCGCGCCGATGATGGCGAACGGCCCGCCGACCAACCCCACCGCGACGATGGTCGCTTGCTGCGAGACCCCCTGGTCAAACGCGAACGGAAACATGAGCGCAAAGCCCGCTGCGGGCAGCAGCGCGATGAGCCAGAGGGTTGTCATAACGATCATGACGATCTTCGCCCAGCGCGGGCGGGGGGCAGCGCGTTGCTCTGTGACGGTCGTTTCGGTCATGTTGGGCTTACTCCGGCAACTCAAGAGTCAGTCCAACGGGGCAGTGGTCGGAACCTCTGACGTCGGGCAAGATAAACGCATCGCGGATGAACGGCGCGAGATCGGGCGTCACAAAGAAATAGTCCAGCCGCCAGCCGATATTGCGCTCGCGCGCCTGGCCCCATTGCAGCCACCACGTGTACGCTCCCGTTGCGTCCGGATAGAGGTGGCGGAATGTATCGACATAGCCCGCGGCCGTCCACCGATCCATCCACGCGCGCTCTTCGGGCAGGAACCCCGTGCTCTTCAGGTTCTGCTTCGGCCGCGCCAGGTCAATCTCACGGTGAGATGTGTTCACGTCGCCGCAGATGATGAGCGACTGTCCTTCCGCCCGCAACCCGTCGCAATACGCCTGGAACGCCTCGTAAAACTCCAGCTTGTAAGGCACCCGCTCGCCGTCGCGTCCACCGTTGGGGAAGTAGCAGTTGATCAGGACGAAGCGGCCATAGTCCGCCACCAGCGTGCGCCCCTCGTCGTCGAACTCCGCGCGGCCGATCCCCGCGCTCACCGAGAGCGGCGCGGGCCGCGACAGGATCGCCACGCCCGAGTGCCCCTTCTTGCGGACGGAGAAGTTCCAGTAGCCGGAGTAGGGCGCAGGCTGCGCGAGGTCGGGCGGGAGCTGGTGCGGTTCGGCGCGCGTCTCCTGGAGGCAGAGGATGTCGGGCGCGGCCTGCGCCAGCCAGTCGAGAAAGCCGGCCTTGTAGATCGCGCGCGCGCCGTTCACATTCCACGAGAGCAGGGTGAGGCTCATAGCGCATGGAGTATAATCGTTTCCAAAACATGCGCAAGGAGGGCGCAAATGCCGCAGATTAGCGCGGGCATCCTGCTGTATCGCCGGGGCGCGCAGGGCCTTGAAGTGTTTCTCATCCACATGGGCGGCCCGTTCTGGGCGCGCAAGGATGCGGGCGCGTGGTCGATCCCGAAGGGGCTGATCGCGGAGGGCGAAGACCCGCTCGCCGCCGCGCGCCGCGAGTTTCGCGAGGAGACGGGCAGCGAGATTGAGGGTGCGTTCTTGCCGCTCACGCCGATTAAGCAGGCAGGCGGCAAGGTCGTGCAGGCGTGGGCGGTGGAGGGGGACATCGACGCAGACAACATCGTAAGCAACACGTTTGCGGTTGAGTGGCCTGTGGGCTCCGGTCGCTGGCGTTCCTACCCGGAAGCCGACAAAGCCGCGTGGTTTAGGCTAGAGGAAGCGAGCGAGAAGATCGTGCAGGGACAGCGCGCGCTACTGATTGACCTGGCGGCGATGTTGTAGCGCAAGTTCGGCAACTTGCGCTACAAGTTTTCCTCTGGTGACTGCCGGTCACAATGCCAACATTGCTCCTTGCGGCAATCATTATAGCAAGAGCATGACGCGTTGCGTCATTTTCAAGATACAGCAAATTGCTTATTGCATTTTTACGCTATTGTGCTATTATGCGCATATCCTCGCGTGTCCTGATTCGTTGGAACGCGCGAGAGTCGCCTCCTTGCATTCCACATCACCCAGCCTGAGCCTGTGGAGGTAAGTTTGATGCCCGGAACAACTTAGGCGGCCTTCCCCGGCCGCTGCCCAGGAGCAGCACCGATGAACGGGACAGCCTGGCGGAGCGACGCGCCCTTGCGGCGCAGGGCTCCCGGCGGGAGCCGAACTCCCGTCGCAATTGTCGGATTGGGCGCGATACTCCCCGATGCGCCCTCTGCGCCGGCGTACTGGCAGAATATCCGCAGCCGGCGGTATAGCATCAGCGAGGTCCCCCCGGACCGGTGGCGAGTCGAGGATTATTACGACCCCGACCCGTCTGTTCCCGACAAAACCTACAGCAAAATCGGCGCGTGGGTGCGCGGCTTTACATTCGACTGGAAGGGCTTTCGGATCCCGCCGAAAGTGGCTGCCGCAATGGACGAAGGGCAGCAGTGGGCGGTGACCATTGCCGCCGAAGCCCTTGCCAATTACGGGTATCCGGCCCGCTCGCTCGATACGGAGCGAACAGGCGTGATTCTCGGCGCCGCAATGGGCGGCGAGCTTCATTACATCACAGGGTTGCGCGTCTTCTTCCCCGAGTACGCGCGCGCCCTCGCCGGGGCGGACGAATTCCGCGCCCTGCCGCAGCCCGCGCAGGCGGCGCTGCTGGAAGGCATGCGCGCGGAAGTGGGCCGACGCATCCCCGCGATCACCGAAGACAGCATGCCCGGCGAGCTGCCGAACGTCATCGCGGGCCGCGTCGCCAACGTCTTCAACCTGCGCGGCCCCAACTTCATCGCGGATGCCGCGTGCGCCTCCTCCTTCGCGGCGATTGAGTCCGCATGCGATCTGCTTGCGGAAGGCAAGGCGGATGCGGTGCTGTGCGGCGGCGTCGACCGCAACATGGGGCCGTCCACCTTCGTCAAGTTCTGCAAGATCGGCGCGCTCAGCGCGACCGGCACGCGACCTTTCGCCGAGGGCGCGGACGGCTTCGTCATGGGCGAAGGCGCGGCTGCGTTCCTGCTCAAGCGGCTCGACGACGCGGAGCGCGACGGCGACAAAATTTATGCGGTCATTCGCGGGGTGGCAGGGTCGTCGGACGGCAAGGGCAAGGGCATCACCGCGCCGAATCCGCAGGGGCAAATTCTGGCCGTGCGCCGCGCATGGGAGGACGCCGGGCTTGACCCCGCGACATGCGGCCTGGTCGAGGCGCACGGCACCAGCACGCGCGTGGGTGACGTGGTCGAGGTGCAGAGTTTGTCGGAGTGCTTCGGCGCGGCTGGCCGGGGCACCATCGGCCTCGGCTCGGCCAAGAGCAACGTCGGCCACCTGAAGGCGGGCGCGGGCGCGGCTGGCCTGCTCAAGGCCGTCTATGCGCTCCACCACGGCGAGCTCCCCCCAACGCTCAACGCCGACCGCCCCAACCCGGCCATCGACTTCGCCAACTCGCCCTTCTTCCTCGTTCGCGAGCCGATGCCCTGGCAGCCGCGTGACGGCCTCCCGCGCCGCTGCGGCGTGAGCGCGTACGGCTTCGGCGGCACGAATTTCCACCTCGTGCTGGAGGAACATCGGCCCGGCGAACTGAACCGACCGGAGCGCGAAAAGCGCGCCATTCGCATCGGTTTTCAGAGCGCCGAGGCAGGCAAGTTGAGCGGCGCTGCGGCGACGAATCGGACGCAGACTCCGCCCTTGCTGCGCGGCGCGCTGGCGCTCGGCGCGAAGGACTCCGCTGCCCTTGCTCAGACGCTGGATGACCTGGTCGCGCGCCTCGCGGCCGGTTGGACGCCACCGCGTGAACTGCCTTCCGCGCAAACCCTTGCGGCTACTCAACGCCTCGTCATCGACTACGGCTCGCCTGATGAATTGCTTGACCGCATCAAGGCCGCGCGGCAGGCGCTCGCGGCCGAGGGCGCGCAGGCTGCGGCGCATCCGGCATGGCGCGCGCTCGCCAACAAGGGCATCTTCCGCGGCACAGGCCCGGCCGCAGGCAAGGTCGCGTTCCTCTTCCCCGGCCAGGGCAGCCAGTACGCCAACATGGGCCGCGCCTTCCTCGATCTCCCGCCAGTGCGCGAGACCTTTGCGGAGGCCGACCGCGTCCTGACGCCCATCCTCGGCAAGCCGCTGACTGCGCACATCCTCTGCGATCCTATCGACGCGGCGCAGGTTAAGGCGGCGGAAGACGCGCTGCGGCAAACTGCGATCACGCAGCCCGCGGTGCTCACGCTGGACATCGCGCTGCACCGCCTGCTGCTCGCCTACGGCATCCGGCCCGATTTCGTCATGGGGCACTCGCTCGGCGAATACGCCGCGCTGGTTGCGGCGGGCGTCATGCCCTTTGCGCATGCGCTCGAAGCCGCGGCCGCGCGCGGCGCGGAGATGACGAAGGTCAGTGTGACCGACAACGGCTGGATGGCCGCAGTCATGGCCCCATTTGAGGAGGTCGAGGCGACGCTGAAGGAGGTCGACGGCTACATCGTGCCCGCGAACATCAACAGCGCAAAGCAGTGCGTCATTGGCGGCGCCAGCAATGCGGTCGAGCAGGCGATTGCCCTCTTCGAGCAGAAGGGCTACCAGGCGCAGCGCATCCCCGTCAGCCACGCGTTTCATACGGAGATCGTCGCGCCGGCCGGCCCGGCATTGCGGAAGGTGCTCGACCGGCTGGATGTGCGCCCGCCGCAGACGCCCGTCATTTCCAACGTGACGGGCGAGCCGCACCCGACCAACCCGGACGCGATCAAGGATCTGTTGGAGCGGCAAATCGCGTCGCCCGTCCAGTGGGTGCGCGGGCTCGAGACGCTCTACGCGGCGGGCTGTCGCGTGTTCGTGGAGGTCGGCCCGAAGCGCGCGCTGAAGGGGTTTGTCGACGAGGCTTTTGCGGGCAAAGAGGGCGTCGTCTCGGCGCTGACCTGCCACCCGAAGACGGGCGAGGCGGCCAGCTTCAACCAGGCGTTGTGCGCGCTGTGGGCCGCAGGGTACGGCGCGCAAATAGAGGAAACGGACGCGGCGGGGGCCAGTTCCGCCGAGGGCGCGGGACGCCTGCCGTCGCGGGTGCGGCGCGAGGATGGCAAGCGGGCGGCATGGGGAGACGGAGCAATGAACAGAGGCAACGGCACGAACAAGATGGCCGCGCGGGCGGGCGACGGCGCGGTGACGGGGACGCAGGCGGTGGACGGCGTGGACGTCATCGCCTCGGCGCTCTCGATGGCGCTGGATCGCATCACGCAACTTAACGCGACGGCAAGCGCAAGCGCTGCGCCACAGACGCCGCTCGCGCCGTGGGATCGCACTGCGCCGCCGGCCGGCTCGGTGGTCATCACCGGCACGGGCCTTGGGCTGCCCGGACAGAACAAAGACGTGATGGACCCGGAGAACGCGTTCCGTGTGTTGAGCGGGCAGCAGCTTATTGACCTCGTGCCCGAACCCTACCGGCAGGAGATACTCGCGCGGCGCATCACGCGCCTCGTCAAGGGCGAGAACGGCGGCGGCAGCTTCCAGGTCATCACCGACCCGGACGAAGTGATCCGGCTGGCAGGTCGCGGCGGGCGCTTCGACCTGGCCGCGGAGTACGGCGTGCCGGAGAAGCTGGTCGAGACGCTCGACGTGACCTCGCGGCTGGCAATGGCCGCGGGACTCGATGCGCTGCGAGAGGCAGGCATCCCGCTCGTCCAGACGTGGCGCGCAACGACCACCGGCAAGCACCTCCCCGACCGCTGGATGATCCCCGCTGCCATGCGCGACGAGACGGGCGTCATCTTTGCGAGCGCGTTCCCCGGCGGCTCCGCGCTGGCCGACGAGTTCGAGCGGTACTACGCGTGGGAGAAGCGGCTGGCGCTCGTAGCCGAATTGGAGGATCTGCGCCGCTACACGCGCGACTTCGACGCGCAGGCTGAGATCACGCGGCGCATCGCGCGCATCCGCGACGAAATGGCGCGCCAGCCGTACGAGTTTGACCGCCGCTTTATCTTCAAAGTGCTCTCGATGGGCCACAGTCAGTTTGCCGAGTACATCGGCGCGCGCGGGCCGAATACGCAGATCAACGCGGCGTGCGCGTCCACGACGCAGGCCATTGCGCTGGCGGAGGACTGGATTCGCGCGGGCCGCTGCCGCCGCGTGCTCGTGATCGCGGGTGACGATGTGACCGGTGACGCGCTGATGACGTGGGTGGGCGCGGGCTTCCTGGCGCTCGGTGCGGCGGCCACGGATGACAAGGTGAGCGAGGCCGCGCTGCCGTTCGACCGCCGCCGGCATGGCACGTTGCTCGGCATGGGCGCGTGCGCGCTCGTGGTGGAGAGCGAGGACGCGGTCGCGGAGCGCGGCATGCGCGGCATCGTGGAACTGCTCTCCGCGGAAACGGCGAACAGCGCCTATCACGGCTCACGGCTCGACACGGAGCACATCAGCGACGTGATGGAGGGGCTGCTGTCGACCGCGGAGAGGCGCTTCGGCGTCAACCGCTACGCGATTGCCCCGTACACCGTCTTCGTCTCGCACGAAACGTACACCCCCGCGCGGGGAGGCAGCGCGTCCGCCGAGGTGGTGGCGCTGCGCAAGGCGTTCGGCCCGGCCGCGCGGCACATCGTTGTGGCGAACACGAAAGGGTTCACCGGGCATCCGATGGGCGTCGGCGTGGAGGACGTGCTGGCGGTGAAGATGCTCGAACACGGCGTCGTGCCGCCAGTCCCGAACTTCCTGGAGCCTGACCCCGACCTCGGCGTCCTGAATCTCAGCCGCGGCGGGAACTATCCCGTTGCGTACGCGCTGCACCTCGCGGCGGGCTTCGGCTCGCAGATCGCCATGACCTTCCTCCGGCGCATCCCCGGCGGCCTAGACCGGGTCGACGATCGTCTGCGCTATCAGCACTGGCTGGACGCGATGAGCGGGTACGATGCCGCGACGTTGGAAACCGAAAAGCGCGTGCTCCGCGTCCAGTCGCGCGAAGGGCCGGGCCGCTCGCCCGCGCCGGGCAACTGGCGCAAGGGTGTTGGTCCCTCCCTGCGCGCTGCGGCTCCCGGCGACGGCGTCCCTGGCCCCGTCCGTCCCGCGCCGAACTGGAAGGTGGCGGAACTGTTGGACGAACGGTCATTTGTCGCAGAGGTCACAGAGGTCGCCGAGCGGCCTGCGGCGCAAGTCGGCAGCTTGCGTTACGACCCCCCCGAACCCACGCCCGTAGCGCAAGTTGGCAACTTGCGCACGGCGGAGCCGGAACCTGTAGCGCAAGTTGCTAACTTGCGCGCGGAAGAGCCTCCGGCAGAAACGCCCTCTGCTTCCTCTGCGCCCTCTGCGGCAGACACCGTCGTCGCCAAAGTCCTCGAAATTGTCTCGGAGAAGACCGGCTACCCCTCCGACATGCTCGACCTCGACCTGGACCTCGAAGCCGATCTGGGCATCGACACGGTCAAGCAGGCGGAAACCTTCGCGGCCATCCGGCAAGCATATGACATCCCGCCGCAGCAAGGGCTGAGCCTGCGCGACTATCCGACGCTCAACGCGGTGATCGGCTTTGTGCGCAAGATGCGACCTGATCTAGCCACAGAGGACACAGAGGGCGCAGAGGAGCCTCGCAGCGCACCCTCTGAGCCCTCTGCGCCCTCTGTGGCAGATGAAGTCACTTCCTGTGTCCTCAAAATTGTCTCTGAGAAGACCGGCTACCCGGAGGACATGCTCGACCTTGATCTTGACCTCGAAGCCGATCTCGGCGTCGACACGGTCAAGCAGGCGGAGACGTTTGCGACGATCCGGCAGGCATATAACATCCCGCCGCAGCCCGGTCTGAGCCTGCGCGACTACCCGACGCTCGCCCACGTGATCGCCTTTGTGCGGGAGAAGCGGCCTGACCCTGCCGCGCAGGAGGAAATCCGCCCCGGCGGGCGCCCTTTTGACCTTGCGCCCGCGGAGGAGCCGCCGCTGCAGGGAACTGCGCCGCGCGAGCATCCCGAACCGGGCAGCATCGAAGCGGCAAACCGCATCCCGCGGCGTGTGCCGAAACCGTCCCTGCGTCCGCCGCTGGAGATGTGCAAGCCCACCGGCGTTACGCTCGGCGGGGGCAGCCGTGTTGTGGTGATGCTCGACGAGGGCGGGGTGGGGAGCGAGTTGGTCCGCCGGCTGGCGCACGAGCGCGTCGAGCCGCTCGTCCTTCAGCCCGGCGTCGACACCGCCGAGATGCTCTCTGCTATCGAAGGGTGGAAGGCCGCGGGGCGCGTCGACGGCGTGTACTGGCTGCCCGCGCTCGACGTGGAGCCGCCGCTGGAAGAGCTCGACATAAACGAGTGGCGCGAGTTGAACCGGCGGCGGACAAAGAACCTGTACGCGGCGATGCGCAGCTTGTATGACCATGTTTCCGGGCCGGGAAAGTTCCTTGTGAGCGCGACGCGTCTGGGCGGGCTGCATGGCTACGGCGAG
>CAZPTI010000057.1:0-21208 GCA_964588925.1 uncultured Anaerolineales bacterium | reverse complement strand
GCCGCCGAGCGATTCCGGTTCGTCGTCGCGGCCCCACTCGCCGTCGCGCCATTCCTTACCCAGACACAGCACGGGCGCGGCCACGGCAGGGAGCGACGCGCGAAGCTCTTCCTGCGCGACGATCAACGCCGCAGCGGAATCTTCGAGCATGAAGGCGATGCGGTCGGCGGGATAGGTGGGATCGAGTGGCATGTAGGCTGCGCCGGACTTCATCACGCCGAGGAGCGCGACGAGCAGTTCGGGCGAGCGATCCATATATAGCCCGATGACTTTGCCGGGGCCAGCGCCCATGTCGCGCAGGCGGTGGCTGAGCTTGTTGGCGCGGCGGTTCAACTCGCGGTAGGTGAGGGCGCGCGTCGTAACGTCACCGTTGCGCGCTTCCCAGATAGCCGCGGGCGCGTCCGGTGTGCGGTTGACCTGCTCGACGACGAGGTCGGAGATGCGCCGCGTGGGCGGGTTGTCAACGGGGCGGTTCCACTCGCGCAGGATTTGCGACTGCTCGGCCGCGGTGAGCATGGGGAGCGCGGCGACGGGGCGCTCCAGCCCGGCGGGCATGGCTTCGAGCAGCGTGCGCACGTGGCCGAGCATACGCTCAATGGTCGCGTCGTCGTAGCGCGCGGGATCGTAGGACACCTTAAGCATCAGCGCGTTCGACACACCCGCGACGAAGGTCAGCGGGTAATTGGTCTGCTCGAACGACTTGACGCCCGCGATGCGCAGCGTTGCGCCGCCCGCAGGGCTGAGCTGTTGCGCGAGCGCCTTGTCGGTCGGGTAGTTCTCGAAGACCATGAGCGTATCGAAGAGCGCGCGGTCGCGCGGCACTTCGGACCAGCCTTGTATCTGGACGAGGGGCGTGTGTTCGTACTGGCGCGCCTCGGCCTGGCCGGACTGGAACGCGGCGAGCCAGTCGCCAAGCGGCTGGTCTTCATTAATCTGCGCGCGGACGGGTAGTGTGTTGATGAAGAGGCCGACCATGCCCTCCGCGCCGCGGAGCGCAGTCGGGCGACCGGAGACCGTGGCGCCGTAAACGATGTCGGTCGAGCGGCTGACGCGGCCGAGCATGAGCGCCCACCCTGCGCCGGCGAGGGTGTTGATCGTCAACTGCCTGCTGCGGCCCAACTCTTGTAGCGCGGCGGTGGCTTCGGGCGAGAGCCACGTTTCCTGTTCGCGATTGCGCTCGCGCGGACTGGTCGGCGCGGGGACGCGTTCCAGGCCGAGGGGCGCGGGGCCTTCGTAACCGGCCAGCATGCCGCGCCAGAAGGCTTCGGCGCCGCGGTCGTCGAGCGACTTCAGGTAGCGGATGTAATCGCGATAGGGGCGCGTGGCGGGGAGCGCAATGGGCTTGCCCTTGCTGAGCGCGTCGTACGATGTGAACACCTCGCGCAGCAGGATCGGCAGCGACCAGCCGTCGAGGAGCATGTGATGATGGGTCCAGACCAGTTCCCACGCGTCATCGCCCGCGCGGAGCAGCGCGAGGCGCATGAGGGGCGCGGCAGCGAGGTCGAACCCCTGCTTGCGCTCGCCCGCGCAGAAGGCGTCGATGCGCGCGGGCAGTTCGTCTGCCGGGACGTCGCGCAGATCCTCGACCGCCAGCGGCAACTCGACCTTGCGGTGCGCGACCTGGAGCGGCTCTTCCACTTCCTCCCACACGAAGGAGGTTCGCAGCACGGGATTGCGGTCGACCACGCGCTGCCACGCCTGCCGGAACGCCTCGACGTTGAGGTCGCCGCGGAGGGTGGCGCGCGTCTGCTCCACATACACTTCCTCGCCGGGCGCCAGGAGCGCGTGAAACAACATGCCGGCCTGCATGGGCGAGAGCGGGTAGATGTCTTCGATATTCCGGTCAGTCATCGTGTTCCTTCGGACCCAGGGTCTTTACCTTTTTCAGCACTTTGTCAAGCTGCTTTTGGTCCAACTCAGCCAGCGGGAAATCGGATGGCGTGTATGCGCCGGCCTCCGGCGACCGGCAATGCGCGATCAATGCTTGCAGCGCTTCGATGTGCCAGTCGGCCAACTGCCGCACCGTCGCTTCGTCATGCGCCGCGCGGCTGAAAGTCCAACTGACGCTCAAACGCCCGCCCGCGACGGCTGCGGTTACGTCGAGCAGATGGTCGCGACGGTTGGAAGCGGCGCGGTCGCGGCCGGGCATTTCGGGCGCCGGGGCCAGCGTGGAAGGACCGTTCCCGCCCAACACCTGATCGAACTGGCCGAGATAGTTGAACGTCATTTCCGGTTCGGGCGCACCTGCAAGCGCCTCGCGCGCGTCGTCGGGGCCGAGGTAGCGGAGCAGGCCGTACCCTAGCCCGCGCTGCGGGATTGCGCGCAGTTGCTCTTTCGACGCGACGATAGCCTCGCCAGCAGCCGCGCCCCACGGCAGCTCGATGCGGACGGGGTAGAGCGTCGTGAACCAGCCAACCGTGCGCGAAACGTCGACTTCCTCGCCGATCTCCTCGCGGCCGTGGCCTTCGAGGTGGACATAGAGCGTCCCTTCGCCGGTCCACTTCTCTATTGTCTGCGCCAGCGCGCAGAGCAGCAGGTCGGGAACGTCCGTGTTGTACGCCGCGTTGGCTTCGGTCAGCAGGGCCTCGGTTTCCTCTGGCGAAAGGGTGGCGCCGACCTGCGCGGCGCTGAGTTCGGTATTGTCCGCGGGATCGCATGCGCTGTCAACCGGCAGCGGCGAGATCCAGCCGCTCAAGCGGGCGAGCCAGTCGTCCAACTCGGCGCGGACGGTTTCGTTCCCCGCGTAGGCGGCGAGCTTCTCCGACCATGCCTTGAACGAGACGGTTTTGGGCGGAAGCTTGATCGCGCCGGCCTGCCGGTGTTGCGCGTAGGCGGTTTGCAGGTCTTCGAGCAGGATGCGCCAGGAGACGCCGTCGACCGCGAGGTGATGGATGACGAGGAAGAGGCGGCCGCGGCGGGCTTCGCCCGCGTCGAAGTAAAGCGCGCGGAATAGCGGGCCGCTGGCGATGTCAAGTGATGCTTGCGCCTCGGCGGCGCGGCGCTCGACTTCGGCAGAAAACGCCGCACCGTCGAGCGCCGACAGGTCGATCCACTCGAACGGCGGCTGTCCGGCCTCGTCGATGCCGATGTTGCGCGCCTGCCAGCCGGTTTCGCTCTCCGTGAAGCGCAGGCGGAGCGCGTCATGATGCTCGATAAGCGCGGCAACCGCAGCGGACAGGCTCGTTGCGTCCAGCCGTTCGGCTACGCTGAGGAGCACAGACTGGTTCCAGTGGTTGCGCTCGGCCAGATCCAGCTCGAAGAAGCGGCGCTGAACGGGCGTGAGGGCAACCGGGCCTTCGACTGCGCCTTGCTCGGCTGCGCTGACCGCGGCTGTCCCGGCCAACGCGGCGAGCGCGGAGAGGGTCGGCGCCTGGAAAAGCTGCTTCGGCGTGATGTTTAGGCCGGCCTGGTTGGCGCGCGAGACGACCTGGATGCTGAGGATGGAGTCGCCGCCGAGCTCGAAGAAGTTGTCGTTTGCGCCGATGCGCGGGACGCCGAGCACCTGCGACCAGACCGCGGCGAGGGTCTTTTCGGCGGGGGTGGATGGCTCGACGAAGTCGGCGCCCGTGTCCGCGCGGCCGGCAGAGTTGGGCGCAGGGAGCGGTGCTCGCAGTAGCGAGGCGCGGTCAATCTTGCCGTTGGCCGTGACCGGCATCTGGTCGAGCGCGACGAACACAGCGGGGACCATGTATTCAGGCAGCGAGTTGATGAGGAACGCGCGCAGTTCGCCGACGGATGGCGAAGTGGCCGCGGGCGACGTAAAGTAGGCAACGAGCCGCTTGCCGGCGCCATCGTCGCGCGCCAGCACCGCGGCCTCGCGCACCGCGGGATGCTCCAACAGCGCGGCCTCGATCTCGCCCAACTCGATGCGGTAGCCGCGCACCTTCACCTGAGAATCGGCGCGGCCGAGGTACTCGATGTCGCCGTTCTTCCGGTAACGGGCGAGGTCGCCGGTGCGGTAGAGACGAGATCCGCTGCGAATTTGGCAATTTAGCCCGAGTTGGCCGAATTCGTGGCGAGTTTCCGCAAACGGGTTAGGGACAAAGCGATCGGCGGTGAGGTCGGGACGGCCAAGGTAGCCGCGCGCGACGCCTACGCCACCGAGGTAAAGCTGGCCGACGACGCCGGGCGGGACGAGCTGCATTTCGGCGTCGAGGATGAAGGCGGTCATGTTGTCGACCGGGCGGCCGATGGAGACATTGTAACGGTCCGCTTCGAGGTCTGTCACCTCGCGCATGGTGGGGCCGATGGTGGCTTCGGTGGGGCCGTAGCCGTTGAAGAAGCGGCGACCAGGCGCCCAGCGCGCGGCGAGCTCGGGTGGGCACGCTTCGCCGCCGCTGATGAGCAGCCGCGGGTGGCGCCCTGCGCGCGGCAGCGTGGCGAGCATGGCGGGCGGGATAATGGTGAAGTCGATGCGCTCTTCGTCGAGCACGCGCAGCAGGCTCTCCGGGTCAGCGATGACCTCGCGCGGGGCGAGATAGACGGTTGCGCCGGACAGGAGCGCGGTGAACATCTCGGCCAGCGATGCGTCGAAACTGAACGACGTGAATTGGAGCGCGCGGTCGCCGGGGCCGATGCCGAGGCGCCGGATGTAATCGCCGACGAAGCTGACCGCGCCGCGATGCTGGACAAGCGTGCCCTTCGGTCGGCCTGTGCTGCCCGACGTGTAAATCACGTAGGCGAGGTTGTCGGGCGTCATGTCGACACGGCGGAACGCGCCGGGCGAAGCATCGAAGTCGTCCAGGCAAATCGCTCGCAGCACTTGCGCGTTGGCGAAGCGCTCGGCCAGGTGCGACTGCGTCAACAGGACGCGCGCGCGCGAATCCGCCAGAATGTAGTCGATGCGGTCGGGCGGGTAGGCCGGGTCGAGCGGCAGATAGACCGCGCCCGCCTTGAGCACGGCAAGCATGCCAATCACCTGCTCCGGCGACTTCTCGACCGAAATGGCGACGATCTCCTCCTTGCCTACGCCCAGCCGCTGCAATTCAGCAGCCACTGCGTTTACGCGGTGATTCAACTCGGCATAAGTCAGTTCAACGCGCGGCGTCTGATCACCGCCGGTGTAGACGAGCGCGAGGCGGTCGGCATAGAGCGCAACCTGCTCCTCAAACCCTTCGTGCAGGCAGTGGTCGGGGATGGGCCAGGCAGTCTCGTTCCACGTCTCGATGACCATGCGCTTTTCGTCGGACGGCATGATCTCCAGCCGCGCGAGGGGCGCGTCGGGCGCGGCAAGGATGCCCTGGAGGAGCGTTTCAAAGTAGCGGATGAAGCGCTCTGCGGTGTCCGCGTCGAACAGATCGGTGGCGTACTCCAGCCAGCCGTTCAGCCCATCTGAGCCTTCGGCCATGACCATTGTCAGGTCGAACGGCGTCGTGCCGCCGTGGATTGGCTCCGGTTTGAGGGTGAGGCCCGGCAGGTGGATTGCGCCAGTCGGCGTGTTTTGGAGCACGAACATCGCCTGGAAGAGCGGGCTGTGCGTCATGTTGCGCGGCACATCAAGCGCATCGACAAGCTTCTCGAAGGGCACGTCCTGGTGCGCGTATGCGGCGAGCGAGGCTGCGCGCACGCGAGCAAGCAACTGGCGGAACGACGGCCGATCGTTCAGCTCCGCGCGAATCACAAGCGTGTTGACGAAGAAGCCGACCGTCCCCTCTAGCTCGGCGCGTGTCCGGTTAGCAACAGGCGTGCCGACCAGGATGTCGCGTTGGCCGCTAAGTCGCGAGAGGAGCGCCTGGAACGCGGCCATCAGCGTCATGAACGGCGTCGCGCCCTCTTCTCGGCTGATTCGACGCACGCCTTCGGCCAGTTCGGCGCTCAGCGCAAATGGCGCGCTCGCGCCATTGTGCGTCTGCGCAGCAGGCCGCGGCCGGTCGAGCGGCAGTTCAAGGAGGCTTGGCGCGGCGGTCAACTGCCCGCGCCAGTACGCCAGTTGCCGCTCCAACGGGGTCAGTCCATCCGCGCCCGTCTCGCCTTCCAGCCACGCGCGCTGCCACGCAGCGTAATCGCCGTATTGCAGCGGGGGCGGCGGCAGGCTCGGCTGCGCGCCCGACGTGTAGGCGGCGTACAACTGGCCGAACTCGCGAATCACGACGCCGGTCGACCACCCGTCCGAGATGATGTGGTGCATGGTGATGAGCAGGACGTGTTCTTGCTCGCTCAACCGGACAACCGTGACACGCGCTAAGGGGCCGACGGACAGGTCGAAAGGCTTTCGCGCCTCGGCCAGCGTTAGCGCTGCGAGCTTTTCCTCGCGTTCCTCCGCGGGCGCGGGCAGCAGGTCGACAAGCTGCCACTTGAGCTCGCCGACGGGCGAAATGACCTGGGCGGGCTTACCGTCGATCGTCTCAAACACGGTCCGGAGCGATTCGTGTCGCGCGGTCAGTCCCTCCAGGGCAGAACGTAGCGCTGACAGGTCTAACTCGCCGATTAGGCGCACCGCGGACGGGATGTTGTAGAGCGAGCTGCCCGGCTCCAACTGGTCGAGAAACCAGAGCCGCTGCTGCGCAAAGGAGAGCGGTAGTCGGACACAACCCTGCTCGTCAGGCGCGCGTATCACCGGCGTTACGGGCGGCGCGACGCTGCCTGTTGTTTCGGCGCGCAAGCGGTCAATCGTGGCGGCCAGCCCCGCAATAGTGGGCGTCTCGAACAGGCCGCGCAGGGGCAACTCCACGTCGAACGCGGCGCGCACGCGGGAGACAAGCTGGGTGGCGGAGAGCGAGTGGCCGCCCAACTCGAAGAAATTATCCTCCACGCCCACGCGCGCCACTCCGAGCAGGCCGGCCCAGATTCCGGCGAGAACTTCTTCGATGGGCGTGCGCGGGGCAACGTATGTGTCTTCGCTTGCGGACGCATCCGGCGCCGGTAAAGCTTTCCGGTCAACCTTCGCGTTCGGTGTGAGAGGCAGCGCATCGAGGAAGACGAATGCGGACGGGACCATGTATTCGGGCAGGCTCGCCAGCAGATGCTGGCGCAACCCGGCAACAGAAGGCCGCGCGCTGTCGCGCGCGATGATGTACGCGACGAGCCGCTTGTTCCCCGGCGCGTCCTCGCGCGCGAGCAGAACGGCTTCCCTGACCGCCGCGTGGCGCTTGAGCGCCTCTTCGATCTCACCCAGCTCGATGCGGAAACCGCGCACCTTCACCTGGAAATCGACGCGGCCGAGGAATTCCAGGCGGCCGTCGGGCAGCCAGCGGACGCGGTCGCCCGTGCGGTACATACGCGCGCCAGAGAAACCGGGTTTCTGTTCCGACGCAAATGGATCGGGCAGGAAACGCTCGGCGGTCAAGTCTGGCCGGGCAAGATAGCCGCGGGCGACCTGCGCGCCACCGAGGTAGAGCTCGCCAGGGACGCCGATGGGCACGGGCTGAAGACCCGCTCCGGCGGTCGCGTCGAGGACGTAGGCGCGAGTGTTGGGCATGGGGCGGCCAATGGTGGGCCGGTCGGGCGCGGCGTCCGCGGCGATGGTCACGGTGTCGACCGTACACTCGGTCGGGCCGTACATATTGTAGAAGCGCGTGGCGGGCGCGGTCGCTAATTGCGCCCACATCGTCCCGTCGATGGCCTCGCCGCCCGGGAAGAAGATGGAGGGGGTCCAGGGCGCGTCGGGGGACAGCAGTCCCTCGGCGAGCAGGAGCCTCAGTTGCGACGGCACGCAGTCGAACTGGTCGAGCCGGTGGCGGCGGATGAAGTCGAGCAGGCGGGGCGCGTCCGCGCGAATTGCTTGCGGGATAATGACGAGCGTATGCCCCTGCGTGAGCATCACAAGCTGCTGGACGGAGGCATCGAACGAGAGCGGCGCGTTCAGGCTGACGCGCATAGGGCGTCCGTTCGCCTGTTTGTATGCCACCTCGTACAGGGCGCCGGCGAGGTTGAGCGCGGCGCGATGCGTCACCGCGACGCCCTTCGGCCGGCCGGTCGAGCCGGAGGTGTAGATGATGTAGGCGAGGTTGTCAGGGCCGACAGGGCGACCCGCATACGTTGTGGGCGCGGGGGCGGCATCTACCGTGAGAACCGATAGCTGCGGTAGCTTCGCGAAGACCGGCGAGTCGACGAGGTCGCGCTGCGTTACGACGATGCGCGCGCCGGAATCGGTCAGCATCAACGACAGGCGGTCGGTCGGATAAGCCGGGTCGAGCGGCACGTAGGCCGCGCCCGACTTCCAGATGCCGACTACCCCGGCAATCAGGTCGACTGAGCGTTCGAGCATAAGGCCGACGATCTGCTCTGGCCCGACGCCGAGCGAGGCGAGGCGCGAAGCGAGAGCGTCTGAGCGCGCATCGAGTTCTGCGTAAGTGAGCTGCTCAATCGCGCCCTCGCGCGCCTCGGTGATCACCGCGAGCGCATCCGGCGTCCGCCGCGCCTGCGCAACGAAGCGCGCGGCCAGGGTGGAATCGGCGTCGATTGCAGCGTCGGTTGCATTCCACTGGATGAGCATCAGGTCGCGCTCGGCGTCGGTGAGGATCGGCAGGGTGGCGACGGGCGCGTCGGGTTGCGCGACGGCAGCGCGGAGCAGCGTCGCGTAGTGCGCGGCCATGCGCGCCGCCGTGGCTTCGTCAAACAGGTCCGTGTTGTATTCCAGCGCAGCTTCCAGCCCGTCGGTCGCATCGGCAAGGTTGAGCAGCAGGTCGAACTTGGCCGCGCCGCCGTATGCGTCAAGTACGGACAGCTTGAGGCCGGGCAATTGGGCACCGCCGGGCTGCGCCTGCTGGAACGAGAACATCGCCTGGAAGAGCGGCGTGTAGCTCATGTCGCGCTGCGGGCGGAGCGTCTCGACGAGCATCTCGAACTGAACATCCTGATGCGCCTGCGCGTCGACGACGCGGCCTGCGATCTGTTGCAGGAGTTGGCGGAAAGTAATGCCTGCGGGAAACTGCCCGCGGATCACAAGGGTGTTGACGAAGAAGCCGATCAACGGCTCCAATTCGGCGCGCGTGCGGTTGGCGACGGGCGTGCCGACGCAGATGTCATCCTGCCCGGAGTAGCGATTGAGCAGCAGGTGGAACGCGGCGAGCAACGCAGAGAACGGGGTGGCCTCTTCGCTCTGCGCGAGTCGCCGAAGCGCGTCCGCGGTCGCCTTCTCAATCTGGAGGGGAACGACTGCGCCATTTGAGGTCTGCACCGCGGGTCGAGGCCGGTCGGTCGGCAGTTCCAACAGCGCGGGCGCGGCGTCGAGGGTTTCGCGCCAGTAAGCCAACTGCTCTTCGAGCGCGTCACCGGACAGCCGTTCCCGCTGCCATGCGGCAAAGTCGGCGTACTGAATGGGCAACTCAGACAGGCCGGCCACTAACGCGGCATCCGCCGACGGCATTTCCCCGCGCGCGTCAAAAACCGGATAGAGCGCGCTGACCTCGCGAATGAGCACACTCACCGACCAGCCGTCGGAGACGATGTGGTGCATATTGAAGAGCAGCGCGTGCTCGTCTCGGTCCAGCTTGAGCAGCCGCGCGCGCAACAGGGGCGCGACGCGCAGGTCGAACGTGCGCCGCGCCTCCTCGGCTGCGATACGCCGCGCCTCAGCCTCCGCTTTCTCGCGGGGGAGCGCGGAAAGGTCGGTTTGTGGCAGTAACAGCTCGACATGCGGCTCAATCACCTGCGCAGGGTCGTCGTCGGTGGTCACGAACCGCGTGCGCAGCGCCTCATGCCGGTCAACGACGGTCTGCAACGCGCGGTGTAGCGCCGCAACATTTAGCTCGCCGCTCAATCGCACGGCGGAGGGGATGTTATACATCGCAGAGCCGGGCGTAAGCTGGTCGAGGAACCAGAGCCGCTGCTGCGCGAACGAGAGGGGCGCGCGTCCTTCCGGGCGCGCTGCGCGCGGGATGCGCTGTTCGGGCAGCGCAACACCCTGTTCCTCCAGCAGCAGCACCAGCAACTCGCGCTGTTCGGGCGACAGCGCATCAGCTCCGCTGATGTCATCCCAGTTGCCGAAAAGGTCCGTCATGCGCCTGTCGCCTTTCCGCCTTGCTCGGGCGCAGCCGAGCGCGCCTTCTTCGCGGCCAGCAGCGCCTTGACCTGTTCCGGCGTCATCCCCTTGACCATCGCGAGCGCGTCCGTCACCTTCGCCTGCTCCGCCGCCTGCTTCTTCAGCGCCTCATCCACGACCGCAGCCAGCCCGGCGACGGTCGGGTGCTCGAACAGGGCCTTGAGCGGGACTTCGACCTTGAGTTCGTCGCGAATGCGTGAGATGAGCTGCGTGGCGAGCAGCGAGTGACCGCCCAGCTCGAAGAAGTTGTCCTCCACGCCCACCCGTTCCACCTTCAGCAGCTCGCCCGCCATCGCAGCCAGCCTGGCCTCCGTGTCGTTGCGCGGCGCGACGTACTCGGCTGCCGCTTCGCGGCGCAACGCGTCCGCCGCGGGGAGCGACTTGCGGTCGATCTTGCCCGCCGGGGTGAGGGGGAATGCGTCCATTGCGACCAGCGCAGAGGGGACCATGTATTCCGGGAGACGCTGGCGGAGGTGCGCGCGCAGTTCGCCCCGCAACTCGGCGCGGTCGCCCTCCGTGGGGATGTAGTAGCCGATCAGTGTGTTGTCGCGCGCCGCGACGACCGCATCCTTTACGTCGGGATGCTCGCGCAGCACCGACTCGATCTCGCCAAGCTCGATGCGGAACCCGCGCACCTTCACCTGATCGTCGATGCGGCCGATGAACTCGATCTCCCCGTCGGGCAGGTAGCGGACGAGGTCGCCGGTGCGGTAGAGGCGGGGGCCGAGACCTGACGGGTGCGCCACTGCGTGGCGATCCAAACCCGTCAGGTCTTGCGCGCGGATGAATCGCTCCGCGGTCAGTTCGGGCCGGTTGAGGTAGCCCTGGGCCAGCGACGGTCCGCCTGCGAGCAACTCGCCGGGGACGCCGATGGGCTGCGGTTGGAGATGCTCGTCGACGACGTATAAGTGGAAGTTGGCGAGCGGCTTGCCGATGGGCGGGCCGCCGAAGGACCACTCCTCATGTTCGTCGCAGCGACGCATCGAGGCGCAGACCGTCGTCTCGGTCGGGCCGTAGGCGTTGAAGAACTTTCTCCCCGGCGCCCACGCCTGCACGATCTCATTCACGCACCGTTCGCCTGCCGCAATGACCGTTTCCAAGTCGGGCAACGCGGACGGCGTCAGCACGGTCAGCAGGGAGGGGGGCAGGGTGACGGTGGTTACGCGCTGCTCCTGCATGAGGCGGAGCAGGTCGGGGCCGGAGGCAAGAACGTCTTGCCGCGTCAACACCAGCACCGCGCCGTTGCCGAGCGCCATGACCGTCTCCCAGACCGATGCGTCAAACGAGAAGGGCGAGAACTGGAGGACGCGCTTGCCCTCGCGCATGTCGAACTCGCGGTGGTGAACTTCGGCGAGATTGATCATGCCGCGGTGGCGAAGGAGCACGCCCTTTGGTCGGCCGGTTGAGCCGGAAGTGTAGATGCAGTAGGCGAGGTCGTCGGCGGTTACGTCGGCGGTGGGCGGCGTGGCGGGCTGCTGCGCGATCTGCGGCCAATCGGCATCTAGCTTGATGATGGGCGCGGAGAAATCGGCCAGCGGCAGGCGGTCAAGAAGGTGAGCTTGCGTGAGCAGCGCGACGACGCCCGAATCGCTCAGCATGAACGAAAGGCGGTCGGGCGGGTAGGTCGGGTCGAGCGGCACGTAGGCTGCGCCCGTCTTGAGGATGCCGAGGATGCCCGTGACCATGTCGAGCGAGCGTTCGGTCGAGATGCCGACCAGCGCGCCCTTGCGCACACCGAGCGCCAGCAGGTGATGCGCGACCTGATTCGCGCGCTGATCCAGGTCGGCGTAGGTGAGCGAACCTGTTGCTGCCGCGCCGGGGAGCGCGAAGATGGCCGCGGGCGCGTCCGGGATGCGGGCTGCATGCGTCTCAAACAGGCCGTGGAAGGTCCGCTCAAGGTTCCACGAGGTCGCTGTGTTGTTCCACTCGACCAGCATGCAGTCGCGCTCGGCCTCGGTCAGCAGCGGAAGGGTCACGACGGGCTGCGCGGGGTCGGCGACGGCCGCGGCGAAGAGCGTCTGGAGGTGGCCGGCCATGCGCTCGATGGTGGAGGCGTCGAACAGGTCGGCGTTGTACTCCCACGCGCATGCGAGGCCGTCGGGCGTTTCTGTGATCTGGAGCAGCATGTCGTAGCCCGCGATGCCCTTGTCGAGGTCGACCGGCTCCAGCGTGAGGCCGGGCAGCTCGCGCACGGGCACGGGGACGTTCTGGAGCGAGAGCGCGGCCTGGAAGAGCGGCGAGTGGCTCAGGTTGCGCTCGGGCTGCACCGCGTCGACGAGCATCTCAAAGGGCACGTCCTGGTGAGCATAGGCGCCGAGCGCGGTTTCGCGCACGCGGGCGAGCAACTCTTTGAAGGATGGGTTGCCGTCGAATCGGGTGCGGAAGACGAGGGTGTTGACGAAGAAGCCGATCAGCGGCTCGACTTCGGCGCGCTGGCGGTTGGCGAGCGCGGAGCCGACGACGATGTCGCTCTGGCCGGAGTAGCGGGAGAGGAGCGTCTGATACCCGGCCAGCAATGTCATGAACATTGTTACGCCCTGCTGCTGGCTGAGGCGCGTTAGCCCCTGCGAAAGCTCGCGCGTGAAGCGGAAGGTGTGGGTGCGCCCATTGCTGCTCTGGACAGCGGGGCGCGGTCGGTCCGTCGGCAGGTCGAGCCGCGCGGGGACGCCGGCAAGCTGCTGCTTCCAGTACTCAAGCTGGCTCTGGAGCGGCGAGGCCGAGTTGCTGTCGCCTTCGAGCCATGCGCGCTGCCATGCGGCATAATCGGCGTACTGAATTGACAGCGGTTGCAGGGGTGACGCAGCGTCGCCCTTCCGCCGCGCCTCGTACAGCTTCGCCAGCTCCGCGACCAGGACGCCCATCGACCAGCCGTCGGTGACGATATGGTGAATGGTGAGCACGGCGATGCGCTCGTCGTCCGCAAGGCGGATCAGGCGGGCGCGCAGGAGGGGGCCGGCGGCCAGGTCGAACGGGGTGCGGATTTCGGCGCGCGCCAGTTCGAGCGCGCGCGTCTCGCGCTGGTCGAGCGGTTCGGCGCTCAGGTCCGTGACCGGGATGTCGAGCGTGAGGGACGGCGCGATGATTTGCCGCGGGACGCCGCCCTTTGCGGCGAAGGTGGTGCGCAGCACTTCGTGCCGCGCGACGATCTCATTGAGCGCAGCGATCAGCGCGGGGATGTCCAACTGCCCGCGCAGGCGCAGGACGGTCGGGATGTTGTAGAAAAGGTTGCCCGGCTCAAGCTGGTCAAGGAACCAGAGGCGCTGCTGCGCAAAGGAGAGCGGCAGCCCATCCACGAGGTTGGCAGGGCGCGGCGCAGGCGTGATCGGCGGCGCAGGCTCGGTCCCCGCGTCGGCGCGGGCCGCGGCAACCTTCGCCGCGATGCCTGCGACGGTGGGGGACTCGAACAGGTCGGCCAGGGGCAGCTCCACGCCGAACACGTCGCGGATGCGCGAGGCGAGCCGCGTCGCCAGGAGCGAATGGCCGCCGAGGTCGAAGAAGCTGTCTGCCGCGCCGACGCGCGACGCGCCGAGGATCTGGCCGAAGATGCCGGCCAGCAACTCCTCGTCCGCCGTGCGCGGGGCAACGTAGGCCGCGGCGCCGAGCGCGAGGTCCTCCAGTTCGGCCGCGGTAACGTTCCTGAGCGCGGCGCGGTCGAGCTTGCCCGAGCTCGTGAGCGGGAGCGCGGGGAGCGAGACGAACGCGGCCGGGATCATGTGGTCGGGCAGGCGGCCGCGGAGGGACGCGCGCAGCAGGGCGGCGTCCAACTGCGCGCCGTTCGCGGGCACGAGATACGCGACGAGGCGTTTGCCGTCTGCGGCCGCCTCCCACGGCAGCACGACCGCCTCGCGCACGCCCGGCTCGCGCTTGAGCGCGGCCTCGATCTCGCCCGGCTCCACGCGGAAGCCGCGAATCTTCACCTGATTGTCCGCGCGGCCGAGGAACTCGAGGTTGCCGTCGGGCAACCAGCGGCCGAGGTCGCCGGTGCGGTAGAGACGTTCTTCGTATCGAGCGATAAATCGCTCTTCGGTGAGGTCCAGGCGGTTGAGATAGCCGCGCGCGACGCCAGCGCCGCCGATGTGAATTTCGCCCGCGACGCCGACCGGCGCGGGGTGGCCGGTCTTGTCGAGGACATAGATGCGCGCGTTGGCGACAGGCTTGCCGATGGGCAGACGGGTCTCGGGCGCGGCGGTTGTCGTGCGGTAGAGCGTGCTGGTGATGGTGGCTTCGGTGGGACCGTAGAGGTTGAGGAACGGGATGTCGCGGCCGAGCATCTTGCCGAACGCGCGCAAGCGCGCGGGGTCGGGCGCATCGCCGCCGAGCATGAGCAGCCGCAACGGGGCCGCGCAACCGACCTCACGAGCAAGCAGGTCGTCGATCACGGTGTGCCAGACCGCGGCGGGCATGTGCATGATGGTCACGCTGTGCTGCTCGCAGAAAAGCGGCAGTTCGGGGCCAATCAACGCTTGCGTCTGGCCGGGCAGGACGAGCGCCGCGCCGGAGAGGAGCGCAGGGTAAAACTCCTCGCCTGCGGCGTCAAAACTGAGCGAGACGAATTGCAGGATGCGGTCGCCGGGACCGATGCCCGTCTCGGCGATCAGCGCGCGCGCGTGGTTGAGCACGTTGCGGTGCTCAACCATGACGCCCTTCGGCGCGCCGGTCGAGCCGCTCGTGTAGATGACATATGCGAGATTATCGGGCTTCGCCGATTGCGGCAGGTCTCCGTCGGGGCCGTCGAGTTGCAGCGCGTCGACCGCGAGGACGCGCGGCGCGGTGGCGGCGATCTTCCCTTGCAGGTGCGACTGCGTGAGCAGCACGGACGCGCCCGAGTCGGCCAGCATGAACTCCAGCCGCTCGGCGGGGTAGTCCGGGTCGAGCGGGAGATACGCGCCGCCGGCCTTGAGCACGGCGAGCAGCGCAATGATCATCTCGGGCGAGCGTTCGAGGTGCAGGCCGACGAGGCGCTCTGGCCCGACGCCGAGGTCGCGCAACCTGGCCGCGAGGGCAGTGGCGCGGCGGTTCAGTTCGGCATAGGTGAGCGACTGTCCCTCGGCGATCAGCGCGGGCGCATCGGGCGTGGCGCGCACCTGCGCCTCGAACGCCTCGCTCAAGGTCGTTGCGTCGCCGAAGTCGCGGTCGGTGGCGTTCCACTCGACCACGATCCGCCCGCGCTCTTCTTCGGTGAGCATGTTAAGATCAGCCAGAGCCGCGGCGGGGCGGCCGGCCATATCGAGCAGCAGCGCGGCCAGGTGGCCGAGCATGGCGTCGATGGCGCGTTCGTCGAAGCGGGCGCGGTCGTAGGAAACCTTCAGCCCAAGCTCGCGGCCGGGGCCGGAGACGAGCGTGATCGGGAAGTTGGTTTGCTCGAACGAGCGCACGTCCCTGATCTCGAGGCTCCCAAGCTGTTCGCGCAACGCCGCGTCGACCGGGTAATTCTCAAAGACCATGATGGTCTCGAACAGCGGTTTTTCGCGCGGCACTTCGCTCCAAGCCTGGACGCTGACGAGCGGCGAGTACTCGTACTGCCGCATCTCCGCGGCCTTCGCCTGAAGCTGGCGCAGCCAGTCCGCCACGGCCGCGTCGGGCCGCGCGTCCGCGCGCATGGGGAGCGTGTTGATGAACAGGCCGACCATCGACGCTGCGCCGGGGAGCGAATCGGGCCGGCCGGAGACGGTGACACCGAAAACGACGTCCTCTTCGCCGCTGTACCGGCTGAGGAGGAGCGCCCATGCGGCTTGCAGGACGGTGCTGATGGTGACACCGGCGCCCCGCGCCAGCGCGTTAACCCGCTGCGTCTCTTCCGGGGTCAGCCGCCGCTCCAGTTCAGCAGTGCCAGTCAATGGCGCGGCGTCTGCGCGCGCGACGTTGATTTGCGTGGGCGAGGTGAAGCCCGCGAGCGCCTGGCGCCAGTAGGCTTCGGCCGCGTCCATGCTCTGATTTTGAAGCCACGCGATGTAATCGCGATAGGGGCGAGTCATGGGGAGCTGGACCGCGCGGCCCTGCGCGTTGGCCTCGTAGAAGGTGAAGACCTCTTTGAGGAGGATCGGCATGGACCAGCCGTCCATCAGGATGTGGTGATGGCTCCATACGAGGCGGTGCTGGCGCTCGCCGGTGCGGATCAACAGCAGGCGCAGCAGCGGGACCTTGCTCAGGTCAAAGCCGCGGGCGCGCTCGACGGCCAGCCGTTCCCCCAGCAGCCGTTCCTGCTCAGTCGGGGGCACATCGCGCCAGTCCAACACTTCAACAGGCAAAGACAACTCTTTGTAAACCGCCTGCACCGGCTTTTCCTGCCGCTTCCAGGCGAAGGCGGTGCGGAGGATCGGGTGGCGGTCGACGACCTGCTGCCACGCGCGGCGGAACGCGTCGACGTTCAGGTCGCCGACGAGGGTCGCCGCCAACTGCTCGAAGTAAACGCCGCTGTCGGGCGCGTAGAGGCTGTGGAAGAGCATGCCCTGCTGCATGGGCGAGAGCAGGTAGGCGGTCTCGATGTTGCGCCTGGTTTCGCGCGCGCTCGCCCCTGTGGTGGCGCTGTCAGTTGCGGTCATTCGATCCTGTCCCCACGAAAACTCTCCAACTCATCGATCAACGCGTCGACTTTCGATTGGCTCAACGCCACGTCCGGAAGTCGAAGGGTGTATAGCGAATCTCAGCGCCTGACGCGGTTGCGGAACAAGCGTGAATGACCTCGTCCCGCGCGGAACTCCTCGCGGCGGCCTTCGAGCGCGAGGATCAACTCGCGTTACGAGCGCATCGCGCAACTCCGCGCCAAACACGCGCCCCGCGTTCTGCATCAGCCCGCGCGTCAACTCCTCCGGCAGGGTCACGCGCAGCGTGTTTGCGTCGGCTTCGACGTGGTTTAGTGTATTTAGACTGGAAAGGCCCTCGGAACGCAGGAGGGGCAGGGGTGTGGTCGAGGTCGGGCGCGCCACCGTCAGCCAGTATGCGGCTTCGGCGAGAACCTGGGGCGAGCGCGCGTCATCGCGCAGGTGGGCAACCCAGTCCCCGTACCTCGTTGACCCCTGAGAGAATTGTACCACACCAGTAGCTACTGCCTGAATATATGCCTCCCGCAAGTCCTGGAGCAGGATGCGCCAGGAAACGGCATCAATTCCAAATGGTGCGCGACGAGGAACAGGCGCGCAGCCGCCTCACCCGCCGCATGGAAGTACGCCGCGACGAAGAGGGGGCCTTCGGAAAGGTTTCAACGTCGAAGGGGCGTGTTCCGTCGCTCCCGAGACGCCGTCCCGCCGGCTGTCTCCAGTCATGAGACTTGTCAGTTGTCGATCTCGCCAAGCTCGGCCAGCAGATCCTGCACGCCTTCGTCGTCGAGGCCGGCGTCAGCGAAGTCCGAGGCGGAATAACCGCCGGCTTCGGGCGACAGGCAGTGCTGAATCAGAATGCGCAACGATTCGATAAAGAAATCGGCGAGCATTTCGATGGTTTCCGTGGCGAATTGAGCGTCGCTATAGGTGAACTCGGCGCGCAGACGGCCACCGAACACGCTGGCGGTCACGTCGATGGCGCACTGGCGACGGTTCGCAGCCGCGTGATCCGGCCCGCTGCTCTCTGGCGCGGGGCCAAATGGGCTGCTTTCGGATGCGTCCTGAACGAACTGTCCCAGGTAGTTGAAGCTGATTTCAGGCTCAGGCAGCCGCGCCATGCGGTCGCGTATCTCCCGGTCTTCGCTCAGGTAACGCAGGAGGCCGAACCCCAACCCGCCGTTCGGCGCGGAGCGCGCTTGCTCCTTCACGGCCAGCAGAGTCTCTCCCGCGCCCCAGCCCGGCCGCAACTCGAACAGCGCCGGGTAGAGGGTGGTGAACCAGCCGACCGTGCGCGACAGGTCGATCGCGGCCTCGCTGCCGAGGATTTCCGGCTGGCGGCCGTGGCCTTCGACCTGGACGAGCAAGTGCGGCGCGCCGGTCCACTTCTCAAAGCCCTGGGCGAGCGCGGCAAGCAGGATTTCGCGCGCGTCCGTCCCGTAAGCCTGCCCTGCTTCGCGGAGCAGCGCGGCGGTCTCCGCGTCGTCAAGGTAGACCGCCGCGGTGCGCGCGTCGGCCTCGGTGTTGCTGCCCGAAGGGCGGTCGAGGGTCAAACGCACGGGGCGGCTGCGTTCGAGGCGGAGCCAGTATGCCGCCTCCTCGCGAAGCGCCGGCGACTGCGCCAGCTCGGCCAGGCGGTGGGCCCATGCGCGGAAGGACGTGGTCTTGGGCGGCAGGCGCAGCGCTTCGCCCCGCACCGCGAGCTCGTATGCGGTGCTCAGATCTTCGAGCAGGATGCGCCAGGAGACGCGATCGACCGCCAGGTGATGCACGACGGTCAGCAGGCGGCCGGGCTGGTCGGGGCCGTAGTCGAAGTAGACGACGCGAATCAGCGGGCCGCGGGTGATGTCGAGGCTGGCCTGTGTGGTGAGCGTGTGTTCACGGAGGGCCTCGCTGCGCGCGGCGGGCAAGCGCCCGGAAAGGTCGACGAACGCGAACGGCGTCCTTTCGGGCATACCGACGTTGACCTGCCGCCACGCGCCGCCCAAATCCTCAAACCGCAGGCGGAGCGCGTCATGATGGCGCAGGACCGCGGCGGTGGCGATTTCCAGCGCGCGCGGATCAAGCCGGGCGCGCACGGAGACGAGCAGCGATTGGTTCCAGTGGTTCGGCTGCGCGAAGCCGCTGTCGAAGAACACATGCTGGATGGGCGTGAGCGGAAGCTCGCCCTCGACCAGCCCTTGCTCCGCGGTCGACTGGCCGACAGGCGTGACCTCGGCCAACAGAGCCAGCCCCGCGACGGTGGGCGCCTGGAAAAGCTGCTTGGGCGTAATGCGGATGCCAGCCTGCGCCGCGCGCGCGACCACCTGGATGGTCAGGATGGAATCACCGCCCAGCTCAAAGAAGTTTTCGTTCGCGCCCACCTGCGGCAGGCCGAGCACACGGGCGTAAATCTCAGCCAGCGCGGTCTCGACTTCGCCGGACGGCGCGACGTAGGACACGCCACTTTCGACGCGCGCGGCCTCTTCAGGCTTGATCGCCAGCAGCGCCTTGCGGTCGATCTTCGCGTTGGGCGTGAGCGGCATGGCATCGAGCGCGAGGAACGCGGCCGGGATCATATATTCGGGCAGCGTCGCGAGCAGGTGCTGGCGGAGCGCGGCGGTTGTGGGCGGGGAAGCGGGATCGCGCGGGACCACGTAGGCGAGCAGGCGGCGTCCGCCCTCGACCTCCGGCGCGAGGACGACGGCCTCCTTGATGGCCTCGTGCTTGCGGAGCGTCTCTTCGATCTCGCCCAACTCGATGCGGAACCCGCGCACCTTCACCTGGAAGTCGACGCGGCCGAGGAATTCGAGCGTGCCGTCGGGCAGCCAGCGGACGCGGTCGCCGGTGCGGTACATGCGTGAGCGGAGACCCGACGGGTGCGCCACTTTGTGGCGATCCAAACCCGTCGGGTCTAACGCGTAAGGGTCTGGCAGGAAGCGTTCGGCGGTGAGGTCGGGGCGGTTGAGATAGCCACGGGTGACGCCAGCGCCGGCGATGAAGAGCTCGCCGGGGACGCCGATGGGCGCGGGCTGGAGGTTGCGGTCGAGGACGTAGACGCGGGCGTTCGCCATCGGGCGGCCGATGGTGGGCCGGCGGGGCGATTGCTGCGCGCAAGTGGTCGTCGAATCGACCGTACACTCGGTGGGGCCGTACATGTTGTAGAAGCGCGTGGCGGGCGCGGCGGCCAGCGCGGCCCACGTCGGCTCGTCGATGGCCTCGCCGCCGGGGAAGACGATGGACGGCGCCCATTCGTCACCGGAGAGCAAGCCTTCGGCCAACAGCAGCTTGAGCTGCGACGGCACGCAGTCGAGTTGATCGAGCCGCTGGCGGCGGATGAACTGGAGCAGGGCAACCGCGTCCGCGCGGGCTTCCTGCGGGATGATCACAATGGCGTGGCCCTGCGTGAGCATGACAAGCTGCTGCACCGAGGCGTCGAACGCCAGCGGCGCGTTGAGGCTCACGCGGAGCGGCCGGCCCAGGTCCGAACGGTCGTAGGCGACCTTCTTGAGCGCGCCCGCGAGGTTAAGCGCGGAGCGGTGCGTGACCGCAACGCCCTTCGGCCGGCCAGTCGAGCCGGACGTATAGATGATATAGGCGAGGTTGTCCGGCCCCGCGGCGTGCGGGGCGGCGGAGGGCGCGTGGATGTCGGGCCGGTCGAGCAGCACGAGGGGCAAGCCGTCGACCACGTCGACCGTGCCGAAACGCTCCTGCGTTACGACGACCTTTGCGCCGGAGTCGGCCAGCATGTAGGCGAGGCGGTCGGCGGGGTAGGAGGGATCGAGCGGGACATAGGCTGCGCCCGCCTTCCACACGCCCAGCACGCCCACGAGCAGGTCGGCCGAGCGGTCAGCCATGAGCCCGACGAGGCTCTCCGGCCCCACGCCCAGCCAGGCCAGCCGCCGCGCCACTTCACCCGCGCGTTCGTCCAACTCGCGGTAGGTCAGCGTTTGCGTCTGTCCGTTGACTTCCGCCACGACAGCGAGCGCATCGGGCGTCCGCGCGGCCTGCTCCTCAAAGCGCCGCGCCAGTGTGCTGTCGGTGTCGATGTCGGCCGCGGTGTCGTTCCACTCGCGGAAGAGCATCCGCTGCTCGGCCGCGGTGAGCACGGGCAGCGCGGTAATGGCGCGGTCTGGCTCGGCCGCGATGGATTCCAGCAGGACGCCGATATGCTCGGCCATGCGCGCGGCGGTGCTGCAGTTGAACAGATCGGTGTTGTACTCCAGCGCGCAGCGCAGCACGTCGGTGCGCTCGACGATGTTGAGCATCAGGTCGAATTTGGCCGTCTTTGTGTCCGGCTGCATGGGGCTGAGGGTCAGGCCGGGCGCCTTCATGGCCTGCAACGGCGCGTCCTGCAGGGCGAACATGGCCTGGAAGAGCGGCGTGTGGCTCATGTCGCGCTGCGGCTCCAACGCCTCCACCAGCATTTCAAAGGGCACGTCCTGGTTTTCGTACGCCTTGATCGCGGTGGCCTGGACGCGCTTGAGCAACTGGCGGAAGGTGGGCGCGCCCGACAGGTCGCCGCGCATCACGAGCGTGTTGACGAAGAAGCCGATGAGGTTGGCGATTTCGGGCCGGTTGCGCCCCGCGATGGGCGTGCCGACCGCGATGTCCTCCTGCCCCGTGTAGCGCATCAGCAAAGTCTGGAACGCGGCGAGCAGGGTCATGAACATCGTCGCGCCCTCGCCGCGGGCGCGGGTGCGGAGCTTGG
>CAZPTI010000056.1:0-21265 GCA_964588925.1 uncultured Anaerolineales bacterium | reverse complement strand
CCATGCGTGGACTGCATAAGGAGGTGTGGGAAGGCGTTGATGTCGACAAGTGGCTGGAAGAGGAGCGGTCATCGTGGGACTGAGGGAACTGGATCAGGCGCTGGCCGAGGCTCATTCAATCTTTGTCGACACCAACATCTTTATCTATCACCTGGCGGATCACGATGACTATGGAGACCTGGCTGCCGAAATCCTGAAATGGATCGAAACCGGCCAGGGGGTGGGCCTCACGTCAACAATCACGCTCTCGGAACTGCTCGTTTTGCCGGCCAGAAGCGGCAACATGGACGCAATTCTCAGCTACGAAACATACCTGCTCAACTTCCCGAATCTTCAAGTTGTTTCGATTGATAACCTTGTCGCGCATGAAAGCGCGTTGATTCGAGCGACTACCGGGCTGCCCACGCCGGATGCCCTCCAGTTAGCGGTAGCTGTTGTCCACGGCGCGGACCTGGTACTTACAAACGATAAGCGTTGGCGTGAGCGCGCCTCTTATCCCCGGATACTTCAACTAAGCAGCATCCGGGAATAAGACTGTCGCATTAACGGTCACAAGCCTTCCGCATCACCAGCTCGACTTACCTATCTCATAACCATCGGCAGCCGCACCAGCTTCACCGATGGCGCGAGAAAGCGCGCAAGCCCAAAATCGCTCGTGTAGCCGGAATCCGTGGCTCCGGCGAGCAGGATTGCGCCGCTCGTATCCAGGGTCATCGCCCACGGGACGGGATATGCGCCAAAAACAGCCCTTGCGACCCCGTTTTCGCCGAAGCTTGTATCGAGCGAGCCACTCGGCCAAAACCGCGCGACCCCGAACTCAACGCGACTTGGCGAGAGCGAGATATACCGGCCAGCGACCAGGATGCCACCCGCCCGATCCACCGCAACTTGCGTGACGCCATTGAGCATGGACGCAAAGGCGACGCCGTTCTCGCCAAAGGTCCGATCGATCGAGCCGTCTGCGTTCATGCGCGCGACACCGAACTTATCGCTGAAAGTCTGAGCAAACCGTCCGGCGACGAGGATTTTGCCGTCCGGCTGCAACGCCAGATCATTTGCGGAGCCCCCGTTCGCGCCGATGTCGGGCCGGGCGATCCCTTTGTCGCCGAACGTATTATCCAGCGAGCCATCCGGGTTGTAGCGCAGCAGATAGATGGTCTGCATCGAGCCATAACTGTTCGCGACAACCATGATTTTGCCGTCCGGCAGTATTTCGAGGCCCCATGCTGCGGAGCCGCCGGGCGCGACTGGCGTTAGCGCGATGCCGCTGCCAGCGAAAGACGTGTCTAGCGAGCCATCGGTGTTATAACGCGCCAGAACTGCCACCGAATCGTTGCCCGCGCGCGCACTGCCTGCTATGAGCACGCGCCCGTCCGACTGCAACGCCATATCCCGGACTTCATCGTAGTCTCGGCCCAGGTTCGTAATGACCACGCCATTTGCGCCAAACGAGTTATCGTAAGCGCCGTTCGGTTGCAGGCGGATCAGCGCAATATCTGAAGGACCGGTCGCCGCTGTCTGCCCGGCTATCACAATGGCGCCGTCCTGCTGAATGATGACTGCGGTCGCCTTCGGGTTCGTCGCCGTCGGTTTGGCAACTAGTTTGCCGTCCTCGCTGAACGAGGGATCAAGGCTGCCATTTGGCAGGTAACGCGCGATGCCAAATCCGTTGGCAGGCCCAACCGCAACGATTCTGCCGTCGGCTTGCGTTGCCACGTCCCGCGCTTCCTCGAAGACATTATCGCCAAAAGGGGTGACGACCTTGCCGCTCACGCCAAAAGTCGGATCGAGGCCGCTGTCTGCTATCGCAGGGAGCGTGAAGGCGGCGAGCAGAACCAGCGACAGCGGCAAGGCGACCAGCCGCCGGAGGTGAAGACGCTTCATTGCGAAATCCTTTCGCGGGGGAGAATAGGTGGTTCTGGGGAACAAGAATAGCATTACGAATAAAGAAACGCAAGAAGAATTACAAGTCGAACATGACGTCTGCAGTGACGGAGCGCGTTATTTCTCTTCACTCAATTCTAAGCTATAATTGTCACGAAGAACATGATGATTGCCGGCTGGACGGTGGCCGTGGGGAGGCTGTTTGCGCGCGCTCATCACAGGGATTTCCGGTTTCGTCGGCAGCCATCTCGCCGAGCACCTGCTCGCATCCGGCGGTTGGAGCGTCTCCGGCGCCGTTTACGGCGAGGCGCGCAACATCGACCACCTGCGCGACCGCCTGACCCTTTACGAGGGCGAGCTTTCCGAGCTGAGCCGCGTGCGCGAGATCGTCGAAGACAGCCGGCCCGACGCCATCTTTCATCTGGCCGCGCAGCCGGTCGTCTCGGTCAGCCGCAAGGACCCGTGGGGCACGCTGGAAAACAACATCCGGCTCCAGTTGAATGTTCTTGAGGCGACCGCGCAGGTCGCGCCGAAAGCCGTCGTGCTGGTCATCGGTTCGAGCGAGGAATACGGCCTGGTCTCGCCCGAAGACCTGCCGGTGAAGGAAGACGCGCCCCTGCGGCCCACCAGCCCCTATGCGGTCAGCAAGATCGCGCAGGACTATCTCGGCTTGCAGTACTATCTCAGCCACGGCGTGCGGGCGATTCGCATGCGGCCGTTCAACCACATCGGCCCGCGCCAGCGCCGGGGCTTTGTCGCGCCGGATTTCGCCTCGCAGGTGGCCGAGATCGAGGCCGGGCTGCGACCGCCCGTCATGCTCGTCGGCCAGTTGGACGTCGCGCGCGACTTCTCGGACGTGCGCGACATCGCGCGCGGCTACGCGCTGGCCGCGATTCATGGCGCGCCGGGCGAAGTGTACAACATCGGCGCGTGCGAAGCGCGCAGCGTGCGCGAGCTGCTGGACACGCTCCTGCGCCATTCGACGGCGGACATCGAAGTTCGCCCCGACCCGGAGCGGATGCGCCCGGTCGATACGCCCGTCATCATGGGCGACTGCTCGAAGTTCCGCGCGGCCACCGGCTGGGAGCCGCGCATCCCGTTTGAGCAGACCATCAAGGACGTGCTCGACGACTGGCGGGATCAAGTCGCCGCAAAAGACCCGTCAGGTTTCTAACAACCTGACGGGTGTATAAGTGAGTGAGGACAAATGCCAAAAGCCCTGATTACCGGCATCACCGGCCAGGATGGCTCGTACCTGGCAGATTTCCTGTTGGCGCAGGGGTACGAGGTCGTCGGCATGGTGCGCCGAACCAGCACCATCAACTTCGACCGCGTGCGCCACATCCAGGACCGCGTCACCATCGCGCAGGGCGACCTGCTCGACCAGGTCAGCCTGATCAACCTGCTGCAGGAGCACCGCCCGGACGAGGTGTACAACCTTGCCGCGCAGAGCTTCGTGCCCACCAGCTTTCATCAGCCCGTGCTCACCGGCGAGTTTACGGGCCTCGGCGTCACGCGCGTGCTGGACGCCATCCGCATCGTCGACCGCCGCATCCGCTTCTACCAGGCCTCCTCCTCCGAGATGTTCGGCAAGGTGCAGGAAGTGCCGCAGCGCGAGAGCACGCCCTTCTACCCGCGCAGCCCCTACGGCGTCGCCAAATTGTACGGCCACTGGATCACGGTCAACTACCGCGAGAGTTACGACCTGTTCGCCTGCTCCGGCATCCTGTTCAACCACGAGTCTCCGCGCCGCGGCCTCGAATTCGTCACGCGTAAGATCACGCACCAGGCCGCGCGCATCAAGCTCGGCCTTGCTACGGAGCTGCGCCTCGGCAACCTCGACGCGCGCCGCGACTGGGGCTACGCGCCGGATTACGTGCGCGCCATGTGGCTGATGCTCCAGCACGACCAGCCCGACGATTACGTCGTCGCGACGGGCGAGACGCATGCGGTGCGCGAGTTCTGCCAGGTCGCGTTCGACTGCCTCGGCCTCGATTGGGAGAAGCACGTCGTCGTCGATCCGAAGTTCTACCGCCCGGCCGAGGTCGACCTGCTCGTCGGCGATCCGAGCAAGGCGAAGCGCGTGCTCGGCTGGGAGCCCAGCGTCACCTTCCGCGACCTCGTCCGCATCATGGTCGAGGCCGACCTGGCGACCTTGCAGGCCGAAGGCGATCATACGCCGCGCATTGACAAGTGAAGTCGCGCAGACTGTAGCCTGCGCTGAGGCAACGGGGGTAACTGTGGCGAGCGACATCATCTTCGGGACGGACGGTTGGCGGGGCAACATCGCCGAGGACTACACGTTCGATAACGTGCGACGGTGCAGCCAGGGCTTTGCGGATTACATCAAGGCGACCTACCCGAACGAGGTCGAGCGGGGCGTCGTCATTGGCGGCGACAAGCGATTCCTGTCCGAGCATTTCGCGGCAGCGGCGGCTGAAGTGCTGGCCGCGAACGGCGTGCCCGTCCACTTTGCCGGCGGCGGCGTGCCCACGCCCGTCATTTCGTTCGGCGTCACCCATGCGAACGCGCTCGGCGCAATCAACATCACCGCCAGCCACAACCCGCCCACCGACAACGGCTTCAAGGTGCGCGACCCCAACGGCGGCGCGATTGACCCGGACGGCCTCAAGGCCATTGAGGCGCGCATCCCGGCGAGCGTGGCGGGCGTCAAGCGCACGCGCTTCGACGATGCGGAGAAGGCCGGGCTGATCAAAAAATACGACCCCGTGCCCGCCTACGACGCGCGCATCCGCTCGCTGGTCGACGTGGACGCGATCAAGGCCGCCGGGTTTAAGGTGCTGGTCGACAACATGTGGGGCAACGGCGCGGGCTACATCTCGCGCTTCATCGCAGGCGGCAAGACGCAGGTCATCGAGTATCACGCCGACCGCAACCCGATCTTCCCCGAGATGAAGCGGCCCGAGCCGATCCCGCCGAACGTGGACGCGGGGCTGGCGAAGGCGCGCGAACTGGGCGCCGACGTCGTCTGCATCCTCGACGGCGACGCGGACCGCTGCGGCCTGGGCGACGAGAACGGCGAGTTCGTCGATCAACTGCGCGTCTACGGCCTGCTCGCCATGTACCTGCTTGACATTCGCGGCGAGCGCGGCACGATTGTCAAGACGCTCAGCACGACCTCCATGCTCGACAAGCTTGGGGAGAAGTTCGGCGTTCAGGTTGTGAACACAGGCGTGGGCTTCAAGTATGTTGCGCCGGCCATGATCAAGCACGACGGGCTGATCGGCGGCGAGGAGAGCGGCGGCTACGCGTTTCGCGGCCACGTGCCCGAGCGCGACGGCATCCTGGCGAACCTCTACCTGCTCGACATGATGCGCCGCACGGGCCTTCAACCGACGCAGTTGCTCGCGCGCCTCTTCGACCTGGTCGGCGGCCCGCACTACTATGACCGCATCGACACCCGGTTGCGCGACAATGAGATGAAGCAGGCCGCGCGGCAGAAGCTCGACACGGCTATGCCGGAATCGCTCGGCGGCATTAAAGTCACCGGCAAAGACACCACCGACGGCTACAAGTTCAACCTCGCAGACGGCGGCTGGCTGCTCGTGCGCTTCTCCGGCACCGAGCCGCTGATCCGCGTCTACTGCGAGACGATGAGCGGGGATCGCGTCCCTGCGCTGCTGGCCGATGGGATGAAGGTCGCCGGGATTGGGTAACTGTGTCTTGAACAGGATTCAGGGGATTAGAGGATGGATAGGATGAGTTCGGCTTACGCAAATCCTGCCAATCTCGCAAATCCTGCGAATCCTGTTCAGATCGTCGACACCCACTGCCATCTCGACCTGCGCCAGTTCGACGCGGATCGCGAGGCAGTCATCCGGCGGGCGGCGGAGGCCGGGGTCACGCGGCTGATCAACCCGGCCATCGACCTCGACTCCTGCCGCCGGGTGCTGGCGCTGGCCGACAAGCATGAGGGCGTCTACGCAGCGGTTGGCGTCCACCCGAACGACTCCGCCGATTTCGACGACGAGACGCTTGCTGTGCTGCGTGACCTGTCGCAGCACCCGAAAGTGGTCGCAATCGGCGAGATCGGGCTGGATTACTACTGGGAGAAGGTCGAACACGGCCAACAGGTCTACGCTTTGCGCGCGCAGTTGGAGTTGGCCGCCGAGCGCAGCCTGCCCGTCATCCTGCACACACGCAACAGCAAAGACGGCGGAACGGCCTGCTCGACCGACCTAATGTATCATATATCACAATGGGTGTCTGAGATACGGTCATCACAGGCAAATAGTGGTATCATAGGCGTATGGCACGCGTTTGGCGGCGAACTGGCGGATGCTGTGCGCGCGTATGAGTTGGGCCTGGTCGTCGGCATGGGCGGACCGGTGACTTTTCTGAATGCTCGCCGCTTGCGTGAACTGGTCCCGCAGTTGCGGGCAGATCGACTGATCCTGGAAACCGACGCGCCTTACCTGGCCCCGCATCCCTATCGCGGCCAGCGCAACGAGCCGGCCTATTTGCCGCTCGTGGCTGAGTCGCTCGGCAACCTGTTCGGAGTGACGGCGGACGAAATCGCAGCGCGTACGACGGCAACAGCGAAGCGCTGTTTTACGTTGGAATAGGCATGATCAAAGAAGTGACTTTGCTTGAACTGGTGCGCCACGACCTGGAGCGGGTCGAGGCGAAGATGCGCGGGATCGCGTCCGGCGCATATGCTCCGTTGGCCGAGGCATTCCTGCAACTGCTCGGCAGCGGCGGCAAGCGGCTGCGCCCCGCCCTGGCGCTCGCCGCGCACAACCTTTTCGCGCAGCCCGCGTCGGAGAAGGCCGTCGCGGTCGCCGCAGCGGTCGAGATGCTCCACAACGCCACGCTTGTCCATGACGACCTCATCGACAACGCGCTCGTTCGCCGCGGCATCACCACGCTCAACGCGCAGTGGAACAAAGGCGCGACCGTGCTTGCGGGCGACTACCTGTTTGCGCGCGCGGCCGGCTTTGCCGCCGAAACCGAAAATATCCCGGTCGTCCAGCTTTTTGCCGACACGCTCCGCATCATCGTCGAGGGCGAGCTGCGCCAGCTCTTCTCCAGCCGCCAATGGGACCAGCCGCAGGAAGCCTACTACCCGCGCATTTTCGCGAAGACGGCCTCCCTCTTTGCCGCCGCAACCAAATCCGGCGCGCTGCTGGCCGGGGCGGACGAGGATCAGGTGCAGGCGCTGTACGACTACGGCAAGGAACTGGGCATGGCCTTCCAGATCGTCGACGACATCCTCGACTACACGGGCGAGGAGTCGACGCTGGGCAAGCCGGTCGGCGGCGACCTGCGGCAGGGCATTGTCACGCTGCCCTTCTTCTATTACCTGCAGAACAGCCCTGACCCGGAGGCAGTGATCGGCGCGCTCGAACGCAGCAACGGCGCGGGCGACATCGGCGCGATTGTGGATCAGGTGCGCCGTTCCGACGCGATGCGCCAGGCCGCAGCCGAAGCGCAGGACTTTTCGGCCAAGGCCAAAGCGCGGCTCACCGGCTTCCCGCAGGGATCGTACCGCCAGGCGCTCGAAGAGCTGGCCGATTTCGTCGTCTCAAGGCACGTGTAGGCTCACCACCAAGAACCAAAGGCGCAAAGTTCCACAAGGTCCTGAGTGGAGCTTGTTTCTTTGATCCTTCGTGGTTACGTCGTTCCTCGCATGACCCGCCTGTCTCAGTTGTCCATCATCATCGTAAGCTGGAACGTGCGCGAGTTGCTTGCCGCATGCCTGGCTGCGTTGCCGCGCGGTCCGCAGGTGATCGTGGTCGATAACGCGTCGACGGATGGCAGCGCGCAAATGGTGCGCGACCGGTTCCCCGAAGTCCTCCTGCTAGCGAACAAGGAGAATCGCGGCTTCACGGGCGGCAACAACGACGGGCTCAAGCTGGCCGCGGGGCAACTGATCCTCTTCCTCAACCCGGACACGGTCGTCGACGCGAACGCGCTCCCGCGCATGCTCGACTACCTCGAAGCGCACCCGTCTGTCGGCGTGGTCGGCCCGCAGTTGCGTTACGGCGACGGCGCGCTCCAGTCCTCCCGCCGCCGCTTCCCCACACTGATGACCGCGCTCATGGAGAGCACGCCGCTGGCCTGGCACTGGCCCGCAAGGCTCAACCCGTGGGCGCGCCGCTACCATTTAGACGATCAGCCAGCGAATCAGACGCAAGAAGTCGACTGGCTCGTCGGCGCAGCCCTGATGACGCGGCGCGAGGTGCTCGACGGGGTGGGCGCGTTCGACGAGGGGTATTTTATGTACTCCGAGGAACTCGACTGGCAGCGCCGGGTTAAGCGGGCCGGGTGGAAGATCGTCTACCTGCCGGAAGCCGTCATCACGCATTATGAGGGCAAGTCGTCCGAGCAGGTGATCGCAGCGCGACATATCCGTTTCAACCGCAGCAAGGTCCGCTACTTCGAGAAACACCACGGAGAGGCCACAGCCATCTGTCTGCGGCTTGCCTTGTTGGCGATGTTCGCCGTAGAATGGTTGCTTGAAGCTGCCAGGTACGTCCTCGGATCGCAGCGGCCCTTACGACGATCCCGCATGAACGCCTACGGAGAACTGCTCCGCACGCGACTGAGAACCGAGACCGCATCATGAGAATTCTCTTCGTCACCGGGGAATATCCCGCCATGCAGGGCGGCGTCGGCGACTACACGCGCCGGCTCGGACAGGCGCTCGGTGAGCTGGGCGCGGATGTCCACGTGCTAACCCATGCGGACGCCGGCGCGGACCACCTGCGCGCGCCGGCTTCCTCCTACGAGCCGACCGTCTATCCCGAACTCGGCCGGCACGGGTGGGGCCTCTGGCGTCACACGCGGGGCCTGATCGGCGAGCTTAACCCCGATGTGGTCCATATTCAGTATCAGTCCGCAGCTTACGGGCTGCATCCAGCCGTCAACCTGCTGCCCGCCCGGCTGCGCCTGGTCAAGCGCCGGCCGCTGTCGCTCGTGACGTTCCACGACCTGAAGTTCCCGTACCTCTTTCCGAAGGCCGGCCCCCTGCGCTGGCAGTCCGTCCTGCGCCTCGCGAAAGATGCCGATGCGTCTGTTGTGACCAATCCGGCGGACTGGACGCGGCTGCGTGATGCCGGGCTGGCCGACAAGCTGCGCGCCATCCCCATTGGCAGCAACATCCGCTGTGAGGCCCCGCGCGACTACGACCGCGCCGCGCAGCGCGCGAAGTGGGGCGTCAAACCGGACGAATGGCTGCTGGCCTACTTCGGCTTCCTCAACGAAAACAAGGGCGGCGAGACGCTCATCCGCACCCTCTCCGAGCTGGTCAAGCGTCGTATGCCGGCCAAACTGCTCATGGTGGGCGGCAAAGTGGGGTCGAGCGACCCGACCAACCTCGCATACCTGGAGAAGGTCGAGCGGCTGATCGGCGAGCAGGGGATCGCGGAGCGCGTGCAGTGGACCGGCTTCACGTCATCTGAAGAAGTGTCAGCGAATCTGATGGCCGCCGACTGCGCGGTGCTGCCCTACCGTGAGGGCGCGTCGCTGCGGCACGGCAGCCTGATGGCCGCGCTCGCGCACGGCCTGCCCATCGTCAGCACGGCGCTAAGCGGCATTCCCGCCGACGCGCTGAAGCAGTTCCCCATGCTTGAGGACGGCGAAAGCGCGCTCCTCGTCCCGCCGGATCAGCCCGTAAAGATGGCCGAGGCCGTGATCCGCCTGATGACCGGCAACGCGCTCCGGTCCCATCTGGCAGCCAGGGCGGCCGTGCTCTCCCGCCAGTTTGAGTGGGAGACCATCGCGCAGGGGCACCTTCTCGCCTACCGGGGGTTGCAGCAGGGTTAGACTCGTCGCCCGCTAAAGCGCATTATCTTTGCCGCAGAGGATGCGAAGGTTGCTCTGCGATCTCTGCGCACTCTGCGGCAAGGTTCGTTTGTCGCTGGTGAGGGGTTCACCGCACAGGCAGCGGCCCCACGCCGAATTGCTGGTCCTGCTTGCCGTCGGGCAGGATGACCGGCAGCAGTTGCGGCGTCTCGCTGCCCTCCAGCGAGAAAACGGTCAGGCTCAGCCACCAATCGCCCTTCGCCGCCGCGTCGCCAAGCGGCAGCGTCACCTGGTCGACGATCGAACCCTCTCCCGGCGCCCAGCACGTCGTCGGATAAGCCTTCGCAAAGGGCTGCCAGTTAACCGCCGGCAGCACGCGGCCGTCCGGCGCGACCAACACGGCTGAGAAGTAGTACGGCGCGCTCATGCGCCGCTCCACGTCCCAGTGGAACGCCACGCGCAGCGCCTTCCCATCCGCATCCGCCTCCGACTGAAACCCCGTTAACCGCAGCGCATCCCCGAAACGCGCATTCGTCGGCGCCAGCGGCGCGGCGAGCGAGGGCAGGGTCACTTCCGCATAGGCGGGCCGCGCGCCCAGCCACGTGTCCACCGCGCCGGTCGTTGCGACCAGCGCGACGAGCCAGATGCTCTGCGCCAGCAGTGTTAAGCTGGCGCCGCGGCCGGTCAGCCCGCGCAGGGCCACCGCGGCGAGCAAGACGACCAGCGGCATGAAGAAGAGCCACACCCGCCCCACCTCGCCTTGCGCCGTGCCCGACAGCAGCAGGATGAGCAGCGTCAGGCCGAGCGCCCCTGCGAGCGCGGCAACCGGGCTTGCCGTTCGCCGCCGCGCGGCCGCATACCCGGCCAGACACGCCAGCGCGCACAGCGGCGCCCCCGTGAAGAGGACGAAGTCCCACAGGTGCAGCCCGACGCCCGTCAGATAGGCGCGCGCCATGCCAAAGTGGACGCCGAGCGCGATCGCGATCACGCGCAGCGGGGAGTGCCCCGCGTACAAGGCATACAAGCCGCCGACGACAAGCAACCCCACCGCAAACCAGACCCCGGCCAGGATGGACCGCATAAGCCGCGATCTCAGCGTCAGGCCGGGCAGCGTCCACGGCGCAAAGAGCGCCAGCAGCCCGCACAGCAGCAGCACGGGCACAAGCGCAAGGTTGAGGACAATGGCCGCGCCACTCAGCGCGCCCGCTACGGCCACAAGCAACGCGCCGCGAATGCGGCCCGCCCCTGTCATCCCCGTCCACAACGCCAGCGCGATGGTGGTCGCGAGGAGGGGATAAGGCGAGTTTAGCGTGCCCATGAACAGAATCGTTGCGGGGACGAGCGGCCAGAGCAACGCGGCCAGCAGCGCAACAGAGCGCCCGGCCACGCGCCGCGCCAGCGCATAGAGCGGCAGCACAGTCAGCGCGGACCAGAGCGGCGACGCCACACCCAGCCACGCCGTCGCGATCTGCGCATCCCGCAGCGTGTTGAACCCCCACTGGTGGCACTGCCACTCGCGCAGCGGCGCGGCCAGCAGGTGCGCCAGCGACGGGACGCGCTCGAAGAGGCTGACCAGCCCGCCGTACACCAGCGGCCAGCCGGGCAGGCTGATCGCGACGTGCGGGAACTCCGTCCGCCAGTCCGCCATCAACTCCGGCCAGCGCCGCGCGGTCTCCGCCGTGAACTCTACGCCCTTGCTGAAGCCTCCCGTGGCCTGGCTGCTGATGGTGCGCATCAACAACTGCTCCAGCGGGTTGCCCTGCGCGGCGAGAAACGCCACGGGCAGGACGATGCCGCCCAACACAGCCCACAGGATCGCCAGCGCGGGCGGGCCGTCGCGCAGCGTGTAGCCGACGAGCGCGTAGACGATCAACCCAAGGACCCCGGGCAACAACGCCGGCAGGCCGGGATGCAGCGGAACGAGCGCGTACCAGTACGGCACGATCAGCGGACGCGAGCCAACCGCCAGCAGCGCCGCGCCGATCAAACCGAGCGCCAGCATCAGCAGGCCAAACGCATCCGCAGCGCGCGGGGAGAGGATGCGCACCGCCTGCGGCTCCTGAGCGAGGGAACCGTCGCGCTTCGCCCGCTCGATCACGGTTGACCGTCCTTGCCCCGAACCTCGATGTCTGCCAGGACGATCCGGTCGCCCGGCAATATCTCAGCTTGCCCGGACGCAATCAGGTTCTCCACCGTGTCAGGACGGTACACGCCCGCCACCAGCCGGTAACGGCCCGGCGGCAAGTCGGCCGGAATCGTCAGCCACTGCTCGTCCACCACCAGTTCGCCGGGCGTCCATCCGGTCATCGGGCGATAGCCGAGATTGGGCTGATTATCCGCCTGCGCAACGGGTCCGCTGTCGTCCGGTTTGATGAGGTGCAGGAACACCTTGTAGTCCTGCTGCGGGCTCGCCAGCGCAAGCCAGTATAGCCGAACCGGCAGCGTCTCCCCGGCCGTGACTGCGCGCGCCGCCACCTCGTACCCCTGCAGCCGGATTTCCTGCCCCACCGTGATGCTGAGCGAGTCGGGGCGATGCGCCCGATCCCGCAGCCCGTACTGCGCAATGCCGAGCGCGACCACCAGCAGGAGCGCGGCCAGCCCCGCGAGAATCATCCAGCGCGGCCGAACGTGACGCAGCGCGACGATAAACGCGATCAGCGAAAGGGCGGTCAAAATCGTCCCCAGCAGGCCGGCAACAGTCGGGCCAAGCGTGGCCGTGACCGTGTGCGCGCCCGCGGGAACCGGCACGGAGACCAGCGCGAAGCGGCCTTCGGGGTGCGCATTCGCAGCCCGACCGTCCACCGTCGCGCGCCAGCCGGGGAAATAGATGCGCGGGAGCGTCAACGTAAAGGGTTGGTCGCTCTGCGTGTCGATCTCCAACCGGTCAGGCGCCTCGAACCGCACGGTGACGTTTGGGCCGGGCGGAGCCAGGGAGGCGCGCGGCAGCTCGTCGGCGGGCCGTGGCCGCGCTAGATCCCACGGGTCTGCGGTCATGGCCGCCGGCGCGTAATCGCTGTAGAGCGCGAACCAGATGCGCCCGCGTTCGTACACGTCCAGCCGCCCGATCGCGCTGCTTTCCAACGGGTGCCAGCTCGGCGCGTTGGCGGGCGTCAGGCTCCCCGCCGAGGGCAGGTACGCCAGCGCAACGAGCGCGATGGCCGCAGGCCATGCGCCACCGCGCGGCCAGGGGATCGCCGCATGGAGCGCGCCGAGCAAGAGCGCGATCCACAGCGACGTCATGCCCAGCAGACGCCACGGATACTGGATATAGCCGATCAGCGGCGCGGACTCCCAGAGGAAGCGCAACCCCTCCCACTGGAGCAGCAGCGCCAGCGCAATGCTGCCGAGCAGGGTCAGGGCCAGAACGCGCAGCGCGCCGCGGCGCAAGGCGACGACCAGGATTCCCAACAGCGCGACCAGCGCCTGCCAGCGCGAGAGGACGAACCGTTCGGGTCCCCAGTAGTCATGATGCCACCGCGATTGAACCAGCATACCGAGTTGGCGGAGGTTGTCGGTGGCGCGGCCGCCCGGCCCAAGCATGCGCGCCTCAATCTGCGCAGCATGGCGGTCAACCAGGGCAGGCAGCCAGTAGAACGCGCTCAGGCCGAGACCGAGCGCAACCGCCACTGCGACCTTCGACAGTTGCGCCAGTCGCCCCTCATGCCAGGCGAGCGGAACCAGCACGAGCGCGACAAATGGAAGCGCAAACAGCGCGGTGATGTTATGCGCCAGCGCCAGCAGCGCGGTCAGCGCGGCAACGGCAACCCACGCGGAGCGCCGCGGCTGCCGCGCGTAGGAATGGCCGGCCCACAGCAGGTAGGGGATCAGCGCCAGCGCGAACGACTCGGCCAGCGCGCCGCGCTCGTAGACGTTGAGCAGGATATACGGCGAAATCACGTACCCCCCGCCGGCGACGAACGCGGGCGGTCGCTTACCGAACAGAAAGCGCGCGTAACCGTAAGTCCCAAGCCCGCCGAGCAGCAGCGCCGCGGTGAACAGCGCCTTGTTCGACTCGATCCATCCAAAGCCGAGCCAGTGAAACGCAAGGGACAGGTATGCGGTCAGCGGCGGGTAATAGTGGAACAACGGCCCGCCGTAGCCGAAGTTCAGGCCGGGCATGATGCGCGGGAACAGCACGCCAGCGCGCAACGCCTGGTCCAGCTCGAACGTCCGATACACGCCGATGAGCATGTCCGCGTTGCTGGCGATGCCCGTCTGCCAGAAGTTGCGAATGACGAATGCGACGAGGGCCGCGATGCCTGCCCCGGCGAGCAGATCGGGGGCAACCCGGCGGAAGCGCGCAGCGAACGAGTTCGGTGTCATCTCAGCCTCCCGCCTCAACCACCAGTTCGACGGGCAGGCGGAGGAGGTTGTCGGGCGCGGGGCGTCCCGTCGCGTCAACTGCGGGCAGCCGTTGCAGGGTCGCCGGATCATACCAGCCCGTCGCCAGCGGATAACGGCCTGCCGCAAGATCAGGCGGCGCCGCCAGCGTGATCGTATCGACGAGGATTTCCCCCGACTGCCATGAAGTCGCAGGGCACGCCTCTTCCGGCCCTGCGTCATCCCGCCCGGCGCACGGCGCGCCGTCCCGCTGGATAACGGGGCGGCCATCCGGCCCAAGCGCATGAAGGAACCGCGCCAGGTCTGCTCCCGGCCTCGCCTCCGCCTGCCACACCAGCGTTACGGTGATCGTTTCGCCGGGTTTGATCCCGATGCTGGCGGGCGCAGTCGTTCCCAGCAGGCGGAGCGCCGAGCCAAACGTAGCGGTCACCGGCTGCGTCAACGCGGGCGCTTCCCGGATGCGTCGCCGGCCGGCCACTTCCACCGAACCGATTGCGCGCGCCTCGCCGTCGCGCGGCCCGACCGTCAGCGTATACGTCCCCTCCGCATCCGGGTCAATCTGAAGGTCAACGTCCGTATGGAAGATGGCGGGCGCTGACATCCCTGTCGGCAGCGCGATCTCGCTCTGCGCGGCATACGCGCCGTCTCGCTCCGCCGTAACGACCAGCGGGGGCGTCTCCTGGTCGGTCCCAACTTGCCAGTACAGCCGCAGGGTCAGCTTCTCGCCCGGCCGCGTGGTCGCAGGCCAATCGTCCGCGCCTAACAGGGTGACGCCCGGCGCCAGCGAATAGCCAAACACGCGCGCGGGCGCGGGGGACGGCGACTGCGCGGCCTGGGTGACGGCGGGTTGCGCGAAGAAAGCCAGGAGTTTGGACGCGCCACTGGGGCTGTTTGGCGCGGGCAGCGGTTGCGCCAACAAAACCGGCGCGCCGTTCTGCCCGTTGTAGAGTCGCGCGGCCAGCGCAACGGGGCCCGGCGGCTGTGTGGCGGGGATCGGCACCAGATGATAGGTTCGCGCGGTGAGCGCATCTGCCCACGGCCGCGCGCGCTCCCGGAGATCCATCAAGGGCGCTTCCGCGCTCCCGAGCCGGTGCCCGGCCGCGTCAAACAGGTCCACCGCCGCGCGCAGGTCGGGCTGCGGCGAGGTCAATTGCCACTCCAGCGCGACCCAGAAGGCTGTCCCGGCTGCGGCTGACGCACCGCTCCGGTCCTCGTTGGGATAGGCCGCCCCCCAGCGCGCCGACTGGAGCGTGACGCCCCCGTCGAACGCCGCGCCGACCTCAGCCGCCTGCCCTGCCGCATCAAACTGGGGCCGCTCACCCAGCCGGAACGTCTCAAGCTGGAAGCCGCGGAACGGCTCCACCCCCACCGGCTCACCCTCGCGGCGCAGATAGTGCTGCAACAACTGCTTCGGGTCCGCGTCCTGGTTTGCGCCTTCGCCCCACCGCACCGACACAACCTCCTGCCCCCCGCGGCTGCCCAGTCGCGCTTGCAGCCACTTCGCCACGTCCGGCTCATCGTGGGGGAGTTGAAAGATCGGGGTGCCTGCGAACGCGTAATCGAGCTGCTTGCCGTAGCCTTCGTTCAGCGCCACGACCCCAACTGCGCCCGGCCGCGCCCGCACCTGCTCGCCCACCGTCCACAAGTCCTGCTGGAAGAACGTGTACAGGTCGGTCTTCTGCGCCCAGTCGACGAAATAGGCTCGCGCCAGGTGCGTGGTCTCAAAGACGAGCAGCGCGGCCAACAGCAGGCCCATGACCGGCGCAACAGCCCGTCGCCGCACGCGGAGCAGCCCCTGCGCGGCAAAGCCGAAAGGCAGCGCGGCGATCAGCATGGCGGCGGGCAGCGCGCCAAACAGCCGGGGATAATGAGGCGTGCTGCTGCGCGAGAGGATAGCCGGGATGCAGAGCAGCGCCCACCACAGGAGCGCGGTCAGCGCGCCCTGATGCCGTCGCAGGGCAACCGCCGCAAGCCCGACCACCGCGCCAAGGGCAAAAAGCCCGGCCGCCACGGGGGTAAACGATGGCTGATCGGGCAGGTTGTGCCGCGCAATGGGGTCGCCGAGGATGCCGAGAAATGCCTTGAGTGTGTAGCTCGCGGCCCAGCTCAGCGTCTCCGGCTTGACGACCGCAGCCGCGCCCTGCGTCACGCCAAAGGTGTTGATGCGGCCGAAGAAGTCCTGTGGATGGAGCGCGAAATAGACGGCGATCGGCAGCGCGACGAGGGCAAAGGCCAGGATCGCGCGGCCTACGGTCGGCCGCATGGCGCGGCGCCGGTCGCGCGGCAGGAGCAGAAACAAGGCCACCCACAGCGCGGGCGTGAACCGCGCGGCCAGATAAGTGTACAGGGTCAGCCCGGCCAGCGCGCCGAACGTAAGGCTGCGCCGCGCATCCGGCCGGCGCGCATAGTTGAGCCACGCCAGGACGGCCACGGTCAACACCAGCGGGAACGCGTTGACCTGAAAACCAATGCGGCTGATGCTCTGCGCCCAGAAGTTCGTCGTCCACAGGATCGCCGCGGCCAGCCCGGCCCACGCGCCCGCGCGCGGATGCTCGAAGAAGAGCGCGCGACCGCACGCAAACAGCGCGGGGACCATCAGGACGCTGAGCAGCGCGCCCGCCAGCCGCACGGCAAACGGCGCGCCGAACCAGGCCGCGGCAAATGGCGCGGTCAGATAGATGTAGAGCGGCTCCTTGCCCAGCGCGCTCGTGTAGAAGATGCGGAACACGCCGTGGAGCAGCTCGGCCGCATCCAGCCCCTGCGTTGCCTCGTCCCACCACAGGCCGGGCGGAACCTGGTTCAGTTGCCAGACGCGCAGGAACAGCGCCAGCAGCGTGACCGCCAGGACGGCAAGGGGCAACGCAATGCGGCGCAACATGGTCGCGCGTCGGGTAGTCGCCGCAAGGTGTGAGGCTGCCTGCATCTTACTTAACGGAAGCAAAACCGCTTGTCGGATAAGGCCGCGCTGCTTGTGGAACAGAAGGAACCAGGCCTCGCAATACCAGAATGCGACGGTCCGTTTGGGGTGCGCATGCAACCATTATACCTGCGCTAACGTCTGCGACAAAAGGCAGTCGAAGAATCATTTGACCCTCTTTCGATGCCATGATATTCTGTTACGGATAATCACAGAGAATTTCTCCGCATGCGCGGCAGTCGCCATTCAATCTCCGCATGCGAATCGGCAACCCGATGCAACCAGTGACCCGCAACGCCAGCCCTCTGAACGCTACCGGCGCCACAACGCAACGCCTCCCTGCCCGCATCACGGGCAGCTTCCACTTGACGCGGCTTGTAGCCACACTGGATCGCCGCGCCGGGTTCATGGCAGCCTGCGTCGGCATCCTGCTGCTGGCGCTGCTCACCCGAGTCATCAACCTTGACGGGTCAGACCTGTGGGTCGACGAAACGATCAGCTACTTCGTCGCGAACCGTCCGCCACTCGACATCATCCGCTACACGGCCAGCAACATCGCGGAGCATCCGCCCGGCTACTACTTCCTGCTCCACTTCTGGATGGCGGCCACCGGGACAGGAGAATTCGCGCTGCGCTTGTTCAGCGTCGTGGGCGCGCTGCTCAGTATTGCGCTGATGATCACGGTCACGCGGCGGTGGTTCGGCAACCGCATCGCCTTGCTGACCGGTCTGCTGCTCACGATCCAGCCGTTGGCCGTGTTTCTTGGCCGCGATGCGCGCATGTACCCGTGGTACATGGCCTCCGTCGTTCTCATGATCTACCTGCTCGACATCGCCATCGCTCGGCGCCGGGTGCGCGATTGGCTGCTGTTGGCGGTCGCAGCCCTGGCTGCCCTCATTTTCAACTACCTGACAACCCTCGTTCTGCTAGCGCTGGCGATCTTCTTCCTGATCGAGTTCCGCCGTCTCAAGCGCAGCGCGTTCGCGTTCGCCCTGGTGCTCCTGGTGCTGCTCGGCCTGCCGGCGATCTGGATCATCGTCGAGCCAGGTCCGCGCAGCAGCGCGCTCGCGCTCCTGAGCTACTGGAACGTGCCCTGGTCGCCCGCGCGCTGGATGCCTGTATTCCTGGGCTGGCCGCTCGGCGGCGCGGCCGACGCCGGCCCCACGCCCGCGCTGGTCGCGCTGGCCTCGCTGCGCTGGCTGCTCGTTCTCATCGGGATCGTGTTCATGGTCCAGCCGCGCGCATGGCCGCGGCGTCACCTTCAGTGGCTGCTCGCCTGCCTGATTTTCGTCCCGCCGATAGCAGGCTCGATCATCTTCGTCTTGAGCAAGGCCCGCTACTACTCCGCAGTCATCGGCTTTTTCACCCTGGCGGTAGCGCTGGGCATCGTGGCGTGTTGGCGGCGCTCGAAACTCCTCGGCGGGGTCTTGCTGGCAACCCTGCTGATCTTGAACGGTCGCGATGCGATAGGCTACGCGCGCGGGGAATGGCGGCCCTTCAGCGCGCCCGTGAATTACATCCTCGCGCGGACCCGGCCCGCGGAACCGATCATCTACACCTTCCCCTGGGACTCATTTCTCAACAGCTACTACAACTCGGCGCAGTTGCCGACCGTCTACCTGCCGCCCACCCTCGATCCCATCACGGAGACGCAGGCCGCGGCCTCAGCCCGCGATCTGTTCGCAACCACCAATTCCGCCTGGCTGAACCTGTACCCCACAGAGCTTGAGCCGGAGGTCGTCGAACGCGGCATGAATGCCGTTGCCTATCCCGGCGACAAGACGTGGTTCGCGGGGAGCCGCGGGGTTGTCCGCTACTTTGCGGAAAGACCCGTGATCGAGCAGAGCGGCGAGGATCGGGTTTGGGCCGACCGCATCGCGCTGAACCGCTGGTGGCGTTCCGACGCAGCCGTCGCGGCCGGTGACGCGCTCCGGCTCGAGTTCGAGTGGCAGGATCGCGCGCCGGCTCCCAAAGATGCGGCGCAGGACGGAGACACGCCGTCAGACCTGATCGAGTTGTCTTTGGTGGGGGCCGACGGCCAGGTGTGGGCGCAGCGTGTCGGCGGGCCGTGCAACGGCCTGTGCCCGCTGGCCGAATGGGGCGAGCAGCCCGTGCGGGAGCGCGCTGCGCTTTACATTCCCGCCGACGTCCCACCCGGACAGTACGAGGTGCGGCTGCGGTGGCTGTCCCCGTCCGGCGAACCGCTGCTTGCGCGCGATGCGACGAATGCCGCGCCGCAGTCCTACGCGAAGTTGTTCGACGCGGAGGTGTTGCCGCCACAGGACGCGTCTGTACCGGAGGCCCCGTTGGCTGCGCCCGCGCGGGTGCGCGCGGCCGACGGCAGCCTGGAGCTGATCAGTTACGCGCCGCCCCCGCCGTCCGCGCTGCCCGGCTCGACCGTCACGATCCCCACGCAATGGCGCGTCTACAGTGCGCTGCCCGCGCTCGATGCGCGGCTCCTCCTCAAGCAGGGTGGACAGGAGAAGGCGGCAGTCACGGCCCCGCTTGGCCCGCCGTGGCGTCCAACGGAAACGTGGGAACCCGGCCGGCTCCTGCGCGGCCAGCCGTCGTTCACCCTTCCCGGCACGCTGGCCCCCGGCGAGTATCGCGCGTGGCTGGAAATCGCGCCGCAAGGGAGCGGGAGTCCTCTGCTGGCCGTCGACCTGGGGGACTTCACAGCGCAGGATCGCCCGCGCAACTTCGACTCAATTCCGAGTGAGGTTCAGGCCCCGCCGGGCGGCCCGGTGGACTGGCAGGAGGGCATCCGGCTGATCCGCGGGGATGCCCAGGAAGGGCAGGTCAAGCCCGGTGAGACGCTGACCGTCCGCCTTGTATGGCAGGCGGATCGTCCCACGGGCGGAAACTGGAAGGTGTTCGTCCATCTGGTCGATGAGGCGGGCGTCGTGCGCGGGCAGGGCGACGCGTATCCGCAGCAGGGGACCGCGCTCACGCCAACCTGGCAAAAGGGCGAGATCATCGCCGACAACCATGCGGTGCAGCTTGGCGCCGACGTCCCGCCCGGCAAATACCGTGTGCGCATCGGGTTCTACGACGAGCCGACGCAACAGCGACTGCCGCTGCTTGCGGGCGGCGATACGTTCGAGTTGGGCCAGGTCACCGTTACTGCGCCGTAATGACCGAGCTTCCTTCAACGACAATCGCGCCTGCCAACCGGCCTGTGGTCGGCCTGCCCCCGCGCGTTGCCGGCCTGCTGGCAGCGATTCTCGCGCTGCGCCTGATCCTCGGCATCGCGTACAGCCTCGCCACCCCGCTCGGCGAGGCGCCCGACGAGGCCGACCACTTCGCCTACGCGGCCTACATCCTGGAGCACCGCGCGTTGCCCGTTGGCCCTGAAATGACGCAGGGCAAGCATCCGCCACTATACCATGCGCTCGCCGCGGTTGCTGCGGCAGTCGTCGGCGGCTCCCCCGATCGCTCCTTCCTGCGCGCCAACCCCGATATGTCGTTCGCCCCCGACAGCCAGGCGCGCAACTTCTTTGTTCGCACGCGGCTTGAAGATTGGCCGTGGCAGGGCGGCGTGCTGGCGATGCGCGCCGGCCGCTTCGTGTCAATCGTTGCGGGCCTCGTTCTCGTCCTGGGTACGTTTCTGCTCGGCCGGGCGATCTGGCCGACGCGCCCCTATCTTGCTCTGGCGGGCGCGGCGTTCGCCGCGTTTCTCCCCGAGTCGCTCTTCATCGCCGGCGCAATGAGCAACGACATGCTGGCCGCGATGTGGGCGACGCTGGCCCTGTGGCTGGCCGTGGCCGCGCGGAGTTGGAAGGGCGCGCTGCTGACCGGTGTTTGCCTCGGCCTCGCGTTCATAACGAAGGCCAGCGCAGGCTCGCTCGCCGTGGTCGCCGCAGCCGCGCTGTTTGTCACCGCCTGGCCGCGCGGCGCGCGGCGGCCGGGCATCCGGTCGCTGCTGCCCGCACTTGGCCGGGTGCTGATTGCCGGGGTCGCCGCCTTCGCCCTCGCCGCGCCGTGGCTCTGGCGCAACTGGCGGCTCTACGGCGATCCCTTCGGCTGGCCGGTCGTCCTTGCGACCATCGACCAACGCCAGGGGCCGCTTGCCGCGGCTGATGTGGCGCAGTTGCTCAAAGGCTGGTGGCTGAGCTTCTGGGGCAGGTTCGGCGGCGCCGGGCACATCCCCCTTCCCGGATGGCTTTATGTCATCTGGGCCATCCTCGGCCTCGCGGCGCTTGTCGGCTGGGCGTTCTGGCCGTTGAAGCGTCGCGAATCGGAGAACCTCCTCCGGCAGACGTCGCTCGCGGGATGGATCGTTCTGCTCGGCGCGCCATTGGTCACCGCGGCGGGCATCTACTCGTACAGCAAAACCGCGCTCGGCACCGATCAGGG
>CAZPTI010000055.1:15530-21353 GCA_964588925.1 uncultured Anaerolineales bacterium | reverse complement strand
GGTCGGCAGCGCGACGACGGCAAACAGCGTGCACGCAAGTTCGGCAGCGACGGGGGCTGATGGTACAGGCCAGCGGGTCGTGGGCATCAGCAGCGCAAGCAGCCAGGCTGCGATCATTTCGAACAACACGGTCGCCAACCTGACCAACAGCGTCACCGCATCTTCTGGCTGGATCAAGGGCATCGAGCTTGTCAACAGCGTGTCGCCGACGATTACGGACAACACGGTCCGCAACCTCAGCGCGTCCAGCAAAGCGACAGACTGCGCTTACGCGCCGGTTATCGGCATTAATTTCGATGATTACCTGGCTACTTCCGGCCTTACCATTGCTCGAAACACGGCGCATTCTCTGACCGCGACAGAGCCCACCACCGCCTCATGCGTCACCGGCATGGCCGTCAGGGCGAGCACCGCGGGGTCACAAACCATCAGCGGAAATGTCATCCACAGTTTGCGCAGCGGCTCGACGCTGACGGCCCAGGTTCCGGCAGCCATGACCGGCATCTATGTCGGTCAGACCAACCCGAACCTCATCATGGCAAACAACCGGGTGCGACTGGGGATCGACGCGGCGGGCAACGCTATTACCAACGGCTATGGCATTGTGGGGATTTACGCGGATACGGCAGCGCGGGGCGGCTTCTATCACAACTCGGTTTTTCTCGGCGGGACCGGGGTGAACGGGACGGCCGGCGTACCCACGGCCGCGCTGCGCAGTCTCTCGCTGTCGCTTGCCACGTTTACAAACAATTTGTGGGTGAACGCGCGCTCGAACGCAACCGGCGCCGCGATTCACAGCGCCGCGCACTTTGACGACACGTCTATGGCGACCAATTACAACCTGTTCTATGCCCCGGCGAGCGCGACACTGATCCGGCTGGGGAGCAGCAGTCCGACAAACTATCCGACGGTGGCAGCATGGACCGCGGCTTCAGGGGGCAAAGACGTCAACAGCCTCTCCGCCGACCCGCTTTTCGTCAATGCGACCGGCGACGCAGGCGCGGTTGACCTGCATATCAACGCCGCCAGCCCGACCATCTCCCCGGCCGAGGGCGGCGGCACACCGGTGGGCGCGGTGACGACCGACTTCGACGGCGAAACGCGCAGCGCTACCGCGTCCGACCTCGGCGCAGACGAGTTTACGCCGACCGGCACGCAACTCAATACGACCTATAACAGCATCACTGTCCCCGCCGGACAGACCTACACCCTGACCGCCGATACGACAATCAACCGCGGGCTGACGCTTGATGGTTTGCTGAACGTCGGCGCGGCCACATTGACGCTGAGGCCGGATGCGACGCTGGCAGGCGGGCCGTTCAGCGCGACGAACATGATCTTGACCGACGGTGGCGGGCAGGTGTGCCGGCGCTTCACGGCCCTCGGCGCCTTCACCTATCCCCTCGGCGACAACACCGGGACGGCCGAATACTCGCCCGCCACGCTCAACTTCACTTCGGGCACGTTCGCGGCAGGCGCGCAGGCGTGCGCTACCGTGACGAACGCGGCGCACCCAAATGTTGATGCGGCGAACTACCCGACGTATCTCACCCGCTACTGGACTGTGACGCAAACGGGCATCAGCAGCTTTTCGGCCAACACGAGCTTCACCTACATGAATGCGGATGTCGTCGTGGGGAGCGGCCAGAGCGAGAGCGCGCTGGGGCTGTGGAAGTTCACTGCGCCGAGCGCGTGGACGGTTTTTGGCCCGACCGACGCCACCAACAACCTGCTCAGCGGGACCACCACCAGCTTCTCAGATTTCACCGGGCGTTCGGTCTCGCCACTGGCGGTGCGGCTGGCCGGATTCAGCGCCGAGGCAACGGCCGGGGGCCAGGTCACGCTGACGTGGGAAACCGTCACGGAGCAGGACAACGCTGGCTTCAACATCTACCGGGGTGAGTCAGAGGTCGGGCCGTGGGTGCAGGCCAACGCCGCGTTGATTCCGGCGGCGGCGCCTGGTTCGACGGAGGGCCGATCCTACCGCTGGACGGATTCGGTCGCGCAACCGGGAACGACCATCTGGTACCTGCTGGAGGATCTCGACCTGAGCGGGACGGCGACGCGGCACGGGCCGGTGAGCGTGCGGCTGCTGGCGCCAAATGCGGTGCGCGTCACTGGCTTCGCGGCGGCCCCCGATTGGCTTGCGCTGGTCCGGAACTGGCTGAAGAGCATGCGCTAACAGACCCTGGCCGGCTTTCTGCGAGCAGTCGTTCTTCGGGCCCGGCATACGCGCAGCCTGCGGCGTATGCCGGGCCTGTCTTCCGCACCCTTCGCGAGCTGGTCCTGTCCTACTTCGAGGATTACTTCAACACCCTCGGCCGCAAGACGTTCCGCGGCTACACCAGGCTGCTCGACCTGACGAAGAACGACGCGGCCGGGTGGGAGACGAACGGTCGTAGGCATTCTTCTTTCTGCGCCCCTGATGTATACTAACGACACGCTGGGCGCGTGCGTAACTGTCCCGCGCGAAGGTATTTTCGCCTTCCGGCAACTGGCGCCATAGCCTCGCCAATCTCTTTGTCGCAGTAATAGAGCCAGCTACCTCATCCACATCCTACACCAGGGGGTAAACCATGAGCTTTCTTTCCAGCATGGTACGCGACAACCAGTTCCAACCCCAGGACGTCCCGCGATTTGAGGGCAAGCTGTTTTTTGAGGGCGACCGCCGCCGGCGCCAGTATGAGCAATTCGCCATCCTGCTTCTTCTCGCAACCATCATTGCCACAGCCGGCATCATTGCGAACAGCACCGCGACGGTCATTGGCGCGATGATCGTTGCGCCGCTGATGACGCCGATCATGGCGACGACGGCGGCTTTGACGATGGGGCAGACACAGCGCGCGGCCCGCGCGCTCGCGCTCGTAGGTATCGGCGTGGCGTCCGTGATCGGTCTATCGGCCCTGCTCGGTTGGTTATATCAGGGCGTGATCGATTTTCGCCTGAACCCGCAGATCACCGGCCGCGTTTCCCCCACAGTGGTCGACCTGATCGCGGCGCTGGCATCGGGAGCGGCAGGCGCGTTCTGCATGAGCCGCGAGGACATCTCGGACTCGCTCGCAGGCGTTGCAATCGCCATCTCGCTGGTGCCGCCGCTGTGTGTCGTCGGGCTCAGCATGCAGGCCGGCTACCCGGAAGAGGCGCTCGGCGCCTTGCTGCTATTCACCACCAACTTCCTTTCGATCTTGCTGGCCGGCGGCGCAGTGCTGGCCCTCCTTGGGCTCAACAAAGCGGCGAATGCGCGCATCACCGGCCCGGCGCGCCGCAACGCCTACCTCGCCATCAGCCTCGCCACACTGCTCGTCTCCGTGCCCCTGATCGCGACCGGCCGGCAGGCGACTGCATCTTTCATCAGCCAGCAGCAAAGTAATGCGGTTGTTGATGGATGGCTAGAGGGCAGCAGTTACATCAGCGAAGGCGTCACCTACCAGGGGAACACGGTCAGGGTCATCATCACGGGCGCAGGGGACCTGCCCGCCTTTGAGGGGCTGGTGGAGCGGCTGCGAACACAGTTGCGCCGGCCCATCGTCGTCACGCTCAAGGTGGTGCCCGCGGAGGAGTTTGTGAGCCAGTAAGCTTATAGATAAATCAGGATCAAGTCGAGACATGTGCTGTAACGCGAGAGCAGATTCGAGAAGCAGTAAGTAACGTGGTTCACTTTAGAAATCTGTGTCCTGCTGCGCAAGTCGAGCTATCTGCGCGCGCTCGATTTGTTTGCACAGAACGACGACATTGACTTTGTAGACTGCTTGAGATGCGGCGCACCCGGAACACATCGGCATTCGTGAAAAGCGGACGTTTGATAACGATCATTGGGGGATGAAGTGAATCCATGATATTGTGTCATGCGAGCCATGAAACAGTTGCGTCGAAACGCCCTCGTGGCAATGAGGACGGACGACAAAGAGAATGCGCGAACCTGGTGGGTTGCGCTTAGGCATGAGACTTAGGCGAGCATGTTTAGCCCGTAATTCTGCGCTTCCATGAACAGAAATAAATATGTGTCCAGTATGCTCCACCGGTGCCTGTAGGGAAGCCAACGTCGTAGTTGTTACCTACATACACCGGCTGCATTGAAACAAGTTCCCAACCTGCGTCACCTCGCATATTGAGACGCGGAATCATGCTCTCTGGCGCGAACTTTTCGGGTTGGAACTTGGGCCAGTGTTCCTTTCGGTATTCCTCCCAACCGGTGTTCTTAATGTCAGCCCAGACAAATTCCGTTAAGTACTCCCACTTGTCCATAAGCCCCCTCCTTGCTTACGCTGACGTGTGATCGACTTTCAGCTATCTGGTTCCGAATAATGCGTGCCCACGCTCCCCTTATTCTCCCACGACGCCTGCGCGACGATCAGGTCGGCATCCGGGCGCGCTTGACCCCGTCAAACCTTGCGCTGCAGCGTCACTCAGCTATCGCAACATACTCCGCCGACGACTCCGACTGCGGTACGGCGACCCCATCTTCCAGCAACCCGCGCACATGCATCTCAATCGCTTCATGCATGTTCTGCGCCGCTTCATCTCGCGTCGCCCCGGTCGCAACGCAACCGGGAAGGTCAGGGGAATAGGCGGAGTAATTTTCTTCGGCCTTCTCGATAACAACCAGAAATCTGCGCATTTCACTTCCCCTCATCAGAAGAACGCCTCAAGATTTGCGCCTGCTTGAAGACACTATTCAAGGTCCCCGGCGCAAGTTCATCACTTGGGTGGCCTGCAATCGTCACGCGGCCCGGTTTCGTCTGGTGCTTGTATTGCCGGTGGCTTCCCTTTGTGACAACCAGGAACCAACCATCATCCTCGATAATCCTAATGACGTCGCGAACCTTCACGTTGCGCCCCCTTGCGCATCATAATCCGAAAATGCGGCGAATGCTATTCGCGATAGTGCGCGCCCACGCTCCCCTTGTTCTCCCACGCCGCCTGCGCCACGATCAGCGCCGTATGCACCGCGTGCCGCAGCCCGATCAGCTCGTCCGTCAGCTTGCTGCGCCGGTAGAAGTGCAGGATTTCCCCTTCCAGGTGCCGCAGCTCGCTCAGCGCGCGGTTGAGCCGCGCAGTCGTCCGCACCAGCCCCACGTAGTTCCACATGATATGTTTGATCGCGCTCATATCCTGCTGGATGAGCGCGGGGTCGGGCGCCTCGGTTGCGGTGTCCTGCCACGCGGGAATGTCGGCCGCGCTGTGAATTATCGCGCCGGGCAAACAGCGCAGGATGTCCTCGGCCGCGCGCCGCGCCCACACCAGGCCCTCCAGCAGGGACGTGCTCGCCAGCCGGTTTGCGCCGTGGATGCCCGTGCACGCCACCTCGCCCACCGCGTACAGGTTTTGCAGCGTCGACCGCCCCCACTCGTCCGTCCACACGCCGCCACAGGAGTAGTGCGCCGCGGGCACCACCGGCACGAGGTCGCGCGTGATGTCGATCCCGTACTCGCGGCAGCTTTCCGCAATCGTCGGAAAGTGCGACTCGATTTCCGCACGCGGAATGTACGTCCTCAGATCGAGATAGACGTGCGTCAGCCCGCGCGAGAGCATCTCCCGGTGGATGCTGCGCGCCACGATGTCGCGCGGCGCGAGGTCCTTCCACTCCGGCGCGTACCGCTGCATGAACGGCTGCCCCGCCGCGTCGACCAGTCGCGCGCCTGCCCCGCGCACCGCCTCCGAAATCAGGAAGTTGGGTGCGCCCTCCTTGTGGAAGGTCGTCGGGTGAAACTGGATGAATTCGAGGTTAATCAGCCGCGCGCCCGCGTTCCACGCCATCGCCACGCCGTCCCCGCGCGAGCCGACCGGGTTCGACGTGCGGAGGAAGATCTGCCCGAGGCCGCC
>CAZPTI010000055.1:8609-15430 GCA_964588925.1 uncultured Anaerolineales bacterium | reverse complement strand
AGGATGCGCGCCAGCGTGTGGCCGCCCTCGCGCGCAAAGGATAAGTTGCCCGTCGCGTCCCGGTCAAACTGCACGCCCGCGCGGTCGATCAGCACCTGGTCGACCGCGTCCGGTCCCTCTTCAGACAAGATGCGCACGGCGGGCGGATAGCTGTGGCCCGCACCCGCGCGGAGGATGTCCACAGCGAGCGCGTCCGGGCTGTCGTCGGCCCCGCGGTAGATGATGCCGCCCTGCGCGTAATACGTGTTGCTCTCCGCAGGCTCCTCCGCGCGCGTCGCCACGACGACCTTGACGCCGCGGTCGGCCAGCGCCAGCGCAGCAGTCGCCCCGGCGACGCCGGAGCCAATGACGAGGACGGGTGTTTCGATCAGTTCAGGCATGCAGTCCTACAGTGCGATAGTGCGTTAGCTCAGGTAGAGCGCTTTCATGTATTTCTTCGCAAAGTCCGGGTGGATAGTTAGCTCGACGTAAGTAACTTTATCGGCGAGGCGGCTCGCTGCGGCGCGGCGCGCCTTCGACACAAGCAGTTGCCGCGCGCCCGTGCCGGCCGCGTTGCCCACCTGGCTGAACTTATCGAGCGGCAGCGGCGGGAACATCCCGACGCGCAGCGTGCTCTCCAGGTCGAGATAGGTGCCGAACGCGCCCGCAACGATGAACTCGTCGATGTCGTCGTAGCCCGCGCCGGCCTCCTGCAGCAGGATTTCGACGCCCGTGCGGATTGCGGCCTTCGCCAGCTGAATCTCGTTTACGTCCTTGCGGTTGACGATGATCGGCCGGCCGTGCCCGGTCTGCTCCGCGGGAGCCAGAGTGTAGCCCAGCATCTCCGTCTCGCGGTGGACGCCGGGCACAGCGGTCTGAAATGCGCCCTTCCGGTCGACAATGCCGTTGCGGAAGAACTCGCTGACCACATCCATGATGCCGGAGCCGCAGATGCCGACCGCGGGCTGCCCTTCGATCGTCTTCAGGTGCACTTTGCCGTCGACGATCTGCACCTTTTCGATCGCGCCGGGGGCAGCGCGCATCCCGTCGCGAATGTGCGCGCCCTCGAATGCGGGGCCGGACGCGCACGAGCAGCACCACATCTTGCCCGCGCGCGCCACGGTCACTTCGGTGTTCGTGCCAATGTCGAGCGCGACGAGCGTCTTGTCGCTCTCCCACGCGCCCGTGCCAAGCGCCATCGCGACATGATCGCCACCCACGTAGCCAGCGATGTTCGGCGGCATGTAGACGTAGGCTGCGGGCGCGATCTTCAGCCCCACGTCGGCCGCGCGCAGCGAGAGAGCCTCACTCGCCGCGGCGACGTAGGGAGCTAGCGCGAGTTGTTCGGCGGGCAGCCGCGCAAACAGGTGCTGCATGGCCGTGTTCCCAACGATCACGGCCTCGGCGATATCCTCTGTCGCCGCGCCCGCCTGCGCGCACAGGTTTGCGGCCAGCTCGTTGAGCGTCTCGACCAGCCGCCGCTGGAGCGTGCCCGCGCCGTCCTCGTGCGACATGGTGTAGCTGATGCGGCTTATGACGTCCTCGCCGTATCCGATCTGCGGATTCGGCGCGCCGCCCTTTGCGAGCGTCTCGCCCGTCGCAAGGTCGACGAGATAACCGGCCAGCTTGGTTGTGCCAACGTCCACCGCCAGGCCGACGAGTCGCGGTCCCGCGGGCGCGAACGCCACCACTTTCCCCTCGCGTATCCCCAGCCGGGCGGACCACCCCTGCTGCCTCAGCCGCGGCGAGAGCGCCTGCAGGATCGGCAGCGGGAAGTGAACGTTCGGGTGACCGGCCGCTGCGAGCGCATCCTTGACGCGCAGCGTATCCGCGCGGAGGTCGTGGAGCGTCGCGGCCGGGACGGTGATGTCCACCTGGACGACGACCGGGTCGACCTCGGTGCCGGCGTCCTGCCCTTCGACCTGGAGCCGCTGCTGGGTTGCCAGCGATTCCGGCGGGATGTCGATCTTGACGTGGCTGAGCGGCTCGGCCTGGCACGCGAGGCGATAGCCCGCCTTGAGTTGCTCGGGCGTCAGCGCGGTCTCTTCGTTGATGGTCACGGGCGACAGTTTGCCCTCCACCACGCGAATCTTGCATCCGTGGCACCACCCGTCGCCACCGCAAAGCGCGGTCAGGTCTACGCCGCCCTGTTGCGCGGCTTCCAGTAGTGTCTGGCCGGGCTTGATTTCGATGCGCCGGCCGATAGGCTCCATGTCGATGCGATACACTATTTCGTCTCCGGCGGGTGTTGTCGGAAGAAGCTCACGAAGCGCTTCGAGTGCGGATCGCGGCCGAGCATGAGGTCGCTCGCGCGGATCGTGCTGGTTAGCTTCATCGGGTCGGTGATGAGACTCGTCGCGCCCGCGCCGATGGCGAGGGCGAGGAATGCCTGGTTGAGCGTGTGGCGGTCGGGCAGGCCGAACGACACGTTGCTGGCGCCGAGGTTGATGTTCACGCCGAACTCCGCGCGCACCCGGCGGATCGTCTCAAGCGTAACGGACGCCGCGCGAAAGTCCGCGCCGACGGTCAGGACGAGCGGGTCGATAATGATGTCCTCAAGCGGGATGCCGAGCGCAGTCGCGCGCTCGACGATACAGGCCGCAACCTTCAGTCGCCCCTCCGCAGTCTCCGGGATGCCCGCGTCGTCCATTGCCAGGCCGATCACCGCTGCGCCGCGCTCCTTCACGAGGGGCAGCACGGTCGAGAGGGACTTCTCCTCGCCGTTAACCGAGTTGACGAGCGGCTTGCCGGGCGCAACGGCCAGCGCAGCCGCGAGCGCGTCGGGGTTGGGCGTGTCGATGCACAATGGCACGGTCGTCACCGAGGCGACGAGCTTGACCACTTCGGGCAGCATCTTGACGTCGTCCAGCCCCGGCACGCCGACGTTGACATCCAGCACATCCGCGCCCCACGCGACCTGCGTCTGCGCCAGCTCGACAACGTAGTCCAGATTGCCCCCTTCGAGCGCAGCGGCCAGCTTCTTGCGGCCGGTCGGGTTGATCTTTTCGCCGATAACGACCGCGGGGCCGTCCGTGGTGATTCTGGCTTGCGCGGTCGCGCTGCGAAGGATCGTTTGCATGCTTAAGTCCTCGATGGGGGTGGGGATCAGGCCGTGCCGAAGGAGAGGCCGAGCTCTTTCAGCCACCGGCGGTACGCGATAGACGTGCGGTCACAGCGCAGGTGCAGCTCGGCCTGGAGGTCGAGCGGCAGCAACTCGGGCCGCTGCGACTCGACGATGGCGACGTCCTGGTTGAAGATGCCGATCTGGAATGCGGTCAGGTCCTCGTCTGTGACGGACGCGGGCGCCTGCGCGACCATGAAAAACCAGCCGACGCTCAACACTTCGTCGACGGGCGTCACCGCCAGCAGGATCGACAGGAAACCGCCGCGCTCCGTCTCCTTCTTTAGGTATGCCAGCAGCGGCCGGAAGACGCGGTAGGTGTAGCGGACGCGGTCCGGCTCGCCCGTGCCGTAGGGGTCAGGCTGGAACACCGTGATGTCGCTTGCCGTAACCCCGTCCGCGCCCGTCGTTACGTCATACTCGCCAATCTCCGTGTCACGCTCGTCGCCCAGGGTCCCTGCGTGGACGAACGCAAAGTGCGCCACGTCGAGGAAGTTCTCGACAAGTCGCGGCCCGCTCGCCCGCACAGCCACGCTCGGCCCGACGAGCACCTGCCGCAGTTCTGCGTCCGTCGTCTTCGGCAAGTTGGGCAGGTCCGCGGCCGGCTCGCCCAGGCAGACCCAGATCAGGCCGTAGCGTTCCTGCGTGTGGAACACGCGGGCGCGCGCTTTCGCAGGGGGTGTCTGCTCGGGGTGCGCGGGCAGACGGACGCACGCGCCCTTCGCGTTGTATGTCCAGCCGTGATACGGGCAGACGAGATGGCTGCCCTGCGTCCGCCCCAGCGAGAGCTTCGCGCCGCGGTGGATGCACAGGTCCAGCCACGCCAGTGCGCGGCCCTCCGCACGCCACAGGACAAGATCCTGCCCCAGCAGCCGCGCGGGCAGCACAGCGCCCTCGGGCAGCGCGTCGCTGCGCGCGACGGGGAGCCAGTCGTTTGCCAGGACAAGATCGATCATTGAACGAACCCTGCTACTTGCGCATCGCGCGCCACACACGTTCCGGCGTCGCGGGAATCTGGTTCACCTGCGCGCCGACTGCATCGTAGATCGCGTTCACGATGGCGGGCGCCACGCCATCCATCGGCACCTCGCCCACTGCCTTCACGCCGAACGGGTGCGTCGGCTCGACCGTCTGGACGAACTCGACGACCAACTCAGGCATTTCGGTCGCCGTGAAGATGTGGTAGTCACCCAACGTCTGCATCAGCGGCCGGCCCTTGTCGTCGAAGGGCATCTCTTCGGTCAGCGCATAGCCGAGTTGCTGCGTCACCGCGCCCTCGACCTGGCCCGTCGCGGCAATCGGATTCACGATCACGCCGCTGTCCTGCACCGTGACGACCTTCTGCGCACGCACCTCGCCCGTCTGCGTGTCGACTGTGACTTCGGCGAACTGCGCGGTGAACGGCGGCGGCGAAACCGGCGAGTTGAACGACGCGACGGCCATGATCTGCCGCTGGTTGGACGAGTGGAGCGAGCGCAGCGCGATCTCTTCCAGCGTGACGCCGCGGCCGTCCGGCGCCCATGCCTTGCGGTCGGCCAGCCGGATGTCGGAAAGGCTGACGCCGTCCCCGAAGAATTCCAGCGCCACCTCGCGGATCATCTGCGCCACGTCCTGCGCCGCGCGCGTGGCCGCGCCGCCGGAGATGAACGTCGTCGACGACGCATATGCGCCCACGTCGAACGGCGTGAAGTCGGTGTCGGACGAGTACACGATGATGTCGTCCACCTCGCAGCCGACCGTCTCGGCCACCATCTGCGCGAGGATCGTATCGGAACCGGTGCCGATGTCCGTTGCGCCGACGAGCAGGTTAAACGAGCCGTCGTCGTTCATCTTGAGCGACGCGCCACCCATGTCGATGAACGGGATGGCGGTGCCCTGCATAGCAAGCGCAAGGCCGACCCCGCGGCGGAGGTGCGGCTGCCCCGGCACGACGCGCCACTCCGCATTGCCGCGCTTCTCGTGGAAGCCGATCAACTCGGCCGCGCGCCGCGCGCACTCCTCCAACGCGCACGTCTCGATGTACTCCGGGTGCGGCTCGCGGCCTTCCGACCACGACTTGGAGAAGGGCTGCGCCTCGCCCGCGCGCAGGGCGTTCTTTAGGCGAAACTCTATGGGATCCAGCTCCAGCGCGCGCGCGATGCGCTCCATCTGCAACTCGACCGCGAACACGCCCTGCGGCACGCCGTAGCCGCGGAACGCGCCCGCGGGGACGGTGTTCGTGTAGACGGTCTGCGCGGTGAAGCGAATATTCGGGTTTTCGCGGTATTTGCCGTCGCCAACGTAGAGCGCCATGCTCTTGTGGCCCGTGTTGCCCGCCACGGTCAGCGCATGCGAGCCGTACGCGCCGGTGTCCGAGATCAGGCGCATCTCGTTAGCCGTGATCGTGCCGTCGGCCTTGACGCCCGTCTTGACACGGACGATCATCGGGTGGCGTGAGCGGGAGGCGATGAACTCCTCCTCGCGCGTCAGCTCCATCTTGACCGGCCGGCCTGTGGCAATGGTCAGGTGGCCCGCCGCATCTTCGATGAGCACCTCCTGCTTGCCGCCGAACCCGCCGCCGACGCGCGGCTTGATCACGCGGATGCGTTTGACCGGCAGGCCGAGGATCGGCGCGAGGATGCGCCGCGCATGGAACGGCACCTGGGTCGACGTGCGGACGACAAGCCGGTCATCCTCGTCCCAGTAGGTAATGACGACATGCGGCTCGAGGTGGACGTGCTGCACCTTTGGCACCATGTACTCGGCCTCGAAGACGTGATCCGCCTCGGCAAAGCCCGCGTCGACGTCCCCGATGTCCACGAAGATGTGCGCGGCCAGGTTGCGCGTCCGGTCCGACTCCGCAAAGTCGACGTAATCCGGTTCGTCGTGGATGAGCACCGCGCCTGGCTTGAGCGCGTCGCGCGGGTCGATAATCGCGGGCAGCTCCTCGTACTCGACCTCGATCAGGTCGACCGCCTGCCGCGCGATTTCCTCGGTTTCCGCCGCCACGAGCGCGACGCGGTCACCGACGAAGCGCACCTTGTTGTCAAGCGAGAAGGTGTCGAGCGGCGAGGGGAGCGGGTGCGTCTGCCCCGCGGTGGAATGCGCGATGCGCGGGATGTCCTTGTAGGTCAGCACCGCAGCCACGCCGGGCAGCGCCTTCGCCTTGGACACGTCAATAGACTTGATGCGCGCGTGCGCCACCGGGCTGTGCTTGATCTTGCCGATCAGCAGGCCGGCGAACTTCACGTCGTCCACGTAGGCGGGCTTGCCCTGCGCCAGCTTGACCGCGTCCACCTTCGGCGCAGACTTGCCCACCACGCGCAGTTCGCTCGCCTCCTGCGCAACCAGCAACACCGCGCTCTCCGTGAGCGTGTTCAGGTTGGGGTCTGCCGGGCCGACCGGATCGCGGCCCGACTGGTGCGGCGCGGGCGGCTCGGACAGGCGGAAATCAACGGGGATACCCTCGTCCGGCGAATCACCCTCCGCGCCGCGCACCAGCGCGGGTTCCGGCTGCGGCTCTTCTCCGCGCAGCCGCGCGGCCGTCTTGAGGATCGCCTGCACCGGCTTGACGTAGCCGGTGCAGCGGCACAGGATGCCGGAGAGCGCCTCGCGCGCCTCCTTCTCGCTGATCGGCTGCGGGTTACCCGCGTTGTAGCCTTTGCGCTCCAGCAACTCCTCGCCCGCCAGCAGCATGGCCGGCGTGCAGTAACCGCACTGGATGGCGCCCAGCTCGATAAAG
>CAZPTI010000055.1:0-8599 GCA_964588925.1 uncultured Anaerolineales bacterium | reverse complement strand
TTCGGCGGTCTGGATGCAGCACTCGTCCACCTGCGCCAGCAAGACGTGGCAGGAGTTGGTCTGCTTCCCGTCGAGCAACACGGCGCAATTGCCGCACTCGCCGGTGTCGCACCCGCGCTTCACGCTGGTGTAGCCCGCGCCGCGCAGCGCGTCGAGCAGCGTGGCGTTGGCCGCGCCTTCGAGGGTCACCGGCCGGCCGTTGATGTGGACGTTAGCCTGCATGGTTCACCTCCGCGGCGAGCAGTTGGGCGGCTGCGCGTTGCAGCAGCACAGGCGTCATTGCGCCACGATACTCCGCGCTGCCGCGGGCATCGCTGCGCCAGGGCAGGTCGGGCGTCACCGCGGCCAGCGCGGGCAACTCGGCGCGCGGCGCGCCTTCGAGCAACTGCGCCGCGCCCGCCAGGAGGAACACGGGCTGATCTGCGCCCGCGGCAGCCGCGATGAAGTGGCGGAAGCCGGTCGCTGTCCACTCCGCGCCCACGGCGACCGCAATCACCGGCGCATCCACCGGCGCCTTGCGAATTTCGCTCAGGCTGCACTCGCGGCCGAGCGGCACGTCGATTGCGACGACGAGATGTCCCGGCTTGTCGTACCCTTGCAGGTACACTTCGAGCGGCATGAGCAAGCCGCCCGGCTCGATCGCCACGCGCGCATCGAGCGCCAGCAGCCCGGCAGTCAGAGGGCCGGAGCTTCGCGCTGCCACGACGCCGCCCACCGTCGCGCGCTGACGGATGTTGCGCGGCGCGTGCCGTTCTGCGGCAAGACGGAGCCCCGCGGGGAGTTCAGTTGCCGCGGCCAGGGCTTCCAGCGTGGTTGTCGCGCCGATGCGCCGGACGGTGTCGCGTGTTTCGATGCCCGCGAGGGGCAGGCCGGCAAGGTCGACGACCGCGGCTGGCCGCTCCGCGCCGGGGGCCAGCCGCGTGCCGCCCGCCAGCGGCCGCGTGACGGGCGACGCGCGCCCGAGCAGTGCCAGCGCCTCTTCGAGGCTCTCCGGCCGGTGATATTCGATTGTTGTCGTCACTGCTTCAACTCCGTTGTTTACAGTTCGCCTTTGGTGTACGGGCGGCCTAGCACTTCCGGCGCCTGCGCCTGCCCGCGGGCGTTCGTCCGCAGCAGGAGCACCAGGATCGTCAGGACGTACGGCAGCATCAGGAGAAACTCATACGGGATCGCGCCTGCGCCGCGGCCGATCTGGCTTAGCGCCTGGATGCGGTACTGGATCGCATCCGCGAGGCCGAAGAGCAGCGCGCCGACCAGCGCCAGCCCTGGCTTCCAGCGCGCGAAAATGACCAGCGCGACTGCGATCCAGCCGCGCCCGCCCATGATGCCCTCGCGGAACATCCGCAACTGCACCACGGTGAGCACTGCGCCTCCCAGCCCGGCCAGCGCAGTGCCGATTAAGATGGCGGCCCACCGCACTGCTGCCACCTTCACGCCTGACGTGTCGGCCGCGGCCGGGTTCTCGCCGACCGATCGAATCTTAAGCCCCCACGTCGTGCGGAAGAGCAGAACCGAAACGACGCCGACCAGAAGGAACGTCAAATATACCGTAGCGTCGTGCTTGAACAAAATATCGCCAAGCACCGGTATCCGGCTCAGCAGCGGCACCTCGAACGGGGGCAGGCCGTTCGTGCGCGCGGTGAGCGAGCTGAACTGCTGGCGGTAGATGTAATTGGCGATGCCGTGGCCGAACACGACGAGGGTTACGCCGGTGATGACCTGATCCGCACGCAACGTCACCGCGAACATCGCGACCAGCGCGCCCATCGCCATCCCTGCGACCACGCCGGCCAGCAGTCCCAGCCACGGGCTGAGCATAACCAGCGGCCCGGACTGGAGGTAATAGGCCACGAGGAAGCCCGCCACGCCCCCGACCACCATCACGCCGTCCAGCCCCAGATTCAACACGCCGGAGCGCTCGGTGACGATCTCGCCGAGCGTGGCAAGCAGCACAGGCACGGCAAGCCGTATTGCCGCGGTGAGCAGCGCGATCAGGAAGGCCCAGTTGAGGATCAGGCTCCAGTCCATGATTTAGCCCCTCCATGCCTTCCTGTGCGCCAGCGCGTCGGCCGCCAGCACGCAGAGCACGACGACCGCCTGCACCGCGCCTGCCAGCGTCACGGGCAACTGGTACACCACGTGCATCGACTGCGCGCCGATGGTCAGCGCGGCGAAAAAGACCGACGCGATCAGCACGCCAAATGGGTGCATCCGGCCCAGCAGCGCAACGAGGATGCCGCTGAAGCCATAGTCGCCCGAAATGCCGCCCTTGAGCCGGGTGTGCAGCGTACTCACTTCGATAATGCCCGCCAGCCCGGCCAGCGCGCCGGAGAACATCAGCGCAAAGAGGATCAATCGTTCGACCTTGATGCCCGCATAGCGCGCCACGCTGGCACGCGAACCGACCGCGCGCAGCCGGAAGCCCAGCGGGGTCGACCAGAGCAGCAGATAGACGACGGGAACCATCAAGAGGGCGATGACCACGCCGATGTGGATGCGCGCGCCGAGGATCACCGGCATCCGCGCGGCCGCAACAAACTGCGCGCTCTCGGGCAGATAGCCGCCCGGCTCCTGCAGCGGCCCGCGCGCCACATATTCTATAAAGAGGATGGCGACGTAGTTCAGCATGAGGGTGCTGATGATTTCGTTGATGCCGCGCTTGATCTTCAGCCACCCGGCCACCGCGGCCCACAGCGCGCCGCCGATCACTCCCGCCAGCAGCATTGCGACAATGAGCGCGGGCCGCGGCCAGCTATCGCCGAACGTCAGCGCGAGCGCGCCGCCCGCCAGCGCGCCCATGTAATACTGCCCCTCGCCGCCGATGTTCCACACGCGCGCGCGGAATGCTGCGGTGAGACCGAGCCCCATCAGCAGCAGTGGCGTCGCCTTGAGGACCGTCTCTTCGATCTGCCGCCGCCCGCCGAACGCGCCGCGGACCATTGTGGCGTAGGCTTCGACCGGGTTGGCTCCGGCCAGCAGGATGAGCAGCGCGCCGATCAGCAGCCCGGCCAGCACGCCGAGCACGGGCGCGCCGACTGTGACCACCCAGGCCATGCTGCGGCGCGACGCGGCGGGAGCCTTTTCGAGGTTGGCGACAGCCATGCCTAGGCTCCCCGCGCCGACGCTGCAAGCCGCTGTCCCGCCATCATCAGGCCGATGTCCTTCACGTCCACCCCTTCCGCGTCCACCACGCCCACGATCTGCCCCTCGTACATCACCGCGATGCGGTCGCTCAACGCGAGGATTTCGTCCAGTTCGGTGGAAATGAGCAGCACGCCGACGCCCGCGTCGCGCTGCTCCACCAGCTTGCTGTGGACGAACTCGATCGCGGCCACGTCAAGCCCGCGCGTGGGCTGCGCGGCGAGCAAGGCCTTCGGTTCGCGCGATAGCTCGCGGGCGAGCACCATCTTCTGCGCGTTGCCGCCAGAGAGGTTGCCAGCCATCGTCTCGATGGACGGTGTGCGCACGTCGAAGTCCTGAACCAGGTCCCGCGCGTTGTTCCGAATTGCGCCGCGATCCAGGAAGCCGCGCGCGGTGTAGGGCGGCTCGCCGACGCTCTGCAAGACAAGGTTCTCGGCAATCGAGAAATCCTTGAGCATCGCCATGCCGTAGCGGTCGGAAGGCACGTGCGCCAGGCCGGGGATAGTCCCGCCGGTCGCACGCGCAGGCAGCGCATGCCCGCACACCGTAATGCGTCCGCCCGTCAGCGGCCGCAGCCCCGCAATGACTTCTTCCAACTCCGTCTGCCCGTTGCCTGCGACGCCCGCGATGCAGAGGATTTCACCCCCGCGCACCTCCAGGCTCACGCCTTGCAGCGCGGGCAAGCCGCGGTCGTTCTCCGCCTGCGCGTTCTCCACGGTCAGCACCGGCGCGCCCGGTGATGCGGGGCCTTTCGGCACGACGAGCATCACGTCGCGGCCGACCATCATGCGCGCAAGCGCGTGCATGTCGGTGCTCCTGGCGCGCGTCTCGCCCACTACGTGGCCGTCGCGCATCACGGTGATGCGATCGGCCACCGCGAGGACTTCGCCTAGCTTGTGCGAGATGAAGACGATGGACTTGCCCTCCGCCTGGAGCCGTTGGATGATGGCGAGGAGCCCGGTCCACTCCTGCGGGGTCAGCACCGCAGTCGGCTCGTCGAGGATCAGCACGTCCGCGCCGCGGTAAAGCGCCTTGAGGATTTCGACGCGCTGCTGTTCGCCCACGGAGAGGGTCCAGACGGGCGCAGCCGGGTCAATTTGCAGGCCGTACTGCTGTGACAGGGCAACGAGCCGTTTCTCCACCGCGCGGCGGTCTTCGAGGAACGGCGCGCGCGGGGAGCGCCGGCCGAGCACGATATTCTCCGCCACGGTGAAGGGCTTGACGAGCATGAAGTGCTGGTGGACCATGCCCAGCCCCGCGTTAATCGCGTCCGCGGCGGAATGAAAAGCGACCCGCTTGCCGCGGAGGAAGATCTCGCCTTCGTCCGCGCTGTGCAGGCCGTAGAGCACGTTCATCAGGGTGGACTTGCCCGCGCCATTCTCGCCGAGGAGCGCATGGACTTCCCCCGGCAGCAGGTCGAAGTCGACGTGCGCGTTTGCTAGCACGCCCGGAAATCGTTTGACGATGCCGCGCATCCGCACGACGGGATCGGGAGGCGTGGTCAAGGCGCGGGGTCCTCCGGCGAGAATGGTTTGTCGTGGGCGCTTCAGCGCCCGGCGTTGAAGCGCCCACGACGAACCTTCGCAACTACTTCTTCGCTTCCGGCACGAACTCGACCTTAAACGCGCCCGACTTGACGTCGTTGAACGCCTTGTCCGCGGCCGCGCGCGCATCCGCCGGGATCTTGCTCTCCAGCTTCGGGTTATACACCAGCTTCAACGCGCCTTCCGGTACGCCGTAGGCGTACCACGGATTATCGAAGGTGCCGTCCTTGGTCTGTTCCATCATCTTGGTGAACATGGGGACGAGGTCCCACACGATGCTTGCCAGGACAACGTCGGGGCCGTTCTCGCTCATGTCGCCCACGTAGCCGGTGACAAAGCCGCCGCGTTCCTTCGCGGCCTCGATCGCGCCGAGGGCCGGGCCTTCGCCGCACTCGATCCAGTAGTCGACGCCCGCGTCGGCCTGCGCCAGCGCGGCTTCCTTCGCCTTCGCCACGTCGACCCAGTCGCCGACCGCGGTAACGATCAGTTGCGCATCCGGGTTGACCGTCTTTGCGCCCGCCAGCAGGGCCTCGCCCATCGCGTGGCAGACGGGGATGTCAAAGCCGTAGAGCGCGCCGAACTTGCCGGTCTTGCTCATCTTTGCAGCGACCATGCCCAGTGGATAGGCGGCCTGGTAGAAGGGCTGGTCGTAGTCGGCTACGTTCTTCGCGGTGCGTTTGATCCCGCCGCCCCATGCGAAGTTCGTCTTCGGGAACTCGCTGGCTACCTGGAACGTCGCGTCCTGGAAGCTGAAGGAGTGGGCCACGATCATCTGGAAACCCTTGTCCGCGTACTCGCGGATCACGCGCGGCGCATCCGCGTCCGCCACGTTCTCGGAATAGGCGATCTTGTAGCCTTCCTTACCCAATGCCTGGGCGGCCGAGTAACCCGCTTCGCCGGCGCGGCTTCGGGCGCTTTGGTAGGTTCCGAAGCGGGCGCGGTGGTGGACGCAGGGGCCTGCGTGGCGGCAGGCGCCGGTGCGGCGGCCGGCGCGCAGGCCGTAAGGACGAGCGCGACGACCGTGAGCAGAAGAGCGATTCGACCGAGCATTCTTCCCTCCTGGAGCTTGTGGGGGACGAAGTCCCGCGGGAGCAGCTCAGGCGAGCGCCAGGCCCATCTGCCTGAGCTCGCCCTTAACCTCTTCATATGTCTCAAGCCACGCGGGCCGCGGCTTGACCGTCACCACGTCATATACTTCGCCAAAGGGCTGCCCCTTCGGTCGCTTGTCAAGGTCGGGTTTGTACAGGTCGACAAGGCGGCGCACGACGGCGTCCGCTTCGCCGCGCGGCATGCCTGCCGCCGCGCGCGCGACCTCCGCCGTGAAGCGCGCCTCCAGCCCGGACACATGGTCGCGGTTTACACCCGCGGCCGAGCGCGGGCCGATCAGCCCGCACGCACCCGACGCGCTCGCCAGCACGGCCATCGCCGCGCACTCGTAGAGCAGCGTCTTCGTGCCCGGCCCGCCCACCGGCGTGATCACCACGTCGGTCATCAGCCGGGAGTTGCGCGCCAGCGACTGCTGCGCCAAACTGATCGCCTGGAGGATTTCCGGCGTCGTGTCGTTGTCGTAGAAGGGGTGCGCGGGCGACACCGAGTGCGTGTTGGTCATGTAGAGCATCTGCAACAGGATGCACCCGGCGACGATGGCAAGCGCCATGCCGTCGCGCCCGCCGCACGAACCGCCGTAGATGGTGTTGTAGAAGGCGTGGATGACGCTGCCCGTCTTCACAAGATGCGCCAGCTTGCTCAACGCCATGTAGTCCGTCTTGAACTCCGAAATCATGGCGATGTGGTGCCAGTCCTGTGTGCTGAACCCGCCGTGCGACGTGCCCGAAAGCTCGCCGATCTCCGAAACCGCGTTTTCCACACAGCCTAGCGCCAGTCCCGGCCGCCCCGCGCGGCGGCACGCGGCCTTGGACAGTTCCACCTCGTGCCACGCGGCCAGCACCTCCCACGGCGTGCGCGACCGCAGCTCCCGGCCGTAAACGCGTTCGAGCGTGCAGTTGATAACTGCGTCGACCAGCGGCTCCTGCGCGTACGATTGCGTGATCGGCAGGTACAGTTCTTCCGCCAGCGGCGTGCCGACCCCGCCGCCTTTGATGAACGGCGGCAGCATGTCCTCCACCTTGCGCTTGCGCTCAGTGGCGCGGTCGTTGCCCTCGCCGATGGTCACTTCGACCGGCGCGACGGCCAGCGCGGTGAGGATTTCCTCGCGTGTGAAGCGGATGCGGCGGCTGGTGCTGACGCAGTAGCCGCCGAGTTCCTCTACGAGACACAGCGCGGCGTCAAAAAGGCGGTCTGCCAGCGCGTCGTCGGACGGGACGATGGTGCTGCCGACCGCCGGCATGACGATCTTGCGCATCGCGAGTTGCGTCATCACCGCGTTGGGCACTAGTTGCATGTCCCAGGTCAACTCTTCGACAATCGGGCCGGTCTCCGCGCGGTCGAGCACGTCGAGGAGACGCGTGGTGTTTCTCATGCCGCCTCCCTGCGCTTCGCCATCAGCCCGCGGCACAGTGCGACCGCTTCAATCGCGTCCTCCGCGAAGCCGTCCAACCCCGCGGCCTGCGACCACTCCTGCGTCACCGGCGCGCCGCCGGCAATGACCATGAACCGCCTGCGCTCGCCCGCCGCATCGAGCCTCGCGAGCACGTCCTTGACGAAAGGCAGCGAGGTCGTGAGCAGCGAGGACATGGCGATGATGTCCGCGTTTTCGCGCCGCGCCGCGTCGATGATCGCAGCGGTGCTGACGTTCGTGCCCAGATCGGTCACGGTGAAGCCGTTGACCTGGAGCATCAGCGCAACCATATTCTTACCGATGTCGTGGATGTCGCCCTGCGCAGTGCCAATGACGACTCGTCCTTCGGTCGTGGATGCGCCGCCTGATGCGCGAATCGCGGGTTCGAGCGCCTTCGTCTGCACCGCCTTGACCACAACGCCCGCGCGCATGAGGTCCGGGAGGAACACTTCGAGCCGGCTGAATGCGTCGCCGATGGCCGTCAGGACCGGCTCGATGACGTTGCGGAAGAATTGTAGCGGCGAGACGCCCTGACTGAGCGCACTCTGCGCCAGCCCGACGGCAGCGTCCTCGTCCAACCCGTCGATCGTGGCGCGCAACTGCGCCTGCATTTCGCCCCAGGAGAGGTCAGGTTCATTCATGACAGGTCACCTGCCGAAGTTGAGAGGAGGCCCCGGGCAGGGCCGCTCACCTGCGAAGCTCGCGGAGTGGCGGGAGTCGCAGACGCGGCGCGGACATTGCGCGGATTGGGTAATCCGTCACCGACGCTCACTATAAGCGGCCCTGCAGGGCTTGTCAAGCACCCGTTTGGGTGCGACTATGCTGGTTCGTAGTAGGCGCGGAAACGCTCACTGCGAACAGGCTGCGCTACGTCCTACGCGGACAACTTCTTGCACAACTCCACCGCGCCCACTGCGTCCGCGGAGTAGCCGTCCGCGCCAATGGTGGAGGCCCAGTCTTCGGTCACGCAGCCGCCGCCGACAATCATCTTGTGGTTGCCGCGCTCGCCCACTTCGTTGAACAAGTTGATGGTGTTCTCGATCATGGGGCGCGTTGTGGTCATCAGGGAGGACATGGCGACCACGCCCGCAGCGTTCTCCTTGGCCGCGGTCAGGAAGCTGCTCGGCGTAACGTTGCGGCCCAGGTCCACCACGCGGAAGCCGTGCGCCTTGAGCATGGTCACGACAATGTTCTTGCCGATGTCGTGGATGTCGCCCTGCACCGTGCCGATCACGACAACGCCCCTCGGCTCGGAGGTCTTGCCCTGCGCGGCGATGGCGGCCTCGACGTGCCTCGACACCTGCTGCGCGGCGTCGCCGGCCAGCATCAGCTCGGGCAGGAACACCTCGCCGTTCTGGAACTGGTTGCCGACCACGGTCAGCGCGGGGATCATCAC
>CAZPTI010000054.1:0-21478 GCA_964588925.1 uncultured Anaerolineales bacterium | reverse complement strand
AATGCGCCTCTCCAAATCCCTCTTCGAGAACGCGATATACGCTTATTCGCAGTCGGGGCATCCCGCCCCTAAACGCCCCAAGACTGAAACCGGCATCCCGCCAGTCAGAACGAGCGTCTTCCGTTGAACTGCTAGAGACAGTGTAACACATCTACTCAGAATCGCAAGTGCGCGAATGCCAGCAAACCCCCGTAACATCTATCCTCGATTGAATCGAGGATGGGTCACACCCCACATGCGCCAGCAACCCCCCCTACTGAGCGCCAGGCGTTCCATCGCTCAGTAGCGGGGGGAGTCTGTACCCCTGCGCGTCATACCCCGGTTTCGGCTCAAACTGGATACCGTTGTCACCGGGGTAGGGTTCAAGATGCGAATTACGAGCTAAAATAATATCTTTGGGAATGCCATCAGGATAGGCCGCGCATCTATACCAACGGCTTTGCTCTTGATAGCCCTGATAGTGACGGCATTTGAAACAAACCGGCACAGCAAAAGTCATAGCGTCGGACCTCCGAACAAGCGATATAACGACAGCACTGTATCAGGAAACTTTTTGCCCGCCAAGATACCCGCAAACACACCCTCCTACTGAGCAACTCATATCACCCGCAAGTTGCTCAGTAAGAGGGGGGAATTACGCCCTACGCTTCCCGCACGCAGCCCGGCACGTTCAACAGGCGCAACCTGTCCGGTGAGACGGTGACATAGAGCCGCACACCCTCACGTCTCACCGGATACCTGAACGTCCGCAACCGGCCCTCGATATGTTGCGCCAGGCCGACACAATCGCACCGGAAAACCATAGGGACGGCCGCGCGCGGGTGTATCGCCGTCATGCGGCTTCTTCGTCCATCGCGTCAACCGCAAAGTTCAACGAGGTGAAAGCCGAGCCGAGCGCGGTGAGCGCCGCATACTTGAACTCGTTTTCTCCTGCGATAAGCGGAAGTTGCGTATCCTTGTGATTGAACACGTTCGCCAGCAGGTGAAGGTCAATCGCCGAAAACTCAACCGTTGCGTGATCGTCCGTGACTTCGATGATTATCACCTTAGTAACTCCTCTTGTGTTTGGAGCCGGAAGGGTGTAGGACTCCTCCCGGCATATGGAAATTGTGCTGCCAGTGACCGGGTGCGCTACCAACTGCCCCGGTCATTGCGCGTTTGGCGTCTTTCCCCGTTGCCCGGTTGCCGCGCCGGGTCAACCCCTCCTCTTACTGAGCAACCCATCAACCGGCCCGTAAGCCCGGTGCGCTTTTTGGAGGTCTTCAGAGTCCTGAGCCAAGTAGCGTTGAAGCACTTTTAGGTCACTGTGGCCCATCAAACGCTGCAAGGTTACGAGGTCGCACCCGTTCCTCAGACTCCATAGCGCGAACGTGCGACGAAACATATGCGCGTGACAGTGCTCTATGCCCGTGCGTTCCCTCAGACGTTGCAAGAGCCGCTGTAACCCGTGCGTCGTCAAACCCGTATCGCCCCGCTCAGTAAGCCACAGGGGGTCATTCGCTCGCAGTTCCGCCCGAGCCGACAGATACCGCCGCAATGCCTTACGCGCCTGCGTTCCGAGGAATGCGGCCCGGTCTTTGTTGCCCTTGCCGCGACGGATGACGAGGACACCGGTTGTCGTGTCCACATCCCCCACGCGCAGCGCGATAAATTCAGACAGGCGCGCGCCGGTATCCAACAAACACAAAACCATTGCCCGATCCCTGTCCGTGTCACAGGCAGACAGCAGCGCCCTCACGTCGGCCTCAGAAAACGCAGGAAGGATCTCATGCGGGAGTTTCGGCATTCGCACCCGTCGCATGGGCGAAACGCTCAGAACTTCCTCTTCGCAAAGCCAGTTGAAAAAGGCCCGTGCGCAGCGCGCGTAATGATGAACCGTTGCCGCGCTTATCCCGCGGTTCTGGAGGTCAACGAGGTATTCGCGTAGATGACGGGAGGTGACTTGCGCCGGGTCGGTAAGTCCCCGCTCAGTAAGCCAGAGGCGAAGATGCTCCGTGTAGCGCTTGTACCATTCGAGGGTAGACGGTGCGAGTCCGCGCGCCTGCCGATCAAGCAGAAACCCACGTGTCGCGCGATCAAGCTCAGAGGGTTTCGGAGTAATTTTAAGGGACGTCGCATGCCCTGAGCGCATCGTTTCCCACCTGTTTTCGCACGGAAACCAGTCACACGGGCGGGGAGAGACACAACGGGTAGGGGAAACAAAACGAGGAGCCACTACAGGTAGTAGCCCCTCACCTATTAGCGGAGAGGGAGGGATTTGAACCCTCGATCCCTTGCGGGATACGCGATTTCCAATCGCGCGCACTAGACCGAACTATGCGACCTCTCCATGACACCTGGATTATAATGCGCATGGCGTGGGCGAACAAATTAAGTCCCCAATCTCCTCCGCGAGGTCGCACCTGGCATGTCCCTGTCTAGGCGAAATCGACACCTGCTTCTCGCAGCCATTGCGCTGCTGGCCGCTCTCGCGCGGCTCGTCGCGGCGTCACAGCAACGCGTTGTCTGGGGCGACGAGCCCTACTACCTGTGGATAGGGCGCAGCCTGCTCGACGGCGAGGGGTATCAGTTCTTCGGCATCTCGGGCGTCCATTTCGCGCCACTCTACCCCATCCTGGCCGCGCTGATCGCGAAGGTCGCCGGTCTGTTTGGAGCGCAGGGGACGCATGCGCTGATGGTGGGCAGCAACGCGCTGCACATCATTTGCGGCGCGCTGCTCGCGCTGCCTGCGTGGGGCATCGGGCGGCGGCTGGCCGGCGAGGCGGCGGGGCTTGCCGCGGCGGCTGTGATGGCGCTCTACCCTGCGCTCGTCGTCGGCCCGCTGCTCTGGGGCACGATGAGCGAGCCAGTGTACCTGCTGTTCGTCGCGCTGGCCTGGTGGGCGCTCGTCGTTGCGGCGCAGGATGGCGGACGGCGCCCCTGGTTGCTGGCCGGCGCGAGCCTGGCCCTGGCTTATGTCACGCGCACCGAGGCGCTTGTCTTGCTGCTGGTGGGACTTGCAGCGGCGGTGCTGATCCGCCTGCTGCTGCCACTGGACGAAAGACCGCGGGGGTTGAGGTTGCGAGGCGATCTCGCTAATGCGGCGCTGGCCGTGCTGGTGTTTGCCGTCGTGATCAGTCCTTACGTGATTATGATGCGTGTGGAGACGGGGCACTGGCAGATCGCGGACGAGTCGGGTGCGGCATATGTGAGCGCGCGGAGCCTGGCATACGGCGACATGAAGACGTTCGACGCGGCCACATGGGGGCTGGACCCGCAGAGCGGGGAAGTTTACCTGTTCTCGCCCGCCAGCGAGAGCGAGAGTCTCCTTGCGGCGATTATGGCCGCGCCGCGCGAGTTCGTCCGGCTGGTATACACCAACGTCAAAGATTTCATCCGCACGCTGTTCGGCCCGCGCCTGTTGCCGTGGTGGCTGCTGCCCCTGATCGCGCTGGGGCTGTTTGGGCGACCGTGGGACCGGCGGCGGCTGCGCGGGGAGCTGATGCTGATCGCGTCGCTCGCCGGGCCGCTGAGCTTCCTGCCCTTCTTCGTGCAGGATCGCTACATCGCCGGCGCGCTGCTGCCGGCGGCCGTGTGGATCGGCGCGGGGGTTGTGACGCTTAGCGAGTGGCTCGCCGGGTCGGTGGGTGCGCTGATACGCGGGGATGGACGCGCCGCGGCCGGCCGTTCTGCTGCGTGGCGTCTTGTGTGGCTGGCGCCGCTCCTGGCGCTTCTGCTCGTGTTCCTCTGGGAGGCCCCGCGAGTGTGGGCGCGGCTTCAAGTGACTAACTCGCATCAGCCTGCGCACCTGACTATGGCAGACCGCATCCGGGAACAAGCCGGAAACGGGAAGTTGCTGGTAATGTCGCGCTATCCGGCCATCGCATTCCATGCGGATGCGGCGTGGGCGCCGACGCCGAACGCGACGTGGGAGGAGATGTTGGCCTACGCGCGGCGCAAGGGCGCGGACATTATCGTGGTGGACCAGTATGAGACGAAGCTGCGCCCCCAACTGGCGTTTCTGCTCGATCCTGCGGCGGCAGGCGCTCAGGTCGAACTAGTTGCGACGGTGGATGAGGGGCGAGGGCCAGTCGTGGCGTACCGGTTGAAATAGGGGGAGAACCAGACCTGACGGGTTTCGGAAACCCCGTCAGGTCTGTGATTATGCGACCGTATAGCCCAGCCGCGTGATTGCGTCTTTGATTGCGGCCTCGTTCAGCCGCTTCTCGTCGTACTCGACCTCGACCGTGCCCTTGTGATAGCTGGCGCGGACGGACTTGACGCCGGGCAGGTCGTCCTCCAGCCCCTCAATCGTCATCACGCAGTTGGAACAGTGCATGTCCAGCACGCGGAACAGTTGCTTCGCCATCTTCCCCCTCAACTCTCGAAAACAATCACGCCGCTGTACATGCCCATCGAGCAGCTATAGAACAACTTGCTACCGGACGGCTGCGGCGGAATGTCAATCAACACGGTGCCGGTTTCGGGCAGCAACTCCTGCACATTGAGCGCCGGGATCACCAGCGCGCGGGCGCAACTGTATGTTTGGTCGCTAACCATCGCCAGCTTGAGCGCGGTGTCAGCCTTTGCGCGCACCACCTGGGGGAAGTACCCCTCGTTCTTCACATTGACCGTGATCGTGTTCGGCCGCGTTTCGGGACCGAACGCCGTCGATAGGCTCGCGCCGCCGCTCGCCTCACTTTGTCTCGCCGCAGTCGAAACGCCGAGCATGACCGGCGCGGGATGCAAGGGCCGCTGCCCGCTTGCCGCTACGGGTTCTTCGGCCGCGCTCGGGACGCGCATTGCCATGCGCAAGTTTGTGACCGAATACGGGAAGCCGCCGAGAGTCAACGCGCTGTCAATGCTGACGAGACCGAAAATGATCAGCACGATTGCCACGAACGTGACAAACGCCTTCTCCATCCGCTGGCCGAGCCGCGTCGCCAGATAGGCCAGCGCGAAAAAGACCGGCGTCGTGCCGAGGGTGAACGCAAACATGGTCGTCGCGCCGACAAGCGGGCTGCCGGAGGCCATTGCCACGGCCATCATGGCCTGCGTCACGCCGCACGGGATGAGCACGGTCAGCGCGCCGAGGAACAGCGGGGTGAACGCGCTGGCGTCGCCCTTCGACTTGCGACGGATGTACCGCGTGATAAAACGCGGTGGCTCCAGCGCGAAGTAGCGGAAGATCGGATGGACGTTCAGCATCCGCAGCGCTGACCCGATCATGAAGACGCCGATGAAGACCAGCAGGACGATGCGCATGGTCGGCGTGAGCTGGAACATCGAGCCGAGCCAGCCGAGCAGGAAGCCCAGGATGGTGTAGGCGATGACTTTGGCCGTCAGGAACAGGACGATGGGCCGCGCGGCGCGGGGTGGTTGCGACGTCGCGGGCGCGGGAACGGCCGCGCCCGCGACGGGCGCGGCGCCCTTTGCGCGCGACTTCTTGCCTTTGGCGGGCTTCGCGGCCGGCGCGGGGACTGGCGTCGTTGCCACGTTCCTCTCAACCTCGTGCGCTACAGAGCCAGCCAGGAGCCCGCCCTGCACGGCAAGACAACTGAGTCCGCCCGTGGTGAGACCGGTGACGAATGCGAGGAGGATGTCGTTCATAAACAGTATTATATCTTAAAGCACAGTAAAGAAGTCAAGTAACAGCGGCCTGTTAGCAGGAGAGATCAGGGCTGATTCTGAGGCGCAAAAGCAGGGCTATCCAACCGCCAGCGCATGTCGTCGGCGGTCTGAACCAGTAGAGACAGATTAGCAACGGCCGCGAGTTTGCCTGTGTCGGGATACCATACGCGCCCCTGCCGCACCAGAATCAGCAGGCCATGTTGGTCGCCCAGCGCGGCGAACTCAGCTCCTGCCGAATCGCGATAGACGTCCACGCTCAACTCGCGACTCAGCCGCTTCGTCAGGGCCGGCACGTCTCCTGTCACAAGACCAATCTCGCCGATAGACAGGATGCCGGGCTCGGAGGGAACCGGCTCGCCGCGCAAGTCACGCCGTGCGATTAACTCGCCCACGTTACCGAGCGGGTCGATGAAATAGCAGGCGGTGGCGTCCCAGGAGCGAAAGTCGAACACCTCGCGGCCGTCGTGATCGTGGACGAGCGGTGTGATCGCGGCCATTGCGGCGCGGGCGCGCTCGAAGCGCGCGGGGTGAATGTTGAACGCGAAGTGGTAGAAGGGGGCTGCGCCGGTTGAATGCGCCTTGCGGAAGATGAGCCGCGATGCGCCGGCCTGAAGGGTGAGCGCATCAGAGGTGCGGCGGACGACGGGCAGGCCGAGGTCGCCGGCGTAGAAGCTGTAGGCGGCATGGAGGTCGGTCGCGTCGAGCGTGATTTCGAGGAGTCGCATCGACTACAGAAGACCCTGGCGCTCAAGCGCCTCTGTAACGGCATCTACGAACGAGCCAGCGTCAGCGATGGCGGCAGTCGAAGTCTGGGAGTCCACCTCCACCAGCTCGCCGTAGTCATGAACTTGACGCCGATCAAAAGCCAGATGCAGCGTCCGAGAGAAGCTCATCGGAATAACACCGGTCTTAACGAACTCTCGGTCGAAGAGCGCGATGGCGCCACTATGTTTTGATGAACCTTGCTGCTTCGTTGCCAGCAGCGCCAGAACCGCGTAGAACATGGCGTAGTAAGCGCGATTAATTGCGCCACGGTAGGCATGCGCGTCGTCGAGGATTTCAGCTTCGCGTAGTGTCTCTCGAGCCTGCTCGATACGATACCGCAGCAAATCGCGCAACTGGTCAGGATTCATATTGAGACGCCTTCGCGCATCACGTTGGCAATGATCGGGCTTGCGCCCATAAGCCCGTTCTCCAACTGGTCACGCGTAACAACAAAGGTCGAGATCACAATGTCCTCAGCGAAGCCGATCTCCCACGCAATCTCGCTGATTTGTTGGCGCATGGCAGGTGTGATGCGTTCCAACTCAATGTACACATCGAGATCTGAGTCTGGGACGGCGTCCCCCCGAGCGCGCGACCCGTAGACGCGTACGCTTCGCACAGGCGCGATTTTGCGTACGCGCGACTTCAAGGTCTGAGCGACTTGACGATCATCTATGGAGAGCATATTCCAACTCGTTCGTTTCGCTCCTTGTAGAACAAAGGGTATTATAGCACCCGTATGACCATCATCATAGCCCTTCGCGCCCCATCGGCATACAATGGCCGGGACAATGCGGTCGCCAGGGCGCCAGTTCAGCGCGCAAGCGCGCGATACGCTTAACAAAGAAACCCCACGCTCGGTGGGGTTCTTCATTATCAGAGCGGAGAGGGTGGGATTCGAACCCACGATCCCTTTCGGGGATACGCGTTTTCGAGACGCGCGCACTAGGCCAACTATGCGACCTCTCCACGGATAAGTGACATTATACCATACTCACCTATCTGGCGGCAAGAAAAGGGCTCCCACACATGAAGGACAAACTCCAGGAACTTCGGGACATGCGCGCCAAGGCGAAGCTGGGCGGCGGGCAGTCCCGCATCGACGACCAGCATGCCCGCGGCAAGCTGACCGCGCGCGAGCGCATCGAGGCGTTGGTTGACTCCGGCACGTTTCAGGAGCTCGGCCGGCTGGCGACCCACAACTTCAGCGATTTTGGCATGGCCGACAAGCGCTTTCCGGGCGACGGCGTCGTCACCGGGTTCGCCAAGGTCGACGGTCGCCGCGTCGCGGTGTACGCGCAGGATTTCACTATCCTCGGCGGCTCCTTCTCGGAAGTGCAGTCACAGAAGGTCTGCAAGATCATGGAGCTGGCGATGGAGAGCGGCATCCCGGTGGTCGGGCTGCTGGACTCCGGCGGCGCGCGCATCCAGGAAGGCGTGCGCAGCCTCGCGGCCTACGGTGAACTTTTCGTGCGCAACGTCATGGCTTCCGGCGTGGTCCCGCAGATCAGCGTGCAGATGGGGCCGTGCGCGGGCGGCGCAGTGTACTCGCCCGCGCTCACGGACTTCATTATTATGGTGCGCAAGACTGGCTATATGTTCATCACCGGCCCGGACGTGATCAAGGCGGTCACGGGCGAGCAGGTCGATTTCGACACGCTCGGCGGCGCGGTGGCGCACAACACCCTCTCCGGCGTGGCGCACTTCGCGGCCGACGACGAAATAGCCGCATTCCGCCTCGTCAAGGAAATCCTCTCGTACCTCCCGCAGAACAACAGCGAGGATCCGCCGCGCGTCCAGCCGTACGATGATCCGGGCCGCCGAGACGACATGCTCGACCGGCTCGTGCCCGAAGATTCGAGCCAGCCGTATGACATGCGGCAGGTTATCGCCAGCGTGTTCGATCGCGGCAGCTTCCTTGAGACGCACGCGCATTACGCCAAGAACGCGCTGGTCGGCCTGGCGCGGCTCGACGGCTACCCGGTCGGCGTGGTGGCGAATCAGCCGATGTTCCTCGCGGGCGTGCTCGACATCGACTCGTCTGACAAGATCGCGCGCTGGGTGCGTTTCTGCGACGCGTTCAACCTGCCCATCATCACGTTCGTCGACACGCCCGGCTACATGCCCGGCATTGCGCAAGAGCATGGCGGCATCATCCGCCACGGCGCAAAGGTGATTTACGCTTACTGCGAGGCGACCGTGCCGAAGGTGAGCGTGGTCATCCGCAAGGCAATGGGCGGCGCATATATCGCCATGAGCAGCAAGCAGATGCGCACGGACCTGGCGTACGCCTGGCCGACCGCGGAAATCGCGGTGATGGGGCCGGAGGGCGCGATCAACATCCTGTATCGCGAGGAACTCAAGAAGGCCGCGGACCCGCAGGCGCTGCGCAAGCAATTGCTGCAGGAGTACATCGACCGCTTCCACAACCCGTACGCTGCGGCGGACATGGGGCAGATCGACGAGGTGATTGAGCCGAGCTTTACGCGGCTGCGCCTGGTCAACGCGCTCGAAGTGCTGCGGTCGAAGGTCGCAAGCAACCCGCCGAAAAAGCACGGCCTGATGCCGGTGTAATGCAGGTGCCACGTGAATCCATCTGTGTCTGAATTGATCCCCGTCGGGTTGATCATTACCGCGATCGGCATGGGGTTGGTGTTTGCCGCGCTGGGGCTGTTGTGGGGCGTGCTGCGGCTGATCTCGACCGTGTTTGCGGACAAGGAAGAACCGCAGCCGGAGTTGAGCATGGCGATCGAGGAAGCTGACGCGGCGGACGCGCAGGCCGCGCTGGAGGCCGCTGCTGCGCTCACCGAGGAGCGCGCGCGCGTCGCCGCGGTCGTGGCCGGCGCGCTGCTCTCCAACGCGCTGCCGCTGCTCTTCGAGGCGCCAACCGGGCCAACGTTCGAGCACGGTCGCACCGCGCCCTCGTGGGTGACGAGCAACCGCGCTCGCGCGCTGCACTCATGGCAGCCGCCGCGCATTGCCGAAGGCAACCAGCGCGGCAATCAAGATTAATGCTTCTCGCGAGGGCCTCGACGCGCCCTCGCGCGCAGGTTTGTCATCATAGAAAGGTTGTCCTGTGCCAACTTTCGATGTCACCATCCAGGGCAAGAAGTATCACGTCGAAATCCCCGATCCGGGCGCGTCCCCTCTGCAAGTCGTCGTCGACGGGCAGGCGTTCGATGTGGAGGTCGCCGGAACCGGCATGACGGTCCATCCCGCGCCGCGGGCCGATGCGCCGCCGCCCGCGTCCGAGCCGGCCGCGCTGCCGCCCATGCCGCGGGTCAAGGTCGCGCGGCCTGTCGCGCCCGCGGGCGCTAACGGGGTTGCCAGCGGCGGGCACGAGGTCACTTCGCCCATGCCGGGCACGATCCTCTCTGTCGACGTGAAAGTCGGTGAGGAGGTCGAGGCCGGACAGGTTGTGTGCGTGCTGGAAGCCATGAAGATGAAGAACCCGATCCGCGTAAGTTACGCCGGGACGGTGGCCGAGATCGTCGTTACCGCGGGGCAGACCGTCGCGTATGGCGACGTGCTGGTCCGGCTGGCGTAGGGGGCGACTATGATCGGGTGGGATAGCATCCTCGCGATCTTCGCGGGGCTGCGCGAATTCACCTGGGCCAACGCGCTGATGATCGCGATCGGCGGCCTGCTCATCTACCTTGCGATTGCGAAAGAGTACGAGCCGGTCTTGCTGATCCCCATCGGCGTCGGCGCGATCCTGGCGAACATCCCGGGCGCGGGCATGGGGCTTGACCTGCGCGCGATCATGGCCGGGGAGCAGCAGGAGGGGGTGTTTTACGCGCTCTACAAGGCCGGCATTGAGACGGAGTTATTTCCCCTCATCTTGTTCATCGGCATCGGCGCGATGACCGACTTCGGGCCGCTGCTGTCGAACCCGCGCATGGTGCTCGTCGGCGCGGCGGGGCAGTTCGGCATCTTCGCGGTGCTGCTGCTGGCGCTCGCCACGGGCATGTTCAGCCTGAACGAAGCTGCGTCCATTGGCATCATTGGCGCCATCGACGGGCCGACCAGCATCTTCGTCGCGTCCAAGCTGGCGCCGCACCTGCTGGCGCCAATTGCCGTGGCTGCGTACACCTACATGAGCCTCGTGCCGATCATCCAGCCGCCCATCATGCGGCTGCTGACGACAAAGGCCGAGCGCCGCATCCGCATGCCGTACGTCGAGCGGCCGGTCAGCAAGCGCGCGCGCATCCTCTTCCCGGTCGTCGTCACGCTGTTGACCGGCTTCCTCGCGCCGCAGGCCAGCCCGCTCATCGGCACGCTGATGTTCGGCAACCTGATGCGCGAGTCGGGCGTGGTCGACCGGCTGGTCAAGACGGCAAGCAACGAACTGGCGAACATCGCGACGATCTTCCTCGGCATTACGATTGGCGCGACGATGGTCGGACAGTCGTTCGCGAACGCGCAAACGCTCATTATCCTCGTGCTGGGCATCCTGGCGTTTGGCATCGACACCGCGGCCGGCGTGCTGTTCGGGAAGCTGCTGAACGTGCTGACCCGCGGCAAGTTCAACCCGTTGATCGGCGCGGCGGGCATCAGCGCGTTCCCGATGGCCGCGCGCGTGGTGAACAAGGTCGGGCTGGAAGAGGATTACGACAACTTCCTGCTGATGCACGCGATGGGCGCGAACACAGCGGGGCAGGTCGCATCGGTGCTGGCCGGCGGCATCGTGCTGGCGATTATGTTGAGCGTGTAAGAGGTGACCATGCCGGTCTTTGTCCGCGTCAAACCCTCCGAATACCACGATTCGATTACTCTGATGCAGGCCGCAGCCGCGCTGCTCGAAATGCCGGGCGTCGAGGACGCGGCCGTTGTGATGGGCACCGGCGCGAACCATGAAATTGTGGCCGCGGCGGGCATGCTCACCGACCAGGTGCGCGCCACGCGGCCGGATGATCTGGTGATTATCGTCAAGGCGGTCGACGAGGCGGCCGGCGTAGCGGCGCTGGCAAAGGCGGAAGAAGCGCTATCGCGGCGCGCGGAACGCGAGACACAGGCAGCGGTGCGAGCGAAGTCGCTGGCTTCTGCCATCGCCGCGCACCCGGACGCGAACCTCGCGGTGATCTCCGTCGCAGGCAAGTATGCGGCGGCGGAGGCGCGCGCTGCGCTGGAACGCGGGCTGCACGTGCTGCTGTTCTCGGATAACGTCTCGCTTGAAGAGGAAATCGCGCTCAAGAAGCTGGCGGTCAGCAAAGGGCTGCTGTGCATGGGGCCGGACGCGGGGACCGCGATCATCAACGGCGTGGCGCTCGGCTTTGCGAACGCGGTGCCGCGCGGGAAGGTCGGGCTGGTGAGCGCGGCCGGAACAGGCTTGCAGGGCGTCTCGAGCGGCATCGCGCGCCGCGGGGCGGGCGTATCACAGGCCATCGGCACGGGCGGGCGCGACCTGAGCGAGGCGGTCGGCGGCATAACCATGCTGCAGGGATTGAAGATGCTCCAGGAAGACCCGCAGACGGAAATCATCGTCCTCATCTCGAAGCCGCCTGCGCCGTCCGTGGCGGCGCGCGTGCTGTCGGCCATCGACCGCGCGAAGCCCACAGTCGTCTGCTTCCTCGGCGCGGAGCCGGGGGACATCGAGAAGGCCGGCGGGCTGCCTGCGACCACGCTCACGCAGGCGGCTGCGATTGCCGCGGCGCTGGCGAAGGGCGGCGGCAGGGGCGAGACCTATTGCGATGCGCTGGTGAAGCTGGAAGAGGACACGACGGACCTGATTGCCCTGGCGGTGGCGGAGCGCGCGAAGCTGGCGCCGGGACAGACTGGCTTGCGCGGTCTCTTTGCCGGTGGCACATTCTGCTACGAGGCGCAACTGCTGCTGAAGAACCTGCCGGAGCCGGTCTATAGCAACGCGCCGCTGAACAAGGCGAACAAGCTGGACGGACAGGCGCATGCGCATGTCATCGTTGACCTCGGTGAGGACGAATTCACGCAGGGCCGCCTGCACCCGATGATCGATCCGTCGCTGCGCAACCGGCGCATCGTCCAGGAGGCGCGCGATCCGTCCGTCGCGGTCATCCTGCTCGATTTTGCGCTCGGCTATGGCGCGCACATTGACCCGGTTGGCGCATCGCTGGAGGCGATCCGCGAGGCGCAGGCGATCGCGCAGGCGCAGGGACGCCACATCGTCTTTATCGCATCCGTGTGCGGCACGGAGCAGGACCCGCAGCGACTGAGCGAGCAGGAGACGAAGCTGAAGGCGGCCGGCGTCATCACGCTGCCCGACAACGCGTCGGCCGCGCGGCTCGCCGGGCTGGTCACGCAGGGCGGCGACCTGCTGCGCGGGTAGGCGCGTCATGCCCGACTTCATCCCCGGCCTCGAGCTGTGCCGTCGCTTCTACCGGGAGGCGGTGCGGCCGGTGCTGGACGCGGAGTTTCCCGGCCTCAAGCACGCGGCCGCGCTCATCGGATTCGGCTCGGAGGTGCTCGGCTTCGACACGGAGCAGTCGACCGATCATCACTGGGGGCCGCGCGCGATGCTCTTCCTGCGCGAAGAGGATTACGCGCGGGAGAAGGAGCGGCTGGCTGAGGTCTTCCGCTGGCGGCTGCCGCACCGCTTCCTCGGCTACCCGACTAACTTCGCGCAACCCGTACCGGAGGACCCCGGCACGCGGCTCCTTAAGGCAACGGAAACCGGCCCGATCGATCACCGTGTCGAGGTCTACACGCTGCGCGGGTTCGTCTTTGAGTACCTCGGATTCAATATCGCAGATGAGCTCACGCCTGCGGACTGGCTCTCATTCCCGCAGCAGCGGCTCGCCACACTGACCGGCGGCGCGGTGTATCATGACGAAGTGGGGCTGGAGGAGGCGCGCAGCCGGTTCAGCTACTACCCGCGCGACGTGTGGCTGTACATGCTGGCGAGCGGCTGGGCGCGCATCGGGCAGGAAGAGCACCTGATGGGCCGCGCGGGGCAGGCGGGCGACGAACTCGGCTCCGCACTGATCGCGGCGCGGCTCGTCCGCGACGTGATGAACCTGTGTTTTCTGATGGAACGGCGGTACGCGCCGTATCCGAAGTGGTTTGGCATCGCGTTCATGAGGCTTGATGCGGGGCCAAAGCTTCGCCCGCTGCTTGACGCGGTTCTCCCCTGCGCCACCTGGCAACAGCGCGACGCCGCGCTGGCCGCTGTGTACGCGTTCCTGGCGCGGAGGCACAACGCGCTCGGCCTGACCCAGCCTCTGCCCGACACGCCGTCTCCGTTCTGGGGCCGGCCGTTCACTGTCATCCACGGCGAGCGCTTCGCGTCCGCCCTGCTGGCCGAAATCCGCGATCCGGCTGTCCGCCGGCTTGCGCCGGACGCGCCAGCCGGCAATATCGACCAGATCAGCGACAACACGAACATCCTGGAAAACACCCCGCGAACGGCGTTCAAGCCGCTGTTCTGGAGCGAGGACCGTCCATGAGCCTGTTTCAGCAACCCCTCAAGCCGATTAACGTCGGGCTTCAGTCGTTCTATGAAAGCATGGTGGCGCAGGGCGCGCTTGCGGTCGACGTCGACTGGCGTCCGCCGTTGGAAGGCTATATCGATGTTGTCCGCACGCGCGGCGGGATCGACGTTGACGCGGCTAACGCGGAGGCGCTTGCGCGCATCACTGCTGGGCGTCCGGCGATTGTAGGCATGGGGCTCGCAAAGGATGTCATCCCCGGCTTTGCGCCCGCGCGGGGTCGCATGCTTATCACGCACAGCGGCCCGCCGATTGAATGGCCGCGCATGTGCGGGCCGACGCGCGGCGCGATCATCGGCGCGTTGATCTACGAGGGGCTGGCCGAGACACCCGAAGAGGCGGCCAGGCTGGCCGCGTCAGGCGAAATCGAGTTCGCGCCGTGCCATCACTACGGCGCGGTTGGGCCGATGGCGGGCATTATCAGCCCATCCATGCCGGTGTTCATCGTACGCAACGAGGCATTCGGCAGCGTGGCGTATGCGACGCAGAACGAAGGGCTCGGCAAGGTGCTGCGCTACGGCGCGTACGGGCCGGAGGTGGTGAAGCGGCTGAAGTGGATGGAGACAACGCTGTACCCCGCGCTCAAGGCCGCGCTGGAACTCAACGGTCCGGTCGACCTGCGCAGCATGACGAGCCAGGCGCTGCACATGGGCGACGAGTGCCACAACCGCAACAAGGCTGGCACGTCGCTCTTCATCCGCCAGATTGCGCCCGCGCTGGTCCGTGCGGTCAAAGACGCAGGCACTGTCGCGGAGGTTCTGCGCTTCATCGACGGCAACGATCACTTCTACCTCAACCTCTCCATGCCTGCGATGAAGGCGATGCTCATGCCTGCGGAGAATATCCCCGGTTGCTCACTTGTCACGGTGATGGCGCGCAACGGGACCGACTGGGGCATCCGCGTCAGCGGCCTGGGCGACCGGTGGTTCACTGCGCCCGCGCCATTGGTCGAGGGGCTGTGGCTGCCGGGCTACAGCGCAGCCGACGCCAACCCGGACATTGGCGACAGCGCGATCACCGAGACGGGCGGCATCGGCGCGTTCGCGCTGGCCGGCGCACCTGCCATCGTCAAGTTCGTCGGTGGCACGCCCGCGGATGCGTTAAACGCAACGCTGGAGATGTACGAGATTACACAGGGCGAACATTCGGCGTTCACCATCCCGGGCCTCAACTTCCGCGGGACGCCTGTCGGCATCGACGTGCGCAAGGTCGCGCGGACGGGGATCACCCCGCGGCTGAATACGGGCATCGCGCACAAGGAGCCGGGCGTCGGCATGGTCGGCGCAGGGCTGGTGTCCGCGCCGAAGGGATGTTTCGTCGCGGCGTTCGAGGCGTTCAAGGAGTTGTAGGGTGAGAAGCTCGGCCGTCCTCGTCGCGCTTGCGATCCTGCTGGCGCTCGTCGCTCCACATTACGTCAACGCTGCGCCGGGAGGCATCGGCGACGTGCCGGAGTCAGGACAGTACACGCTCATCTACCAGTTCGACATCCCGCGTTCGACGTCGGGCCTCAACAGCACGATCGCGTATGCGGTCGACAACGCCAGCAGCTTCACCGCGCCGTTCGACCGCGTTGCGTACTACCTGGAGTTGCAAGGATCAACCGGCACGCGCTGGGTCTGGGTGTCGATGGACGCGTTCACGTCTGACCCGAAGAAGCTCGGCGTGCCGGGTGCGACCGCAGCGGTCTTCTGGCAGCGGCCCGTCCATAACCTCAATGTCTACTGTAACGTCGCCGGGTTGGTCACGGGCGAAGGGCTCGGTCCAGGCATGCTCGAATTCTGGCCGAGCGGCTACAGCGTGACGAACGACTCATTCGCAACCGGGGCAAGCGACGCGGTCTACGATTGGGGCGACGGCGGCGCCAGCTTCGACGCGGGCTACGGGTCGATGCAGGTGCTGAACGCAGCGGCGGGGCAGACGATCTTTGCCTACAACGCGTGGGGGCAGGCTGGTTACGCGGATGACCTGGGCATCGGCAACGGGCCGGCGGAGCACCCTGATTGGACGTTTGCCGGCGGATCGCGCGACTACACCACGCGGACGCTACAGGTGTACGCGCGCCAGTCGCCGGTGCGCTTCACCGCGCTGCCGCAGTTCCGCCAGTTGTTCCCGCGTGATCCGAAGACAAGTGCCGCCGTCGCGCCTGTCGCCGGCGAAGTTATCGCGGCCGGATACGATGCGGCGATCCTACGCGTCTACCGCGAAGGCGCGCTCCTCCAGACGCTCACGCAGACGCTCACTTACTCAGGCGCCCTGGCTCCGTTCGCGTTCAGCCCTGCCATCCCCGCCGAACTCGCTAACTACGACCTCGAACTCAGCTTGAAGAGCGGCGCGCAGGAGCGGTACGTTCAGCGCGCGCGGAATCTCGTTGCGGGGGACGCCTACATCGTCCAGGGGCAGTCGAATGCCGCCGCGGCGCAAATCAGCGGGGACGCAAACGACAACCGCAGCGAATTTGTTCGCTCGTTTGGTTCGGCGTCCGCAGCGACGTCCGGCATCCCTACAGCAAACGACCGGACGTGGTATCTCGCCAATGGCAATACGGCGAACGCAAATGGCTCGGTCGGCCAGTGGGCGCTCCGGTTTGGGCGACGGATCATCGACGATGCGGGAATTCCGGTGGCGACTCTTAACGGGGCGCTCGGCGGACAGCCCATCGGCTACTTCCAGCGCAACGACGCAAATCCGGGCGATCTGAGCACCAATTACGGCCGCCTGCTCCATCGGATGCAGGCCGCGGGGCTGGCGAATGGTGTCCGCGCGATCCTGTGGCACCAGGGCGAATCGGACGCAGACAACGCGGCGGGGCACGAAAGCGGCTGGACCGCGCTCCACGCAGACTGGCTGACCGATTACCCCTCCGCCGAGGAGACCTATAATCACCAGGTGCGCGACGGGTGCGGGCCGCCATCGATCCAGTTGCGCGACGTCCAACGCCGCTTCCAGGACACCATCTCCGATGTGACCGCCATGTCGACGACGGCGGTGGACGGCCACGACGGCTGCCACTACTATTACGAAAACGGGTACAAGGTCATCGGTGATCACATCGCAGACCTGATTCTGCGCGACCTGTATGGACTGCCTGACGGCGGCAATCTGCTGCCGCCTAACCCGTACGCCGCCTACTGGGGCGATGCCGCGCGAACCCAAGTCGTTATGCCTATGCGAAGCAGCGCCGATGATCTCGTCTGGGATGCGGGCGCGGAGGCAGATGTCAAGCTGGAGGGGGCCGCGGTCACTGCAACCGGCGCGACAGTGGATGGCAACACGCTGCGGATCGATTTGTCGGGCAATGGGGGCGCGGCGACGGGGATCACGTATGACGGGCATTCGGGCGCAGGGCCGTGGATTAAGAACGCGCGGGGCGTTGGTCTGCTGGAGTTCTATAACCTGCCGGTTACCGTGGCTCCATCCGCAGAAGCGCCAGGAGTTACGCCGCAACCGGTAGCGGGAGGGCTGGCGCTCAACTGGCCGCCGTCGTATGCCAACTGCGGTTATGGTGTATACCGTAGCGCGTCACCCTACTTTGCGCCGGACGAGAGTTCGCTGCTCGCGCCCGCGCTGCCGCCAGGATCGGATGAGTATTTCGACAGCGGTTCAGGACTGGGCGACACAGGGATGAACGGTTTCTATGTGGTCGTAGCGGAAAATTGCGACAGCGCGTCGACGGCTGCAAGCAACCGTGTCGGAGAGTTCGATTTCGCGCTCGCAACAGGCACCCGTTAGGTGTCTGCCAGTTTAAGACCCACCGATAGCGCGAGAGCAATATCAACGGAGCGCATCTGCGTTTCATCCAGTTGGCCGACCAGCCTCTCCAGGCGTCGTTTGTCCAACGTTCGGATTTGATCGAGCCGAACGAGCAACTCGCGGTCTAAACCAGCGGTTCCGGCTGACAGGCGCGCCTCTGTTGGATAGGCGCGTCCGCCAACCTGAGAGGTGATCGCTGCGACGATTACAGTGGAGGAGAAACGGTTGCCCGTATCGTTTTGAATCACGAGAACGAGTCGCCTTCCTCCCTGCTCATGACCGTAGACGGGGTTCAGATCCACGTAGTAGATTTGACCGCGCCTGATCTCGTTGCCCGCCATCATTCCTCCCAGGCAGCGTGCTTGTCCCAGACCTCGTTCTCGGCTGCGAAGAATTCGTCGGCAAGCCCGAGGCTCTCGCCCGCTCGAGCAAGATAGCCTTCGCGCATCAGTTCCTGTAGTTCGCGTTCCTTCTCTTCCGCCAGATACTTCTCCAGCGCTTTGCGTATCAACCCGCTGCGGCTCATTTGCTTCCGATCAGCGGCCTCATCGATCTTACTGAGCAAGGTCACTGGCAACGTGATCATGGTCTTTCGACTGCTGGTAGACACAGTCATAGCTAACGCCCCCTCCTGCTATCCTTAGTGTATATACCCTAATATATCTTAGAATACCATAGAATTAGTTAGAAGTCACGCATGCAAGCATCATGATTTCCGCACCACCGCGCCATCCGCCAGCACAAACACCTGCTCCCCCACGCGCGGTCGCACGACCGCGCTGCCGGTGAAATCGCCGAACGCGGGCAGTAGCCCGTACTCCACTCCAAAGTAGAAGCACGGCAACGTGGCGTTCAGTCCGCCCGCGCCCCACAAGTTCACGGCGGGGTGAACGTGCCCGGCCAGGACATAGCCCTCTGTCGAGGCGACCGGTGCGTGCCGCCACACGAACGGCAAGCAGTCCACCGGCTCCTCCCGGCACTCGATGCCCCACTCCGCAGGTGGATCGCCTGCGCGGTCGTCGTGGTTGCCGCGTACGAGCAGGATAGGCAGGGACGCATGCGCCGCGCGCCATATCGCAAGGGTGTCGAGCAGATCAGCCGAACGGCCGCGTTTCGCATGGAGAAAGTCACCGAGGACGATAAGCCGAGCAGCGCTCGAGCGCGCGAGCGCAGCGTCTAGCCGCGCCAGATTGTCGCGCGTCGTCTGTTCCGGCACAGGCACGCCGAACGCGCGAAACGCGGCTGCCTTGCCGAAGTGCGGGTCGGCAATGACGAGCGCCTTCTCGCGCGGCCAGAACAGCGCGCGCTCCGGCAGCAAAATGACCTCTTCGCCTGCAATGATCGCGGTCGCGTCCCCCTGCATCACATCGCGCCTCCGTCCTGCTCCAACGATTTATCCGCCCACTTCTCCAGGGTCACAGTCATGCGCGCGATCCGGTCGCGCAGCGATTCGGAGCTAAGCTGCGACTCCATGCGTTCGATGAGCAGCGGGAAGCCGAGCGGACTGACGCGCGCCACGTCGACGACGACCACCTCCCCCGCGCTGAGGCGTTCGAGGATGCGCGTAAGGCGGCTGTGCTCAAGCTGCTTCGCCAGCACCTCGCGCTGCGCCTGCGCCAGCAACAGATTCCCCTCGTCGTACTTCTGGAAGACCTCGTAAAACAGGCTGCTCGACGCCTGCAGGTGCCGCGCGGGATGATGGCGGCCGGGAAAGCCCTGGAAGATTAGGCCGGCCACACGCGCGATCTCGCGGAACTGCCGTTTTGCCATTTCGCCCGCGTTCATGCTGGCAAGGATGTCATCGAGCAGGTCGTCAGTTGTGAGCAAGGCGCGAAAATCGGGATCGGCCACCGGGTCGGGCGCCAGCAGTTCGAGGCCGTAGTCGTTGGCCGTCGTCGTAAAGGTGATCGGCTGGCGGCGGCTCAGGCGGAACGCAAAGAGCGCGGCGAGCCCCGCATTGACCAGTTTGCCGGCGAACGGGTAGATGAACAGATGATGCCCCTCCCGTGTCTTGACTCGCTCGACCAGCAGCTCACCGGGCGCGGGCAGCGTGGACACACGCGCCTGCACCCGCAGCACCGGCGCGACCGCTTCCATCTCCGGCCCCTCGTAACGGCCCGCGCGCGCCTCGCCCAATTTGGCGAGCACCGCATCGCTTAACTCCTGCGAGATGGGCAGCCCGGTGCCCGTCCACGTCGGAATGGCCCCTTTCACTGAGTTCGCGCGGCGCACCCACGCGGTCATGTCGCGCACCATGCGGAATTCCAGCGGCACGCCGGCGAAGATAAACCGGTCGCCCGGCTTGAGACGGCTGATGAACGACTCGGACGTGGAACCGAGGCTGGGGCCGTTCAGGTACTTCACCTCGATCATCGGGTCGCTCGTGATCGTGCCGATGGAAAGGCGGTGCCGCTGCGCGATGTCCTTGTCGACCACGCGGTAACGCCCCTCGATAAGGGCGAGGCGGCGGTATTCGGGGTAGGCTGTGAGCGCGCTGCCGCCGTTGACCACGAAGTCCAACGCCCACCCCCACTCCACATCGGACAGGTGGCGGTAGCTGTACGCGGTGCGCACCTCGGCCAGCAATTCCTCCGCGACGAACCCACCGCCGAGGCCCACCGTGACAAGGTGCTGGACGAGCACATCGAGCGGTTTGGCGAGGGGCACGCGCGGCTCCACCCGGCCACCCTCCGCGGCTTCGCGCGCGGCTGCCGCCTCAACCAGCTCGAGCGCGTTCGTCGGCACGCAGGAGACGCGGCTGACCGCGCCGGGCTGATGTCCGCTGCGCCCCGCGCGCTGGAGCAGCCGCGCGATCCCCTTCGGACTGCCGATCTGCAACACCCGATCCACCGGCGAGAAGTCGACGCCCAGGTCGAGGCTGGCCGTCGCGACGACCGCGATCAGCCGCCCGTCGCGCAGCCCGTCCTCCACCCACGCGCGCGTATCCGCGGCGAGCGAACCGTGATGCAGCGCCAGCAGCCCCGCCCAGTCAGGCCGCTGAGCGAGAATGGACTGGTACCACGTCTCGGCCTGGTTGCGCGTGTTGGTGAAGACAAGCGCGGAGCGCGACTCCTCGATGGCCGCGACCACCTGCGGCAGCATGACGAGGCCGAGGTGCCCGGCCCACGGAAAGCGCCCGACGGAAGGGGGGATGAGCGAGTCGACGACGATCTGCTTGGGGATGACTGCGCGCACCAGCCGGGCGGGACGCGGCGCGCCCCCTTCGTCAACGCCGACCAGCGCGGCAAGCGCCTCATCGAGGTTGCCGAGGGTGGCCGACAGGCCCCACAGACGCAACCCCGGCCGCCAGCCGCGCAACCACGCCAACCCTAACTCGGTCAGCGAGCCGCGCTTCGAACCGAGCAACTCGTGCCATTCGTCCACGACAACCAGGTCGAGCGCGCTGAAGTACTCCTGCGCGCCCTCCTGCGAGAGCATGAGCGCAAGGCTTTCGGGCGTGGTGACGAGCGCGGACGGCGGCTTTTTGAGCTGGCGCGATTTGGCGGAGCTGGCGGTGTCGCCGGTGCGCCGCTCGACCGTCCAGGGAAGGCTGAGATCGACTACCACTTCGCGCAACGCGCGCTCGGTGTCGGCTGCGAGCGCGCGCATGGGCGTGACCCAAAGCACCTTCAACCCCTGCGGCGCGGCGCGCTTGCCACTGGCCGGCGCGGCGTTCAGCCACTCCAGCAGCGGCCCCCACCACACGGCCATCGTCTTGCCGGTGCCGGTGGCCGCGTGGATCAGGCCGCTCTCGCCGAGCAGGTATGCGGCCCAGGCTTCGCGCTGGAAGTCGAAGGGCTGCCAGGCGCGGCCGGCGAACCAGCGTTCAGCGGGCTCAAATAGCTCACTCATGCCGACTTGCCCGGACGGCCACGTCGTAAAACTCGATCACA
>CAZPTI010000053.1:15157-21516 GCA_964588925.1 uncultured Anaerolineales bacterium | reverse complement strand
CCGCATGGCGCGGAGCAGAATGCGCGCAATGAACAACCCGAGGCCCGAGCCCTCACGGCCTCGGGTGGTAAAACCCAGTTCAAAGACCCTGTCCCATAGCCGCTTGTGGATGCCCGGCCCCGTATCCGCCACCCGTATCTCAATCCGCGGGGCGTCGGACTGCTTCCGTTCTTGATCCGAGACACAACGCGTGCTCACCGTGACGGTCCGGGTCGGATCTTTCTTCGCGGCTGTGTGTTCGGTGGCGTTGTATAGCAGGTTCAGCACGACCTGTTGCAGGTCAAGGCTGCTGCCAAGCGCGTGGGGGAGTGCAGGGTCAAGCTCGGTCTTGACCGTGACATGCCCGCGCCGCGCAATCGGGCGGATCAGCGCCTCGGCCTGTCTGACCGCTTCGTTCACGTCGAATAGCTCGCGCTCGCGCGGCCCCATCAGCCGGCGAAAGTCGCGGACCGTCCGCTGAAGCTCGGCGGAAGCGGCCATGGTCGCGTTGAGCGCAGCGCTGGCGTCCGCAATGGGTTGCTCGGTCTCCTCCTGCAGCGCCTGCAACAGCGCTTCGAACTGATTGCGCAGGTTCTCCAGTTGCAGCATCAGGATGGCGAGCTTATTGTGCACCTCGTGGCCGAACCCTGCCGCAAGTTGCCCGCTGAGCAAGATGTTGCTCAACTCGCGCGTCTGGCGCTCAGTGGCTTCATTCTGCAACGCCGCGCTCATCAGTGTGGCTGCGGCCCTGGCGTCGCGCTGCCGATATACGTGGAACATGTTTGGATCGCGGTGGAAGAGGAATAGCGCGGTGTCAACCTGTCCCCCGGCACGCAAGGGGATTGCCAAACACGACTCAAAGGATAGGAGCAGGAGCAGCCGGGCAAACCGCCGACTCTGAAGCGGGTTGCCCTTGACGTTGTGTTCCAGAAGCGGCTGGTTCTCCGCAATCACGTCTTTGACCGGGCTTTCGCGCAACCCGTACAGCAGATCGGACGAAGGTTGCAACGCGGGGGTCGAGGCTACAATGTCGATCTGCAGCGAGACGGCATCCATTCGGAACACAGCTCCCTGTGTCGCGCCGGTGTCGCGCACCGCGTCCTCCAGCAGTTTCTGCATCCGCTCGGCAATAGGCCCGGCTACGTCCGCAGCCGTTGTCAAGGGTTGCAGGTCGGGAACATCGTCAAGCGGAATCCAGCCTCTCGATACGACGCGCGGCCGTTCACCCTGCGCGATTCCTTGCAGCAGTGCCTGAACATCGGTAATCTCAAGCGGTTTCGGCAGCGCGGCCGCGATGTCGAGCGGCAACAGCGCCGGCATATTCTCGACGATGTATGCCGGATCGCTCATGATCGCAATCGGCGCTTTGCAACCGTTTGCGCGCAGTTGCGAGAGCAGTTCCACGCCATTCATATCTGGCATGTCGAGGTCCGCAATGATCAGCGCGAACTCGCTATCCTGCGCCAGTTGCACAGCCTCCGCGCTACTCGCCGCGCACACGACCTGGCACCCGAAAGCGCTCAGTCGCTGCGCAACACTCACGCGCAACTGCTCCACATCGTCGACGATCAGCACCGGAAGCGGCAGCGCGATTGTCTCGGTAGAGGCGGGCAGGGGCAGCTCGACCTGGACGGCCGGCGCATCGCTCTGATGGTCGATACGTTGCAGGACGGAAGCGTAGAACGCAGCCCGTTCCAGCAGGCGGCGAATGCTCAACGTGAGGCGCGGCGCCTTGTGCTGCATCCGAATGATGCGCGCCTGCACCTGATCGTCGATCCACAAGACGTCTCTCGGCTCCTCGACGGGCCAGGAAGCGAGTTCGCGGAGGGGGATGTAGCCACGTATGCCTGGCTCAATCTCAACGGTGGCCGCGTCGCTCGTCAGCGCGCACACCGTGCCTGTGACAATGTCGTCTTCTTTACGATTGGCGAAGAATGCCGACCAAGGATCGCCCAGCGTCAGGCGATGACTCAGCAGGTAGCGGTGACCTTCGCCTGGCGTCTCAAGCACGATCGCGGGGATCTGCTGGCGAACCTGGAAGGCGGTCAACCCGCGCGCGTCGCCTTCCAGCGAAAGCTCTCGCAAGCGGATATAGCCCGGACTGCCATCTTCAAGGCGCACAAAGACGCCGAATGGAAAGATGCCGTCAATGACAGCGAGGACGCGCTCACCGACGACGTACTGCGGCGACCGCGGTGCGCTTGTGGGCATACTATCGACCCCCCGGGAAGTACTTGTTATCTTTTGTAAGCGTACTTCAGGATCGTCTTGCGCAATGTTACATTTGTATAACGAAGAGGAACGGCGCTCGTTATCCTCACGGCATCACATTCGATGATAGCACTTGCTCTCGGCGTCACCAAGCAGCGTTACGTCCGTTGTCATCTATAGAGACAAACGTTCCAGATCATGCGCCTGCTACAGATCTACGCCGATACATAAAAAGTACTACGTCAAATTTCCTGTTCTCAATAACCTGTGTTATCTTTCCCGTCGCGACATCCCCGTCGCACTGGGATCACTCCCACATCAGTTCCCCAAAGGAGTCAATCAATGTCAACTCCCCATGCGCGCACGCGCAAAGTGCGCCTGCGACTGCTTCTGCTCGTCGCCGTCGCCGCGCTGATCTCCCAGATCACGCCACCCGGCCTCACGCCGCACCGGGCCGCTGCTTCTTCCGACCTCCCGATTTACACCGATTCTCTCAGCAACGGTTGGTCCAACTGGTCCTGGAGCACCGCGGTTAACCTCTCAGCCCCCGCCCCCGTCCACAGCGGCAGCGCCTCCACCGAAGCCGCCATTTCGGGCCCCTGGGCTGCGTTTTATCTCCATACCGACGCAAACATCTCCACCCTCACGCACAACACTCTGCGCTTCTGGATTCACGGCGGCGCGCAGGGCGGCCAGTCCGTGCAGGTGAAACTGGCCGATGCCAACGGCAACTTCTCGACCGGCGCCACCGTCACCGCGTCCGCCAACACGTGGACGTTCGTCTCGCTGCCCTTCGCGGCGCTCGGCAACGTCCGGCAGATCAGCGGCATTGCGTGGCAGGACGGCAAGGGCGCGGCCCAGCCCGCCTTCTACCTCGACGACATCACCCTCGCCAGCATCCCGTACACGCCCACTCCGACCTCCGCGCCCGTGAGCGGGCCAGCATTGAGCGTCAATGCCGCGGCCGGCCGACGCGCCATCAATCCCGACATCTACGGCATGAACTACGCGGATGAAGCGCTCGCCGCCGACCTTCGCCTGCCCGTGCGCCGCTGGGGCGGCAACGCGACCACGCGCTATAACTGGCAGACCGACGTGGCGAACCGCGCGAGCGACTGGTTCTTCGAGAACGTGCCCGAAGAGCTCGCCAACGTCGGCGCGCTGCCAGACGGCTCGTCCGCCGACCGGGCCATCCACCAGAACCAGCGCACCGGCGCCCAGACCCTCCTCACTATCCCCATGATCGGTTACACGCCCAAAGATCGCACGTATGCCTGCGCCTACAGTGTAGCAAAGTACGGCCCGCAGCAGTGGACCGATCCCTACCACCCCGATTGCGGCAACGGCGTCCGCCCCGACGGCACGAAGATCACCGGCAACGACCCCCGCGACACGAGCATCGCGATCGACCCGACCTTTATCCAGAACTGGATTCGCTTCCTGGTGGGCCACGTGGGTTCGGCCAGTCAGGGTGGCGTCCGCTACTACAACCTCGACAACGAGCCGATGCTGTGGAACAGCACCCACCGCGACGTGCATCCTAATCCGGTCAGCTACGACGAGCTGCGTGACCTGACCTACAAGTACGCAGCCGCGATCAAGGCCGTCGATCCTGCCGCGCAGACCCTCGGCCCCGTCCTGTGGGGCTGGACCGCCTACTTCTACTCCGCGCTCGACGCGGCTGCAGGCGGCTCCTGGTGGCAGAACCCGCCCGACCGCAACGCGCACGGCGGCGTCCCCTTCGTGGAGTGGTACCTTCAGCAGATGCGCGCGTACGAGCAGCAGCGCGGCCAACGCATCCTCGACTACCTTGACCTGCACTACTACCCGCAGGCGTCCAATGTCGCGCTTTCGCCCGCAGGCGAAGCGTCCACCCAGGCCCTGCGACTGCGTTCGGTGCGCTCCCTCTGGGACCCGACCTACGTCGACGAAAGCTGGATCAACGAGCCAGTGCGCCTCATCCCGCGCATGCGCGAGTGGGTGGACAAGAATTACCCCGGCACCAAACTGGCGATGACCGAGTACAACTGGGGCGCGCTCGACGACATGAACGGCGCGCTCGCGCAGGCCGACGTGCTCGGCGTGTTCGGCCGCGAGGGGCTGGACCTTGCCACCCTCTGGGCCCCGCCCGCGTTCGACGATCCCGGCGCGTTTGCTTTCCGCATCTACCGCAACTACGACGGCGCAGGCGCGCAGTTCGGCGACGTGAGCGTGCAGGCGGGCAGCGCAGACCAGGACAAGCTCGCCGTGTACGCAGCGCAGCGCAGTTCCGACGCCGCACTCACGCTCGTCGTGGTCAACAAGTCGGGCGACAACCTCTCCAGTTCGCTGGTGCTGTCGGGCTTCACGCCCTCGGCGGCGGCGCGTGTCTATCGTTACAGCGCGGCTAACCTCGACACCATCATGCGGCTTCCAGACCAGGCAGTCAACGCGGCCGGCTTCACGACCACCTATCCCGCGTCCTCCATCACGCTCGTGGTCATACCCGCGTCCGGCTCGGCGCAAGGCCCGGTCCCCGCGCTGACCGCCACGCCCACCACCACCCAGCCCGCGCCCGTCGCAACGCCGACCAGCACCTCGCAGCCCCGACGCGAGAACCTCCGTTTTCGCGTGGCGCTGCCGGTGCTCCTGTCGCAGCCGTGAGGGAGCGGGTCTAGCTTCGTTGGTGTCCCTCGCATGAATTTCATGGGATTGGGATAGCAGCGGCACGTGAATTACTGATCTAGCGCGCCAGAATATCGTAGACTGTTGGCGGGGTGATGAGGGCTCATGGGAGTCCCGCCCCGCCAACACGCGTTTTATGGATTGGCGGATCGCGTGATTCGCCGGAGGGATGGCATGAGGCTGGGTTCGGTGTGGTCGGATGGGTGGGCGGTGGCGCGGGCGTACTGGTATCTGCGGGGCGCAACGCAGCTTGGCAAAAAGGTTCGGGTGTGGGGGCGGCCTTCGGTGCAGGCGCGCGGCGCGCTGGTCGTCCGGGACCGCGTCCGGTTAGTCTCCACAATCGCCACGACGGAGCTGGTGGCCGGGCCGGGCGGCACGCTCGAGCTCGGCGAGAGCGCGTTCATCAACTACGGCTGCTCCATCGCAGCCAACCTGCTCGTTCGCATCGGCCCCATGTGCAGCCTCGGCACCCACGTCATCATCATGGACAACGACTTTCATCAGATCGACCCGGAGCGTCGCAACGAACGCCCCGAATCACGGCCGATCATCTTAGAGGAAAACGTCTGGGTCGGCGCGCGCGCGATTATCCTGCGCGGTGTCACCATCGGCGCGGGCAGCGTGATCGCCGCGGGCAGCGTCGTCACGCGCGATGTGCCGCCGCGCGTGGTCGCCGCGGGCATGCCTGCGCGCGTCATCCGTACGTTGTGAGGCGGAAAGGATTTATCTCTCGTGATGGAGAAGCTGTTGCGGACATTGCAGTCAGATGTCCCGTTTTTGCTGGATGCCAAGTTCGCGGCCCGGAGCTTCGTCGGTCGCGCGCTCAAGCGCCCGCACGACGCCGATTTCCGCGCGCTGTCGCTCTTCCCCGACATCGACGGCGCGCTCTATCTCGACGTGGGCGCGAACCGCGGGCAGAGCACTGAAGCAATGCTCATGCTCATGCGGCGGAGCTGCATCTGGGCCTTCGAGCCGAACCCGCTGCTCAGCGAGAAGCTGGCGCGGCAGTTTGGCCGCGAGGAGCGCGTCGTCGTCAGGAATTTCGGGCTGGGCGACCAGGAAGGGACGTTCAATCTATTCGTCCCCTACTACAAGAAGTGGATGTACGACGGGCTGGCGTCGCTCAAGCGCGAGGCCGCGGCCGACTGGCTGCGCGACCGTATCTACTGGTATCAGGAGAAGCATCTGACGATCCGAGAAGTCGAGTGCCGCATCCGCCGCCTGGACGACCTCGCGCTATCGCCCTTCTTCATCAAGCTCGACGTGCAAGGCTACGAGTTAGAGGCGCTGCGCGGGGGCGAGCGGACGTTGCGCAGTCATGAGCCGATCCTGCTGATCGAAAGCCCGGACGACGAGGTGTTGAAGCACCTCACCGCGCGGGGCTATCGACCCTATCGCTACGAAGCCGGGCAACTGCGCCGCGACGCGTTCGGCGAGGTTAACACGTTCTTTATGACGGATGGGAAGGCCGCGTTGTTGAAGTAGCGCGTGGAGCCTGGACCGCG
>CAZPTI010000053.1:0-15057 GCA_964588925.1 uncultured Anaerolineales bacterium | reverse complement strand
GGAGCCTGGACCGCGAAGACGCGAAGTTGGCGAAGGACGCGAAGCGGCCCGCGCTGTGGCATGGCTCAACTCAACTTAACGCAAGGTGAGAATGTCCACCCAGGCGCCTTTGACAAACTTACATTGCGATCGTTGAGTCACGAAGGCGGGGCTTCGCGTGCTTCGCGCTTCGCGATCTTCGCCAACTTCGCGCCTTCGCGGTCCAACGACCGTCGCGCCGCCCTCCGCGCGCGCCCCGCGCTCCGCCGCGGCAACGCGCGCCCGCTCAGCCACGCCACCGGCGTCAGCAGCAGCAGCCGGACATCCCCCCAGAAGCTCCGCGTTGCGGTGTAGTACGCGTCGGTCGCCACAATCTCGTCCAGATCGTCGTAGTCCGACCCGTTCCCCTGAGCGTACCACAGCCCTGTGAACCCGCTCACCGGCAACTGACCCCTCTCGTACGGCAGCCGCTGCCACTCCTCCGTCAGCCGATCCGCCTCCGCCGGGGTCAGTGGCTTCACCCCCACCACCCGTAGGTCTCCGTTCATTACGCTGACAAGCGCGGGGATGCGGTCGAGCTGCGTCCGCTCCAGAAACGCGCCCATTGGCAGGTAGCCGCCGTCCGCGCGTCGCGTGCGGAAGTGCGGCATGCCGTAGGTCTCCCGCTCGGCCGCGACCCCATCTGCCTCGCCGCCCTTGCGCCAGCGCACGCGCGGACGCAACTCGATCACGCGGCCCGCTTGCCTCGTTGCGAGCGACGTGACCAGCAGCGCCGCCGCAATGACCGCCAGCGCCGGGAGCGCCAGCAGCAGCAGGAGCAGCGCAACGAGGCTGTCGGCCGCGCGCGCCAGCAGCCCCAGCAATGGCCGCGCGATCAGTCGCGGCGACACCTCGCCCAGCAGGAACGGGTCCACGATGCGCAGACCCTCCCCGCTGTCGGCGTCCAGCACTAACCCCCCGCGCACCACGCGCCCCTCCACCTTCACCAGTTGCCCCACGTAAGTGCCTTCGAGCACACAGCTATCCGTCACCGTCGCGCCCGCGTCCACAATGGCGTTCGCGCCGATTACTGCGCCCGGCCCCACTTCGGCATCGCGCTCGATCTGCGACCCCGCGCCGATGTAGACGGGCGCAACCAACCGCGCGGTCGGGTGGATCGTTGCGCGCCGTCCGACGAGAATTCCAGGCGCGATCTCGCGCTCCTGCATGGAGACGTACGGAACCGCGCCGACTTCATCTTTTCGCGTAAGCGCACCTCGCAGCGCGTCAAGCTGCGCCTGATGATATGCAGGTACGTCACGGATCGGGTTCCAGTACCCCTCGGTCGCGAACGCATAGACCCCGTCGCGGCCGATCAACTCCGGCAGCAGGTCGCGGTAGATGTCCAGCGGTTGCCGCGGCCGCGCCCGCTGCAAGGAGGAAATGCAATCGAAGACGCGCGGCTCGAAGATGTACGCGCCGGTGGCGGAGAGGATGCGCGCGTCGGGCGTCTCTTCCGGCGCAAGCCCCCGCGCCACCCCATCCGGTCCTACCGCAACGGCCTGCAACGGGTAAGACAGCTCTGGCGTGTGCGCGATCACCGTCGCGACGCCGCCGTGCGCCCTATGAAACTCCAGCGCCGCGCAAACGTCGAAATGGACAAGCGCGTCGCCGGGCAGCACGACGAACGTCTCTTTCAAGGCGGACGCGGCCCACCGCAGGCTCCCCGCCGACCCCAGCGGCTCGCGCTGGAGGAAATAGGTCAGTTGCGCGGCGTGGCCCGTGCCTGCGCCGAAATGCGCCTCGATTCGTCCGGCCTGGTGGTGGACCGCCACGCCGATGTTCCGCAACCCTCCGCGCGACAGCAGTTCCAACGGGTACGCCATCAGGGGCCGGTTCAGCACGGGCAACAGCGGCGCAGGGATGCGCTCGGTCAGAGGATGGAGTTTCGCCGCGCCACCCGGTGGCGCTTCGTCAGTGGATAGAATCAATGCTTGCATGGCTACGTCCCCGCCTCTTTCACGTCTTGATAAATCGCAAACGTTCCGTCGAGCTTCGCCAGCTTCAACACCTGCAACGCGTCCGGCATCAGGCACGCCAGCCGCAGCTCGCCGTCCAGCCTCCGCGCCTCGCGGCTCAGCGCAATCAGCGCGGCCAGCCCGGCGCTCGCCAGAAACACGGTTTCCGACAGGTCCACGATCAGCCGCGGTTGCGTTGCCAGCAGCCGCGCGCACTGTTCCCGGAATGCCGGCGCGCTGAGCGCGTCCAGCCGCCGCGGCGCGCGCGCGGTCTGCCAGCCGTTCAACGGGAGCGCCAGCGCATCATCGCGCGCCTCTGCGCTCTCCGACGCGGCGTCCCGTTGTTGAGCCGCCGCCAGCGCAGCTTCAGCGTCAGGGTACGCGCTGAAAAACTGCTCCATCCGCAAGAGTCGCAGCGTCTGCGCCACCTGCGGCTGCGTCGCGGCCAGCCGCAGCTCCCCGCCGGCCGCGCGCGCGCGTTTCGCGACAGTTACCAGCGCGCCATAGCCCGAGCTGTCCACGAACGCGGTGCGAGCCAGGTCGACCACGATGCGCGACGTAGCCGCCAGCGCCTCATCCGCCTGCATCAGAAACGCCTCGCGGTTCGCGATGGTCAGCCGCTCGCCCACGCTCAGCAGCGCGACGCCGTCGATCAGGACCGGCTCCTCCGTCGCGCTGCTCGCCCCCGTCGGCGCGACCACCGCGCTGCGCTCGCCGCGCCGCATCACCCACCACTGCCGCGCGAAGAAATAGCCGAAGCCGGTCAAGTCCACCATGTAGCGCCGCCACAGCCGCCGCGGCTCCTGCGCCAGCCGGTAGGCCCACTCCAGCCCCGCGTTCTGCATCCACGTCGGCGCGCGCCGCGTCACACCCGCAATAAAGTCGAGCGTGCCGCCCACGCCGATCATCACCGGGACCTTGACTTCCGGCGCGTGCATGGCGATCCACTTCTCCTGCTTCGGGTTGCCGAACGCCACCAGCAGGATGTCCGGCCGCGCGTTCCTGATGTCCTCCACCAGCGCGGGGTTAAGTTCGAGAACCGACGCATACGGCGGCGAGACCGCGCCCACGATACGGATGCCGGGATGCCGTTCGCGCAGCACGTCGGCCGCGCGGTCCGCCACCCCTGGCCCGCCGCCGAGCAGATACAGGCTGTACCCCTTCTCCGCAGCCAGCGCGGCCAGCGACGGCACGAGGTCCGCGCCCGTCACGCGGCCGGGCAGGTCCACGCCGAGCAGCCGCGCGCCCCACACGAGCGGCATGCCGTCTGCGGTCGCCATGTCCGCTTCCTGCAGGATCATCCGCAATTCGGGATCGTCCTGCGCCTTGATGACAAAATCGGCGTTCACGGTCGCGATCTGATGCGTCCTGCCGGTGGCGCGGCCCTCGCAAATAAACTCCTCGATCCGTGTCAGCGCCGCCGGCATATCAAGATCGTCGATCGGCACCCCCATCACCACCAGTAACTTACGCATGCCCGTCACGCCCCCATTCGTCGAAGGGTGAGAATGCTCCAGCCACAGAGGGCGCAGAGGCAACAGAGACGCTCTGTGCCCTCTGTGACCTCTGTGGCAGAATTTCAGTACGCACCCCGTCCCGTAATCACCGCCGGAATGGTCTTAAGCAAAATCTTCACGTCCTGCCACAGGCTCTGCTCGCTCACGTATTGCAGGTCAAGCTGCGTCCACCGCTCGAAACTCAGGTCGCTGCGGCCCGACACCTGCTGCAAGCCCGTGATGCCCGGCAGCGCGTTCAGTCGCCCTAACTGCTCGAATTTGTACTGCACCACCTCTTTGGGCAGCGCGGGCCGCGGCCCCACCAGGCTCATTTCACCTTTGAGCACGTTAATCAATTGCGGCAGCTCATCGATGCTGAACTTGCGGATCACCGCTCCCACGCGCGTCACGCGCGGGTCGCGCTTCATCTTGAAGACCGGCCCGTCCGCCTCGTTCTGCGCGGCCAGCAGCGCCTTGACTAACTCCGCATCCGTGCGCATCGAGCGGAACTTGTAACAGGCGAAGTGATGCCCGTACTTGCCCACGCGCGTCTGCCGGAAGAACACCGGCCCCGGCGAGTCCAGCTTGATCGCCAGCGCGGTGATCGCGAAGATCGGCGCGGCCAGGATCAGCGCGATCGTGGCAACCACGATGTCCAGGCCCCGTTTCAGCGCATCCGACAACTTGCTGCGAATCGCCCACAGGATCAGGGTCAGGTGAACGCGGTAGACCAACCGGGGATCGAGAAACTTTTGCGCCTCATACATCTCCAGCATCCGGGCCGCCTTCTCGTCGGCCATCGTCTCACTCGGTCGTTCAGCTACGTCCATACTCTGCCTCTCACTCTGCGTTTCACTTCGTTTCTCTCGCCGTCCGCACCCATCCGCCGCGGTCCAAACCGAGCAGCACCCGCGCATACAGCCAGCACTTCCATGCGATAAACGCGGGCGCGTACAGCAGCGCGCGGTACACGCTCCGCGGCGCGCGCGCCAGGAGCAGCGCGGCGAAGCTGTACACGGCTTCGCCCGCCAGCAGCCCCGCGGCCAGCGCGGTCGTCCGCTTGCTCTTCGCCACCATCGCCGCGGGCAGCAGCGCGACCGTCGCGCCCGCAATCACCGAAAACGGCGGGATCAGTTGCTCGACCGCCGCGTCGAACAACAGGAAGCTGCGCCGCGCGAAGGCCGTTCGCATCAAACCGGGGACATACCGGCGCACCTGTTCCAGCCGCCCGCGCTCCCAACGCACGTTCTGCGTCTGGCTGCTTCGCAGTGTGCCCGGCATCTCAGCGTACAGCACCGCTTCCGGCGCAAAGGTGACGCGCTCGCCCGCCAGGATCAATTGCATGTGATATTCAACGTCTTCGGCGAGGTCATTGGTCCACGCGAACCGGTTTGGAATATCCGCTGCGAATACCATGCCGTTGCCCTTTAAGCCGGTCGACCCGCCCAACGCCATCCGCGCGCTCGGCCGCAGGTAGTGCACGGCGGTCAGCGCGGCGTAACGCAGTCCCGCGCCCCACGAACGCTGCGGGTCGCGCACCGCGTAGTATGCCTGAATCACACGCTCTCCGCGTTCTAGCCGCGCAGCCATCACAGCGAGAAAGTTCGGCGTGACCACTGTGTCCGCGTCGAGGATGACGATCGCGTCGTGCGGTTCGCCCGCGGCGCGGAGGCGCTCCAGCAGCCATCGCAGCGCGTGCCCTTTCCCGCGCGCCTCCGCATCCCGCCGCTCGTGGACTTCCACCCGGAGTGTCCCCGCGCCCTTTGCGCGCGCAACCTCCGCGGTCCGGTCGTCACAGTTGTCAGCCACCACGTGGACGGTGTACCGCTCACGCGGGTAGTCCAGCCGCGCCAGGCTGTCCAGCGTTGCGGGCAGTAGCGCCTCCTCGTTGTGCGCGGGGATCAGGATCAGGAATCGGGGCGAGGGCGCGGTGGCTTCGAGCGTCGGTTGCTTCGGCCCGCGCCGTCGCCGGAGCTCCTGCGCGGTCGCCGCGCCGGTCAGCAGCAGCAGATAGCCGACCGGCAGCGCCAGGGCCGCGCCGACGACAAACAGGATGGCGCGGACAAAGCGCATCATCGGCCGCGCTCCGTCACAACCACGGCAGCCGGCATCCCCTCGGCCTGTTCCACCATCTGCGCCAGCCCGAACAGCGGATCATGGGGCGGCTCGATGCCCAGCACTCGCCGCATCCGCGCCACATCCGCCACAAAGCGCGTCACCTCCACCGAGCGCGCCGGCCGCACGTCCAGCCGCTTCTCCGCATCGCCGGTGTGCGGCATCAGCGCGAGGATGCGATCCGCCAGCGTCAGCAGCGGCGTCCCCTTGCCGCTGCCCACGTTGACCGCCGCGCCCGCCATATCCGCCGTCGCGGCCCGCACCAATGCCTCCACGACCGAGTCGACCCACACGAAGTCGATCACCTGCTGCCCGCCGTACACGACGAGCGGCTCGCCCGCTTTTGCCATGCCGAGCCACAGCGGGATGACGCGGTCGAAATCGCGCGGCCCGTAGACGTTGGTCAGCCGCAGGATCGCCGTCTCCAGCCCCATCGTGTTCTGAAACACGCGGCAATACACCTCGCCCGCTACCTTGCTGGCGCCGTACGTGTTCTTGCTCGTCAGCGGCTGCGCTTCGTCGACCGGCAGGCTGGCCGGTTCGCCATACGCCTCGCGCGACGAGGTGAACACCAGCCGCCGCGCGCCCGCTGCCTGCGCCGCCTTGAGCGTGTTGTAGGTGCCGACGACGTTCGTCGTAAAGGAGTAGTCGAGATCGGACACCGCGCCCATCACGCTCGACTGCGCGGCCAGGTGAAAGACGACCTCCGCGCCCTGCATGGCGCGCGTCAACCCGGCTTCGTCGCGAATGTCCGTCTCGCGGAACTCGACGCGCCCGGCCGCCACGTGCCCGCGTATATTCTCCAGCCGGCCGCGGCGCAGGTTGTCCATCACGACGACCTCGCCCCACGCGTCGCGAACCAGCCGGTCAACCAGGTGGCTGCCGATAAATCCCGCGCCCCCCGTCACGACGACCTTCATCCTGCCTCTCCCAACTGCGCGCGCCCTCGCGCATCCTGTACCAAAGAACGAGCGCACCCCGCCAGCCGTTCGACATATGCGTCCAGGTTCATCTCCTGCTCGATCAGCCGCCGCCCCGCCTGGCCCATGCGCGCCGCCTCATCCGGCCGCGCCAGCAGCCCTTCAACCGCCGCGCGTAGCGCCCCCGCGTCCCCCGGCGGCACATACAGCCCGTTCTCGCCGTCGCGGATCACGTCCGTCTGCCCCGGCGTGCGCGAGCAGATGACCGCCTTACCCATCGCCATCGCCTCCAGAATCGCGGTCACGCCCGCCTGAAACGGCACGTCGTACAGCGGCATCACCAGAAACGCGCTGTCCGCGTAAAGCTGCCGCAGGTCGTACTGGCTGAAGCGCCGCACCGTCACGTTGTCCGGAATGACTTGCCCGGCCGTCGTGTCGCTCCGCTTCGACCACGGACTTGCTGCGGCGATCACCACGTCGACCGGCAGCCCGCGCACCGCAGTCAGCAGTGTCGGATAATCGCGGTGCTCCAGCCCCACTGCGCAGATCAGCGGTCGTTCGCGCGGCTCCTGCGCCGCGGGGACCTGATCAGGCGAGAAAAAGCGCGCATCCACCATGAACGGCGTCAGCACAATGCGCGACGCAGGCACCCGCCACCGTTCCGAAATGAACCGCGCCTGCCACGACGAGTAGACAAAGAACAGGTCGACGTGACTTTGAATGCGGAAAAGGTCGAAAAAGAGCTGCTTCTTGCCCACCGACAGGATGTGGACGATCATCGCATGTCGCGGCAACTGGTGCCGCGCGCCCCCCAGGAACTTCAACAGCCACGCCAGCGGAATCCCCACCTGTTCGCCGTCGGTAAACATCAGGTCATACCGCGCGCGTTGCAGGAAGCACGCCCACGCCAGCAGCAGATGCGGCCCGCCGAGCCGTTCGATCAGCCGCGCAAGCAGTCCCCCGCCCGCCATGCGGTGCGCGCCCGCGATCCGCCGCGCGCCCGCATGGTCGAGCAAATCCGCGCCGAGCGCAGCCGCCAGCTCGAGGTAGTCGGCGCGCGGCCGTTCGCCTCGCCGCGCCTGTTCGGGGCGCTGCGGGTCCATCGTGCCGGAGACGGTTAGCAGGACGCGGTTCATGCTCGCCTCTTCGCGTGTTTCTCTTCCGCGCGGTCGCGCGCCACGTCTTTCAGCACGTCAAGCAGCCGCGCGGTGTTCTTCGCCGCGTCGAACTGCTGCGACACTACTTCGCTTGCCTGCGCGCCGAGCCGCCGCCGCAACTCGTCGTCGCAAATCAGCCGCCGCAGCGCCGCGGTCAGCCCCTCGGCGTCCCCCGGCCGCACGAGCAGCCCCGTCTCGCCGTCCCGCACCACTTCCGGGATCGCCGCGATCCCGGTGGTGACAGCGGGCAGCTCCGCCGCGCCCGCTTCGCTCAGCACGAGCGGCTGGCTGTCCCCGTACGTCGGCAGACAAAAGAGGTCGCTCTCGTGATACAGCCGCTTGAGCCGGTCCGAGTTAGGGTTGAGATCGTTGTATACGAACAGACCGCGCTCCTGCGCCACCGTATCGCGCGTCACCAGGTGCAGCTCCAATTCCGGCATGTCGCCTCGCGCCGCCTCAGCCGACAGCCGTCGGAAAGCCTCCAGCAGCACGAGGCCGCCCTTGCGCTCCAGGTTGCCGCCCACGAACAGCAGCCTGACCGGCCCACCGTCGCGCCCGCGCGGCTCCGGCCTGCGCCACTCCGCCACGTTCACGCCCGGCGGGATCACGGTAACCTTGTCCGCCGGGACTTCGTAGTCCGCCATCAGCCCGCGCTTCGTCCACTCGGCCCAGACAACGAGATGCCGCGCGGCCCGGAAGCAGTCGCGGTTCAGCCGCCACTTGTAACGCTCGATCACGCCCGGCCCGGCCGCGTGCCCGTAGTACTCGCCAAGCTCGTCATACTGCCTCGGCGTTGCATCGAGCGAAACCACGCCCGGCACGCGGCGCAGCCAGTCCGCGGCCAGGATCGCGGGCACCTGCGTATGGAAAAAGAGGACATCCAGCCCCCCGCCGCCATGCCCGTTCTCCCGCGCCGCATCGCGCGCCGCCTGCTGCGCCAGTCGACGGACGATCCCACGCGCGCGCAGCCCCGCGCGCAACGTCCAGTTGCTGCGGTAGAGCGGTAGACGATCGGCCAGCCCCCGCGTCTCCCACGGCACCAGCCCCCAGTAGGGGACGACGTCCGGGTGCGCGGGCGCGTTCGCCATCAGGTTCTTGCTGTGCGTGATATGGCCCAGCGCTTGCTCAAGGATGAATCCGACCCGGATCATGCGGCTACTTTCCCTGATTCGACATAACAATCAGCGTGATCGAATATGACGGCAGCGTGATGCTCCCATTCGCGGTCAGTTCGACGTTCTCGCGCACGATGCCCTCCGGCTCTGCCTGCGAGTAGCGATACAGCTCCGCCCGGCCCGCCGTCAGGCCCTCCAGCCGCACCGGCGCGGCCCGGTCGGGCTGCTTGTTGATCAGCATCACCGTGACCTTGCCGGTCTTGCTGTCGCGGCCCGCATACGCAGCCACCTGCTCGCGGTTGCTGCTGCTGGTGGGCAGGGCGGTGTCCCCGAAGCGCCCGCCCTTGTCGTCGTAATTCGTGTACAGCTTGAAGCCGAAGAAGCCGGGCGAGTTGAGTTCCGGCCGCTGGTAGTACGACGCGGCGTACAAATCCTGCTCGCCGAAGATGCCGAGCGCGTCCGCAATGGCAATCGCGCCGCTCATCGACTTGTCCCCGCCGAAGTTCCACTCGCTGATGAACAGCTTCGTGCCGGGGTAGTTCTCCGCGATAAGCTGCTTCATGCGCGGGATCAGCTTCACGGGCTGTCCGATCCACGACGGGTCGACATAACTCTCATCCCACAGCCCGCGCGTGGCCTCGATGCGCGCCGCGGCCGTCTCCGGGTCGTCCTTGTCGTTGTAGACGTTCTCCGGGTAGTAGTGGATGTCGAGCGCGTCCAGCGTCCGCACCCCGGCCTTCTCGTCGTGTTTCTTGACCTCTTCCAGGAACCACAGCAGGAAATCCTTGTTGCCGTGCTCCGCCTTGTCGGCGTCCCCCGCGGGCGAGTTCCAGTAGAAGTACCAGCAGCAGCTCACCGGCCCGAGCAACTCCGCATCCGGCGCGGCCGCGCGCACCGCGGTCGCGTATTCGAGATACTTGCTCAGGATTTCCTCGTACGTCGCGCACTTCGGATGGACGTCGTAGTGCGTGAAACCCCACAGGTCCGGCTCGTTGTCCATCGCGAAAAAGCGCACGTTGAAGCCCTTCTCCTCGATCAGATGCTTCACCCACCGGACGACCCAGTCCACGTCGGTCTTCACGCTCGAGCGGTTCGGGTTCGCGGTCGGCCCCGGCTTCTGGCAGGTTGCACCGGGGTTGTAGCACTTACCGTCCTTCCCAACGAAGGAGCAGGTTTCGCTGTCAGTGTTCTTCGCGACCCAGCCCAGCGTCGGCAGGGTGACGCGTACGTCCGCGCCCACCTTCAGCGCGTCCGCGATGAAGTCATCCGTCACCGACTTGCTCTTGAAGCCGTAGTCGGTGTTGCGATACTCCCAGTCGCTGCCCGCGTTGAACGCGTTGCCGAGCTCCCAGTTGTAGCGCGAGGTCGGGTTGCCGCCCCAGTTGCTCAGCCCCGGCCGGAGCGCCCGCATGTACTCGCCCGTGGTGCCCGCAATCCCGTAGATCGTTGGGCTGATCGCGTGCAACGGCTTGTCCGGCTCCACTTTCACGGTGAGGACGCCCGCCGTGAACGACAGCGCGACCGGCGCCGCCATGACGTTCCGCTGTGGCGCCAGATCCGCAATCCCCTTGACCTCGACCGAGTACTCTGCGCCCGGTTGCGGCGGCTGCGGCAGCGTCAGGACTACGCTCATCGTCTCCGGCTCGTACGCGGCGGCCGTTGGCGCCTGCGGGGTGGCATACGCAGAATCTTCCGCGCTCGCAATCTGGTAGTTGGCGGGGTCGCTGGCAGTCGCCGGATCGACATCCTCGCTAAATGTAACGCGCAGCGACGTATCATCGACCTCCGCGACCGTCACCGGTTCGGGATGCGTCTCGTCGGGAACCATCATCAGCTCCAGCCCCGACAGCAGGATCGACCGGTTGACCAGGTTGTCCGCCTTGAGATACAGCCCGGTCAGGTAGCGCCCCCTGGGCGGCGATGGCAAGTCGTCAAACTTGATGTTGATCTCCGTCCACGTGTTCGCCGGCAGCGCGGCCAACCCCGTCGTGGGCAACGTAGCCTCGCTCGCAGCCAACTGCGCGTCGAACGGCACCGGCTGCTCGCCCATGTCCCAGAAGGCCCGCTGGTCGCTGCTCAACACGGCCAGCTTCAGCCGATCCAGGGGCAGCGCTTCCGCGCCCGGATTAATACGCACGCGCGCGCCCACAGTGCTTGCCAGCGGGTAGGCCGCGGGGCTGTCCTGCTTCACCGCGAGGAACAACCCGCTGCTCTCGCCGTAGAACGTGGCGCGGAATGCAGGCGCGGTGCCCGGCCCCTTCTCTTCCGCCGCCTCAAAACCCGTGCTCCAGCTGTACTGCGCGTCCCACCCCGCCGCAAGCGCATCCCCCACGATGGGCACGCCGACCGGTTGCGGCGTCGGCCTGACGATGGTGGGGACGGGTGTACCCGCCCTGACCGCAGCGTTTTCCGCCGTAACCTGAGCGGTCGGTTCGGGCGTCGCGGTCGCTGTGGGCGGCGGCGCGTCGGGCGTCGTCTCCGGGGCAGGCTTAACTGGCAGCGCCTGACACCCGGCAAGGACGATCACCGCCAGGAAAAGCAGCACCACGCCGCGCGCAAATGCGCGCTGCACTCCAACCATTTGGCGTTCCTCGTTCATTCCGCAACCAACAAATGCACCTGGTCCACATAAAAGGTGCGCCGGAACCATTCGTCGTTCTTGATGTAAATCCCCGTCACATACTTGTAGTCCGGCTCGTACGGCAGGTTGTCGAGCCACACGACCGCCTCCACCCACGTGTTCGGCGGCACGGTGTTCTTGATTCCCAGGTAGTACAACCGGCTCTCCGAGAAGAAGTGCGTTTCGTCCGTCTTGACCGACGCGTCGTCTGCCCGCCAGTAGATGTAGTCGTTGCTCCCCACCACGGTCACGGTCAGGTCGTTCGGGTTGAGCGGCTGATCCCCGCTGTTGATCCACAGGCTCACGCCAACGACCCGATCCAGGCTATACTTCTCCCGCGTGTTCTGCTTCACTGTGAAGAACAGCTTGCCGTAATCCTGTTCCGGCGTGGCGCTGATGCCCACCGCGCCGGTGTACGCGTGCTCCGTGTCGGTGAAGAAGGTCCGCATGCCGATGCTGTTCGCGACGCTCCAGTTGGGATTGAGCGCGTCGTCGAACACCGGTGCGTCGACGATTTTCTGCCTGGGTCTGACGGGCGCGGCGGGCGTCGGCTGGAGCAGCAGTTGCCGCATGATCTGCGCGCTGCTCAAGGTTCTGGTGACAACCGCGCTTGCTGCCGGTTCGGTCGGTCGCGCCTGCGCCACGAACATCGGGTTGACGGTCGGCGCGGGCGCGTTGACGGACGGCTGCGGCGCGAGCGGCAGCGAGAGCGACACCGGCAGGGCCGCGCACCCCGCGGCCAGCAGAGCTACGGTTACAAGAACAACGCGCGTCAGGCCGCGCAGGGCTGATCGCTTCATGCTGTTACGACCTCCCGCTCGGCCATTGCGGGGGCGCTAACCGTCTTCTGCACCGGCCGCGCCGGCGCGCCCACTGCGGTTACATTCGCCGGCACGTCGTCGATCACCACGGCATTCGCGCCGATCCGCGCGTTGTCGCCCACCCGCACCGCGCCGAGCACGCGCGCGCCCGCGCCGATGAACACGTTTTCCCCGATGGTCGGGAACGCCCACTCGTTCCGCATACCAATGGTTACATTGGCGATGACAGAGCAGTTGCGCCCCATGCGGCTCGGCACAATCACACAACCCACCGGGTGCGCCACGTACAGCCCGCCCGCGATGTCCGCGCCCACGAGAATCTCCAGGCCGTAGCTGCGCATGATATGCCGCTGGATCATGCCGGGCAGCGCGGGCAGCCGCTTCTGTCGGCACCAGCTTCCCAGGCGAAACCACAGCATGGCGCGCAGCGAACGATAGCGATAAAGCAACTTGATAACCGTGCGCAGGCGCAGCCGCGGGACTTCCACCACCTGTCCCGGCTCGATCCACCGCTGCGCATCCTGCTTGAACAACTCGAATGGACTCGTCATTTCGCCCCCGGCAGCGTGCTGCCCCCTGCCATTGAACTGCTGTTAACCAACGCCGCAGCGTTCGCCGACGCCGCGCCGTCTTCCAGAACGCCCGGCACCGGCGCTTCCGCCGCGCGCGCCATCATCTCAAAGAACGCGCGGCGTCCGCCCAGTTCGTCCGCAATGCCCCGATAATGCTGAAGATTAAATATCCCGCTGCATGCCAGGTCCGCAACCGTCTCGCTGCCCAGTCGGCTACCCGCGTGCGCCGCCACGCGCAGCGCGTCGACCATGACCCGGCTCAGCATGGGCCGACCCACCCCCAGTTTCGCTGTGACCCGAATGAGCGGGTGCCGACCATGCCGAAACTCATGCGCGATCCGCGGCAGCAGCCACGTCTGCCCCAGGTCGCGGCTGAAAACGACATCCGCACGGCCGTACGCATACGCTGCATCCAACCACGAGCGGTAGCTGCGCTCCGCATAGTGATAGCCGACCGCCTGCGGGTTGAAGACGAAGCGAATGCCGTTGGCCGCCAGCCGATAGGCCAACTCGACGTCCTCCGCTCGGCGGAAGCGCGTGTCAAAGCCGCCCGCCGCGCGCACCGCCGCCAGCTCCAGTGACGTGTTACCGGTGTAGAACTGCCGCGCGGTGGCCTGCCAGCGCCCCGCCACCATGTCGTCGTACTGCCGCTCCAGCCGGATTTGCTCCCACCGCACCCACGGCAGCAGCCGCGCCTCGCGCGGGGTCAACATCGGCCCCAGCACCGCGATCCGCGCGCCCAACTCCTCGTGCATCCGCATGTGCTCGCTGATCAGGTGCGGCTCCGGCATCACGTCGTCGTCGATGAACAGCGCCAGGCGGCCCTGCGCGGCTGCCACGCCCTTGTTGCGCGCCGCGGCCGGTCCCCCGTTCTCGGTAATGACCGGCATCACGCGCAACGCGGTCCCGCCCCTTTCCAACGACGCGAGATACTCGTTTGTGCCGTCCGAACAGCCATCCGCGACGACGATCACCTCGAAGTCCGCGCGCGGATAGTCCTGCGCCTCAAGGCGGGCAATGACGCGCTTGAGCCGGGCGAGCCGGTTGTAGGTCGGGATGACGATACTGATGGTCAGCATGATCCCCTCAACTCTCCGTCCGCGCGGGCGCGGCGACTGCGGACGCGTCCGCCAGGTAATAACTATCGGACAGGGGCGCGATCAGGGGACGCTCCCGCTGCCTCTCGTCTGACGGCAGCTCGCGCAGCACACGCGCAGGTACTCCGCCCACGAGCGTGTTCGGCGGCACATCGCGATGCACCACCGCGCCCGCAGCGATCACCGCGCCCCGCCCGACGGTCACGCCTGGCAGAATGGTGCAGCGCGCGCCCAGCCACGCGCCCGCCTCGACCACGATCGGCGCGGCGGTCAGCCGGCCTGCGCGGTGATCCGGCCCGCCGTAATCGTGCGTGCTCGTCACGAACATCACGTCCGGCCCAATGACCACATGATCCCCCAGCGTGATCGCGTCCCTCGCGTCCAGCCGCAGCCCGGTATTAATCCAACAGTGGGCGCCGAAACGCACGCGGGGGCGCAGGTCGCCGCTGCCCGACATCGCCGGCATCCCTGCGAACGAGGTGCCGAAACCAATTCGGAACCCCGCCCACCGCAGGACGCGCGTGCGCAACCGCGAGCACGTGTGCTCTGGCAGCGGCGCCACCAGCAGCCGCACCAGCATCAGCCGGGGCTGGAAGCCGTAAAGCTCCTCGCGTATCAGTTGCAGCATTCGCCGCATCAGGCGCCTCCGCGTTCCGCGCCACTAGCCGATGCGTTCTGATTCGCCTCAGCTATCCAGGGCAGGCTGTTGATCAGTCCGATCATCAAGCCCAGGTAAATCATGCTCTGAATATCCCAGGCCATGTCCACGTAGGCGTACAGGAAGTGCATTACGACGTAGAGCACCGCCGTGATCGCGATTGCGCTCAAGTCGCGGCGATGAGTTGCGCCGCCCTCCGGCATGGCCCGCGCCACCCGCACCCCGCGTACAATCACCGCGCCGATCAGAAAAATCATGCTCAGGAAGCCGAAGACACCCGTTTCCATCCAGATCCACACAATCGAGTTGTGCGTGATGTACTGCCACCACTCGAAGTAACTGATGTCCGGCATGGGCGCGATGATGTGGAACTGGTGCCCGAACCCCACGCCAGTCAACGGGGACTGCCGCAGCGTGTAGCTGATGTTCATGTTCTCGATAAGCCGGTAGAAGGTTGACGCGTCTTCCTGCAGGTTGCCTGACGAGAACGTGAACGCGGATCGGAGCGCG